>NZ_JBEOUK010000001.1:0-452699 GCF_040304045.1 Kitasatospora sp. NPDC094016
CTGCGGCAGTACTTCCCCAAGGGCACCGACCTGACAGCCCACACCAGCGAGCACCTGGCAGCCGTCGCCGCCGAGCTCAACGGCCGCCCACGCAAAACGCTCGGCTGGGAAACCCCAGCCGAGCGCCTGCATAAACTCATCGCGGCCTGAACAACCGACCACGTGTTGCAACGATCCCTAGAAACCGCCCCCCGTACAGGGGGTCTCAGCCCTCTTCGCCGTAGCGGGCCAGGTAGGCGGCGAAGCGGGCGACGTCGTCGTCGGACCAGTCGGTGAAGCGGGCGGTGAAGGCCAGCCGGCGCTGCTCGTTGGCGTCCTGCAGCAGGGCGAGCCCGGCCTCGGTGGCGCGCAGGATCTGGCCGCGCTGGTCGTCCGGGTCGGCCTCGCGCCGCAGCAGGCCGAGCTTCTCCAGGGCGGTGACCTGGCGGCTGACGGTCGACTTGTCGAGCATGAAGTGGGCGGCCACGTCGGCGGCCCGGCAGCCGCCGCGCTCGGTGATCAGGTCGAGGATGCTGTAGGTGACCAGGGAGAGGTCGGGGTGCAGCTGGGAGGCCTTGTGCCGGGCGCGCCGGGCGAAGGCGGTCAGCTCGCGCTGGATGGCGTCGATGGACGACTGGCGGCCGGGCACGGGCGTTCCTACCTCCTCGATATTTGTTGCACTATACAACGGATTCCCCCGGGTTCGCGCGCCGCTCCGGGCCTCCCCGTCCCTGAGTGGCCTGCCAGGCGCGGGCGGCGGCAATCCGGCGGGTCGCACTCGGGTGAGTGGCGAACAGTAGCTCAAGCGCCCTCGGCGGGTCGACATCGGAGACGTTCGCCAAGGCCAGTCTGCGTTGCATCGCGACGAACTGCTCGGCGTCCGACGTCAGTTCGAGCGCGTGTCGGTCAGCCCTGGCCTCGATCCGGCGGCTCACCGCGCACTGGACCGGCCCCGACAGCGCCCCCAGCAGCGCCGCGCACGCCGCCAGCAGCGGCAGTGCCCGCGGATCGGCCGCATCCGTCGCCCCCGCCGTCGACAGCAGCGGCCGCCAGGAGCCCAGCACCCCCAGCACGGCCACCGCCACGGCCGCGCCCACCGCGCCCAGCAAGGTGCCGAACGGCACGTCCCGGTGCTTCACGTGGCCCAGCTCGTGCGCCACCACCAGTTCCACCTCGCGCGGCGTGGCCGTCGACAGCAGCGTGTCGTACGCGACGATCCGGCGGGTCGCGCCCAGCCCCGACACGTACGCGTTGAGCGCGGTGGTCCGCCGCGAGGCGTCCGCCACCAGGACGTCCCGCACCCGTACGCCGTCCCGCTCGGCCAGCGCCAGCAGGGCGCTGCGCAGCGGGCCCGGCGGCATCGGAGTGAAGCGGTTGAACACCGGCTCGATCAGCAGCGGGTGCAGGAAGGACAGCGCCGCCGTCAGTACCGCCGCCGCGCCCGCCGCCGGCAGCCACCAGTGCCGCGGCGACCAGGCGGTCAGCGCGAACAGCCCGAGCGCGAGCGGAAGGACCAGCACGAGGGCCAGCCCCAGGCCGCGCAGCGCGTCCACCGCCCAGCCGCCCCAGCCCTGCGTCACCAGCCCGTACCGGGCCCGGACCACCCGCAGCCGGGCGCCGAACGGCAGCTGCAACGCCTGGCCGAGCACCACCAGGGCCGCCGCGCCCGCCAGTACCCCGGCCGTCCGGGAGCCGCCGAACCAGCCGCCGACGGCCGAGACCAGGCCGGCCCCGGCCGGGGTCAGGCCGAGCAGCAGGGTGAGCGCCAGGCCCGCCAGCCGCCCGCCCAGTGCCCAGGGCAGCTGGGCGCGGCGCAGCGCGCGGCCACGGGCACGCTCGGCGGGGGTGAAGTCGGCCGGTGGGCCGCCGGCGGGGGCGGGGCCGGTGGAGGCGGTGGTATCGGTGTCGTCCATGGGGTGGGTGCGGCTCCGGGCTGTGGCGGACGGGGCGGTTCAGCATCTCCTACCGCGCCGGGGCGGCGCTCAGTCCTCGGCGCCCGGTGCTCCAGCCTTTGGTGTCCGGCGGTGGGTGTCCGGTCGTGGGTGTTCGGTGGCTGCTGTCCGGTGGTTGGTGTCCGGCCGTTGGTGTTCGGCCGTTGGTGTTCGGCCTGTCGGTGTTGTGCCCGGAATGTTGCGGAACCGAGGCGGATGGGTGCGGAAGCCGTGCCGTAGGCTGACCGCTTCTGGATCGACCCGGGGGGAACCACTCATGCGCCGTGCCGCGGCCGCCGTCGCGCTGTTCGTCGGCCTGACCGCCGTCGCCGCCTGCGGGCCCGACGACCCCGCCCCGGCGCCGGCCGCCGCGCCCGGCTCGGCCGCGGCCTCCTCCGGCGGGGCGGCGGGCACCTCCGCCAGCCCGGGCGCGACGCCGTCCGGAGCCGCCGCCGGGAAGAACGCCGCGCCCCGGCCCGACGGCAGCATCACCGTCGCGTTCGCCGGAGACGTCCACTTCGAGGGTCGCACCGAGGCCCGGCTCGCCGTCCAGCCGCCCGAGCAGGCCCTCGGCCCGCTCTCGCGAACGCTCGCCGACGCCGACCTGTCCGTCCTCAACCTGGAGACGGCGATCACCGGGCGCGGCGCCCCCGAGCCGAAGACCTACACCTTCCGCACCTCGCCCAAGGCGCTCGCGGCGCTCAAGGACTCCGGTGTCGACGTCGTCTCCATGGCCAACAACCACGCCGTCGACTTCGGCGCCGACGGCCTGACCGACACCCTCGCCGCCAAGGACTCCTCACCGATCCCGGTCGTCGGCGTCGGCCGCAACGCCAAGGAGGCGTACGCGCCGTACGTCACCACCGTGCGCGGGGTGAAGGTCGCCGTCGTCGCCGCCAGCCAGGTCGAGGACCTCACCAACCAGAAGTGGCGGGCCGGTGCCAACAAGCCGGGCATCGCCTCCGCGCTGGACGTCCCCGCACTGGTCAAGGCGGTCGAGGCGGCCAAGCAGCAGGCGCCCGTCGTCCTCGTCTACCTGCACTGGGGCGACGAGGGCAAGGCCTGCCCCACCGGCCCGCAGACCGCCATCGCCAAGAAGCTGGCCACCGCCGGCGCCACCGCCGTGGTCGGCACCCACGCCCACACCATGGTCGGCTCGGGCATGCTCGGCAACACGTACATCGGCTACGGCTTCGGCAACTTCCTCTGGTACGGCACCTCCAACTACGCCTTCTCCAACGAGACCGGCGTCACCACCCTCACCCTCACCCGCGACGGCAAGGTCACCGGCGAGGCCTTCGCCCCGGCGACCATCGACGACAAGGGCGTGCCCGTCCCGGTCACCGGCGCCACCGCCGAGGCGGCCCGCAAGCGCCGCGACGCCCTCCGGGGCTGCACCGGTCTCGCCCCGGCCCCGGCGGCGCCGTCGGCTCCGGCGACGGGTGCGTCGGGTGCGACGGGCTGAGGTGCCTCCGGGGCCCGCGGGCCTCTCGTGAGTGACCGGGAGCCACCCTCAGCTCCCGTTCGCCGTCCGGCAGTTCGCCGTCCTCCAGCCCCCTGCGGCACCGCGGCCCCAGGGGGTCCGGTCCGCCGAATCGGCGAGACGAAACGTCTCGTGCCGGCGTGCCCGGAAATGGCGGCGATCGGGTCGGAGTCGAGGGGGATGGCGGTGAGTTGACGGCTGAACAGGGCATCGGCGCAGCCGAACGTATGTGTTAGGTTAGGCTTACCTAATATTGCTGGTCGGAGGGGATGTCCGTGCAACAGTCCGAATTCGCCGGTGCCGTCGCGATGGTCACCGGGGCCGGGCAGGGCATCGGTGCGGCCGTGGCCCGGGCGCTCGTCGCCGAGGGGGCCGTCGTCGCCGCGGTGGACCGCAATCCCGGCCCGCTCGCCGCCCTCGCGGCACAGTCGCCCGCCGTGCACCCGTATGTCCTGGACGTCGCCGACGGCCGGGCGGTGGACGACACGGTCGACCTGATCGAGCGCCGACTCGGGCCGATCGCCGCTCTGGTGAACGTCGCCGGGATCCTGCGCACCGCACCCGTCGTCGAACTCACCGACCAGGACTGGGCGGAGACCTTCGCGGTCAACACCACCGGCGTCTTCCACACCGGCCGCGCGGTCGGCCGCCGGATGGCCGGCCGCGGCCGCGGCGCCGTGGTCACCGTCGGCTCCAACGCCGCCGGGGTGCCGCGCGCCGGCATGGCCGCGTACGCGGCGTCCAAGGCGGCGGCCACCATGTTCACCCGCTGCCTCGGGCTGGAACTCGCCCGCTCCGGCGTGCGGTGCAACATCGTCTCGCCCGGCTCGACCGACACCGGGATGCAGCGCGCGCTCTGGGGCGAGGACGCCGAGGCCGCCGAACGGCGGGTCATCGAAGGCGACTTGGGTGCCTGGCGGGTCGGAATCCCGCTCGGGCGGATCGCCGCACCGGCCGACATCGCCGAGGCGGTGGTCTTCCTGGCCTCCGACCGGGCCCGGCACATCACCATGCACGACCTCTACGTCGACGGCGGCGCGACCCTGCGCGCCTGACGCCCTCGCCGCCCCGGCTTCCCCGCCGCTTCCCGCCGCTTCCCGCCGCTCCCCTCCGCGCCCTGGGCAACCCCCGGGCGTCGGCCATGCCCTGACCTCCCTCCCCGAGCCCCCCGTCCTTCCTCCCCGACGCCCAGACCGTCCAGACCGTCCCAGACTGGAGACTTCACGGTGACCACGGTGCACCACGCCCCCGCCGGGGGTGTCGTCGAGCACGCCGCTCCCGCCCCCGCCGCCCCGGCCCCCGCCGGGCCCGCCGGCGCTCCCGCCCCGGCCCCCGACCACGCCGTCATCGGCGCGGCCAGCGGCCTGCTCGGCCAGTACCGGGCCACGGCCGACGAGGCGTTCTTCGCCTCGCCGACCCGCACCCTGCTCACCGCCGGGGTGCACGCCCGGGTCCCGCAGGACGGGCGCCCGCTGCCCGTCCGGGTCGCCGCGACGCTGGCCGAGGCCCGTCGCGCCGGGGTCGAACGGCCGCTGGTGGTCGGCGCGGTGGCGTTCGACCACGACAGCCGGGTCGAACTCGCCGTCCCCGAGAGAGTCCGCAGAGCCGGGGCGCTGTGCGACGACCCGCTGATCGCGCTGCCCGCGCCGCCGGCCGAGCTGGTCGACTGGCAGGTGCGTCCGATCCCCGAGCCGGCCGCGTACGGCGCGGGCGTCGCGGCGGCCGTCGAGCGGCTGCGCGGCGGCGAGTTGAGCAAGGTCGTGCTGGCCCGCACACTGGAGCTGAGCGCCGACCGCCCGCTGGACCTGCCCGCGATCCTCCAGCGGCTCGGCCGCCGCGACCCGGGCGGCTACACCTTCGCCGTCCCCGCCGGTGGCGGGCGGACGCTGATCGGCGCCAGCCCCGAACTCCTGCTCTCCCGGCGCGGAACGGCCGTCCTGGCCAACCCGCTGGCCGGTTCGGTGCCGCGCAGCGCCGATCTCGGCGAGGACGTCCGGCGTGCCGCCGCACTGCTGGAATCGCCCAAGGACCTGCACGAGCACGCCGTCGTGGTGGACGCGATCCGCGCCGCGCTGGCGCCGTACTGCCGCACCCTGGAGGTGCCGGCGCGGCCGACCCTGGTGCGCACCGCCGCGATGTGGCACCTGGCCACCACCATCACCGGTGAACTGGCCGATCCGGCGGTCTCCGCCCTGGAGTTGGCCACCGCCATGCACCCGACCCCGGCGGTCTGCGGCACGCCGACGGCCGTCGCCCGGAGGGTGATCGGCGAGGTCGAGCCCTTCGACCGGGGCCTGTACACCGGCATGGTCGGCTGGGGTGACGCGGACGGCGACGGCGAGTGGGTGGTCACCATCCGCTGCGCGGAGGCGGACGAGCGGACCCTGCGGGTGTACGCGGGTGCGGGCGTCGTCGACCGGTCCCGGCCCGAGGACGAACTCGCCGAGACCAGTGCCAAGTTCCGCACCTTCCTGGACGCCGCGGGGGTGCCGCGGTGACGGTGCCGGGAACGTCTCCGACGCAGGGTCGGACTCCAGTCGTGGACCGGGCCCCCGTTCAGGAGTCCGCCTTCACCCCGTACCCCGCCGAGTTCGCCGAGCGCTACCGGGCCGCCGGGTACTGGCGCGGCGAGACCTTCGGGCGGATGCTGCGCGAGCGCGCCGCCGCGCACGGCGAGCGGATCGCGATCGTCGACCCGGCGGGGGAGGGGCGGCGCTGGACGTACGCCGAACTCGACCGCCGCGCCGACCGGATGGCCGCCGGGCTGCTCGCCCGGGGGATCGGGCGCGGTGACCGCGTGGTGGTCCAACTGCCCAACGTGGCCGAGTTCTTCGAGGTGGTCTTCGCGCTGTTCCGGATCGGCGCGCTGCCGGTCTTCGCGCTGCCCGCCCACCGCGCCACCGAGATCGGCCACTTCTGCTCCTTCACCGGCGCGGCCGGCTACGTCGTCGCGGCCGTCGACAACGGCTTCGACTACCGCGAACTGGCCTCCCGGGTCAAGGCGGAGAGCCCGGCGCTGCGGCTGGTCCTGGTGGCCGGCGACGACCCGGGCGAGCACCTCCGGCTGGCCGACGTGCCCTGCGACGGGCCCGGGCCCACCGAGGAGCCGGAGCCCGGGAGCGTCGCCTTCCTCCAGCTCTCCGGCGGCAGCACCGGAGTGCCCAAGCTGATCCCGCGCACCCACGACGACTACATCTACTCGCTGCGCGGCTCGGTCGAGCTGTGCGCGCTCGACGAGGACAGCGTCTACCTGTGCGCGCTGCCCGCCGCCCACAACTTCCCGCTCAGTTCGCCCGGTTCGCTCGGCACGCTGTACGCGGGCGGCCGGGTGGTGCTGTGCCCGCGGCCCAACCCGGAGACGGCCTTCCCGCTGATCGAGCGCGAGGGCGTGACCATCACCGGGCTGGTGCCGCCGCTGGCCCTGCTCTGGCTGGACGCCGCCGAGCGCGACGCGGGCGGCCCCGGCGCGGGGGGCCTGGACAGCCTGGAGGTGCTGCTGGTCGGCGGCGCCAAGTTCAGTGCCGAGGCCGCCAGGAGGGTGGGCCCGGTGCTCGGCTGCACGCTCCAGCAGGTGTTCGGCATGGCGGAGGGGCTGGTCAACTACACCCGCCTGGAGGACCCGGAGGAGCTGATCACCACCACCCAGGGCCGGCCGATCTCCCCGGACGACGAGGTCCGGGTGGTCGACGACCAGGACCAGGACCTGCCCGACGGCGCCACCGGCCACCTGCTCACCCGCGGCCCGTACACCATCCGCGGCTACTGGAACGCGCCCGAGCACAACGCCGACTCCTTCACGGCCGACGGCTTCTACCGCACCGGCGACCTCGTCCGCCGCGCCCCCACCGGCCACCTGGTGGTCGAGGGCCGGGCCAAGGACCAGATCAACCGGGGCGGCGAGAAGGTCGCCGCCGAGGAGATCGAGAACCACCTGCTCGCCCACCCCGCCGTGCACGACGCGGCGGTGGTGTCGATGCCCGACCCCTACCTCGGCGAACGCACCTGCGCCTACGTCGTCCTGCGTGCCGAGCAGCGCGAACAGCCGCCCAGGAGCGTCGAGTTGAAGCGCTTCGTGCGACAGCGCGGACTGGCCGAGTACAAGGTGCCGGACCGGGTCGAGTTCGTCGAGAGCTTCCCCGCCACCGGGATCGGCAAGGTCAGCAAGAAGGACCTGCGCGCCGCCATCGCGGCCGCACTCCCTACTCACTGAAGGAAGGACCGTCGTGGGCCTGCCCCGCATTCCCTCCCGTCCCCTCGCCGATGCCGGTGCCGGTGCCGGTGCCGGCGCCGTCGCCCCCGCGCCGGGCGACACGCTGCTCACCAGGTGGAAGGACAGCGCCTTCGTACGCACTGATCTGGACCGGCTGCCGCGCGAGCAGGGCCGGGACCAACTGGTGACCACCGGCGTGTACGCGCACATCGGGGTGCGGGTCACCACCACCGACGCCGTGTTCGCGATGCTGGAAGGGAAGTGACGGGCATGGCCTTCACCGTGGAGCGGATCCGGACCGAGGTCGCCGACCTGCTCGGCGAGGACCCGGCGGACGTCCCGCTGGACGAGAACCTGGCCGACTGGGGCATGGACTCGGTCCGGCTGATGGCGCTCGTCGAGCGCTGGCGGGCCGAGGGCGCCGAGGTGGCGTTCGTGCAACTGGCCGAGCGCCCGGCCGTCGAGGCCTGGGCCGCACTGCTCGGCGCGGCCTGATGGAGACCGTGCTGCTGGAAGCCGCCGGGCCGCAGACGCCCCCGCGCGCGGACCGGGCGGCGAAGTACCCGCCGACCACCGTCGTGGGGCCGGTCGAGGCGCAGGCCGCCCGGACCCCGGACGCCCCCGCGGTGCTGCTCGCGGGCGGCGCGGTCGTCACGTACCGGGACCTGAACGCCGCGGCCAACCGGCTGGCGCGCGCCCTGGCCGCGCGCGGCGCCCGGCCGGGAGCGGTGGTCGGCCTGGCGCCGGCCCGCCACCCGGCGCAGCTGCTGACCGCGCTGCTCGCGGTGGCCAAGTCCGGCGCGGCGTACCTGCCGCTGGACCCGGCGGACGCGCCCGGGCGCCGGGAGCGGCTGCTCGCGGAGACGGCGCCGGTGTGCGTGCTGGGGGAGGGGGTGCCGGAGGCGCTGACCGGGTTGGACGTGGACGGCGAGCTGGCCACCGACCCGCCCCGGGCGCTCACGCCGCAGCACCTGCTGTGCGTCGGGTACGGCCCGGGCGGGCGCCCGGCCGCCGTCCGGCTCACCCACGCCGAGGCCGACCGCCGGGTGCGTGAGCTCCAGGCGGCCCACCCGCTCGGCCCGGGCGACCGGGTGCTGCAACTGGGCCTGCCGCTCTGGGAGTTCCTCTGGCCGCTGCGGACCGGCGCCGCCGTGGTGCTGGCCGATCCGCAACGGCCGGGCGAGGTCGGGGAACTGGTGAGGGAACTGGGCGTCACGGCGGTGCGGGCGACGCAGGCGGCGCTGCTGCGCGGCTGACAGATGACGACGTTCAGCGAACAACTTTCAGATGACAGATGATGAAATCTGTTATCTGAAAGTTGTCATCTGTCTGCCGTCGATCGTCAGCCGTTCGCCGCCAGGTCCGCCGCCGTCCAGGCCATGGCGACCGCGCCGTCCAGCACCGCCCGGTCGGCCTCCGCCCCCACCGCGGCCTCGGTGAACGCGGCCTCGTGCGGGGCGCAGGCGCCGCCGGTGATGTCCAGCACCGGATGGATGGCGGGCACGGCGTGGGAGACGTTCCCCATGTCGGTGCACGCGAACGGCCCGCTCTCGACCGGCTCCGGCCGGCCGAGAGCCGACGCGTTGGCCCGCCAGAGGGCGAGCAGGGCGGGGTCGGAGCGCATGTCCAGGTAGTCCGGTTCGGGCCGGTCGAGCGTCACCTCGCAGCCGGTGGCGAGCGCCCCGGCCCGGAAGCAGTCCTCGACCCGGGCGCGCAACCGGGCGAGGTCCTCGGCCGCCGAGGCGCGGATCTCGTACTCCGCGCTCGCGCTGTCGGGGATCAGGTTGGGCGCGGTGCCGGCGGCGGTGGTGATGCCGTGCACCCGCCACTGCGGCGGCAGGTGCTGGCGCAGCAGCCCGAGGGCGACCTGGGCGACGGTGAGCGCGTCGGCGGCGTTGCGCCCCTGGTGCGGGTTGAGGCTCGGGTGGGCGGCGCGACCGGTGTAGCGGACGGAGAGGGTGCCGAGCGCGAAGGAGCGGAAGTCGGCGACCTCGACCGGGCAGGGGTGCACCATCATCGCCGCGTCCACGCCGTCGAAGGCGCCCGCCTCGAGCAGCAGCGCCTTTCCGGCTCCGCGTTCTTCGGCCGGCGCGCCGATCACCCGTACGGTGAGCCCGAGTCGGTCGGCGTACGGGGCGAGGCCGAGTGCCGCGCCGAGGCCGGCGGCGGCGATCAGGTTGTGCCCGCAGGCGTGCCCGAGGCCGGGCAGCGCGTCGTACTCGCAGACGAGTGCGACGGTGACCGGCCCGCTGCCCAGGCTCGCGGTGAACGCGGTGTCCAGTCCGTGCGCGGGCGCGGTGACGGCGTAGCCGTGGGCGCGCAGGAGTTCGGTGCACCAGGCGGCCGCGCGGTGCTCCTCGAACGCGGTCTCGGGGTGGGCGTGGATGCGGTGGCTGAGCGCGAGCAGTTCCGCGCGGTGCGCGTGGACGCGTTCGCGGACGGCCTGTTTGGTCGCGGTCAGGGGCATGGGCGGAGCCTCCGTGCTGTCAGGGCCCCTGCGGTGTGGGGCCGTTGATCAGGTCATATGAAGTTAGGTTAGGCTAACCTAATTAGGCGTTTCGTTCGCCGGACCCCGAGGAGCACCCCGAACCATGCCTGCCGTCGAAACCCAGGCCGTCGATGTCCCGCTGCTCGCCGCCCAGGCCGCCATCTGGTACGCGCAGTCACTCGACCCCGACAGCCCGGCCTACAACACCGGCGACGCCGTCGAGATCACCGGCCCGCTCGACGAGGCCCGGTTCGAGGACGCGCTGCGGCAGGCGGTCGACGAGGCCGAGGCGCTGAGCGCCGTCGTCGTCACCGGCCCGGACGGCACACCCCGCCAGCAGCCGCGCCCCGGCCGCCGCTGGCCGCTGCACCACCTCGACCTGCGCGCCGCGCACGACCCGGCCGCCGAGGCCGAGGCCTGGATGCGCGCCGACCTCGCCCGCCCGGCCGACCTCGCCGAGGGCCCGCTGTTCACCCACGCGCTGATCCGCCTCGCCGACGACCGGTACCAGTGGTACCGGCGGATCCACCATCTCGCCGTCGACGCCTACGCGTTGAACCTCCTCGGCGAGCGCCTCGCCGAGCTGTACACCGCGTACGCCACCGGCACCGAGCCCGCCGCACGCCCGTTCGCCACCCTCGCCGAGGCCGCCGCCGAGGAGACCGCCTACCGGGACGGCGAGGAGTACCCGGCCGACCGTGCCTACTGGGCCGAGCGCCTGGCCGGCGCCGACACCCCGGCGACCCTGCCGGGCAGCCCGGCGCCCGCGCCGTCCGCAACCCCGGCCCAGACCCCCCTGCGCCTCACCGCCGAGCTGCCCGCCGGCACCCGCGACCGCCTGGAGCGCGCGGCCGCCACCGCCCGTGCCACCTGGGCCGAACTGCTCCTCGCCGCCACCGCCGGCTACCTGCACCGCGTGGCCGGCACCGAGGACGTCGTGCTCGGCCTGCCGCTCGCCAACCGCCGCGGACCGGCCGCCCTGCGCACCCCCGTCGCCGCCGCCAACATCCTCCCGCTGCGCCTGGCCGTCCGCCCCGCCGACAGTGCCGAGGCGCTGCTGCGCCGGGTGGTCCGCGAACTGCGCGTCGTCCGCCGCCACCAGCGCTACCCACTGGAGGACCTGCGCCGCGACCTCGGGCTGACCGGCGAGCGGCGCGCCCTGTTCGGCCCGATGGTCAACATCAAGGCCTTCGAGGGCGACCTCGACCTGGCCGGCCTGCCCGGCGTCGTCCGCAACCTCGCCGCCGGGCCCGTCGACGACCTCGCCGTCAACGTCTCGCCCGCCCCCGGCGGAGCGCTGCGCCTCGTCCTGGACGCCGACCCGGCCCGCCACGACACCGCCTCGCTCGCCGCCCACCGCGACGGGCTGCTGCGCTACCTCGACGCCCTCGCCGACCTGCTGCTCACCGCCCCGCAGACGCCCGTCGCCCGGATCGACCTGCTCGACCCGGACGGCCTGCGCCGCGCCACCGCCGGCCGCACGGAGCCGCCGCTCGACCGGACGCTGCCCGAGCTGTTCGCCGCGCAGGCCGCCCGCACCCCGGCCGCCGTCGCCGTCCGCAGCGGCAGAGCCGCCCTCACCTTCGCCGAGTTGGACGCCGCCGCCAACCGTCTCGGCCACCGCCTGAACGCCCTCGGCGTGCGCGCCGGTGCGCCGGTCGCGCTCGCCCTGCCGCGCGGCGTGGACACCCTGGTCGCGATGCTCGGCGTGCTCAAGGCCGGCGGCGCCTGCGTCTCCCTCGACCTCGCCCACCCCCGGCAGCGCCTGGCCGCCGTCCTGGACGACGCCCGCCCGGTCTGCGCGGTCGGCACCGCCGAGGCCCTCGCCCGACTGGACCTCCCCGCCGGCCTGCCCACCGTTCTTCCCGGGGACGCGGACGCCGAGCCCGCCACCGCGCCCCCGGCCCCCCGGCCCCACCACGCCGCCTACGTGCTGCACACCTCCGGCTCCACCGGCCGCCCCAAGGGCGTCGTCGTCACCCACGCCTCGCTGGCCAACCTGTACGCGGGCCACGGCGAGGACCACATCGCCCCGGCCGTGCGCCGCACCGGCCGCGAGCGCCTGCGCGTCGCCCACAGCGCCTCGTTCGCCTTCGACGCCTCCTGGGACCCGGTGCTGTGGATGGTCCACGGCCACGAGCTGCACCTGCTCGACGACGCCACCTACCGCGACCCGGCCGCCCTGGCCGGCCACCTGCACCGGGAACGCGTCGACTACCTCGATGTCACCCCCTCCTACCTCGAAGTCCTGCTCTCCGAAGGCATCCTGGACGAGGAGTGGCACCGCCCGGCGGTCATCGCGGTCGGTGGCGAGGCCACCCCGCCCGCCCTGTGGCAGCGCCTCACCGCCGCGCCCGGCCTGCACCCGATCGACCTCTACGGCCCGACCGAGACCACCGTCGACGCCTACGCCTGGACGCCCGGCCCGGACGGCGCCCCGGTCGGCCGGGTGGTGCGCGGCTCCCGCGCCTACGTCCTCGACGGCTCGCTGCGCCCGGCGCCCGACGGCGCCGCCGGCGAACTGTACGTCGCCGGGGCCTGCCTGGCCCGCGGCTACCTCGGCCGCCCCGACCTCACCGCCGAACGCTTCCTCGCCGACCCGTTCGGCCCGCCCGGCGACCGGATGTACCGCACCGGCGACCTCGCCCGCCGCCGACCGGACGGCACCCTGGAATTCCTCGGCCGCGCCGACGACCAGGTGAAGATCCGCGGCTTCCGGATCGAGCCCGGCGAGATCGCCGCCGTCCTCGCCGAACTGCCGGGCGTCGCCCAGGCCGTGGTGATCGCCCGCCCCGGCCCGCAGGGCAAGCGGCTGCTCGGCTACGTCGTCCCCGAGGCGCTTCCCGAGGCGGCTCCTGAGGCGGCTCCCGAGGCGGTTTCCGAGTTCGAGGCCATGCCGGAGGACTCCACCGAACCCGCCCCCGTCCCCCGCGTCGCCCTCGACCCGGCCGCGCTGCGGGCCGCCCTCGCGGCCCGGCTGCCCGGACACATGGTCCCGGCCGCCGTCCTGGTCCTCGACGAACTGCCGCGCACCGCCCACGACAAGCTCGACCACCGCGCCCTGCCCGAGCCCGCCGCCGCCGAGCCCGGTACGGCCCCGGCCACGCCGCAGGAGGAACTGGTCTGCGGGCTGTTCGCCGACGTCCTCGACCTGCCGCAGGCACCCGGGCGGGACGCCTCCTTCTTCGACCTCGGCGGCCACTCACTGCTGGCCGGCCGCCTCGCGGCCCGGCTGCGCGAGACCTTCGACGCCGCCGTCGGGTTCGCCGACGTCTTCCGCCACCCGACCCCGGCCGCGCTCGCCGCCCTGCTCGACGCGCACCCCGGCGGCGAGCCCGAGGCCCGCCCCGCACTGGTGCCCGTACCGCGCACCGACCGGATGCCGCTGTCGCCCGCCCAGCGCGGCCTGTGGTTCCTGCACCGGCTCCAGGGCCCAAGCCCCACCTACAACATCCCGCTCGCCCTCACCCTCACCGGCCCGCTCGACCGGACCGCCCTCACCCTCGCCCTCGGCGACCTCACCGCCCGGCACGAGGTGCTGCGCACGGTCTACGGCGAGGAGCCGGACGGCACGCCGTACCAGCGGGTGCTGCCCGCCGCGCCCGTCGAACTGCACGACGGCACCGAGCTCGCCGAAGCCGTCCGGCACGCCTTCGACCTCACCGGCCGGCCGCCGCTGCGCGCCACCCTGTTCACCCACGGCCCGGTCGAACACACCCTGCTCCTGCTGCTCCACCACATCGCGAGCGACGGCGCCTCCACCACCCCGCTGGTCCGCGACCTGTCCGCCGCCTACACCGCCCGGCTGGCCGGCCGCGCACCGGAACTCCCCTCTCCCGCCGTGCAGTTCGCCGACCATGCGGCCTGGCACCGCCAGCTGCTCGGCACCGCCGAGGCGCCCAGCCCGCTCGCCGCGCGGCAGTCGGAGTACTGGCGCACCGCCCTGGCCGGCCTGCCCGACCAGCTGGAACTGCCCACCGACCGCCCGCGCCCCGCCGTCGCCGGCCACCACGGCGCCACCGTGCCCTTCAGCCTCGGCGCCGAGGCCCACGCCGCCCTCGCCGCGCTCGCCCGGGCCGCCGGCGGCACCGTCTTCATGGCCGTCCAGGCCGGACTCGCCGCCCTGCTCACCCGGCACGGCTGCGGCACCGACATCCCCGTCGGCACCCCGGTCGCCGGCCGCGACGACCCCGGGACCGCCGACCTGGTCGGCTACTTCGTCAACTCCGTGGTCCTGCGGACCGACACCTCGGGCGACCCGACCTTCCGCGAGCTGCTCGGCAAGGTCCGCGGCACCGTCCTGGCCGCCCACGAGCACGCCGACCTGCCCTTCGACCGGCTGGTCGAGGAGCTCAACCCGCCGCGCTCCCTCGCCCGCCACCCGCTGTTCCAGGTGATGCTCGCCTGGCAGAGCCGCCCCGACGAGCCCCACCCGCTGGGCGGCGGCCTCACCGCCCGGATCGCCGCCGTCCCCAGCGGCACCGCCAAGTTCGACCTCACCCTCAACGCGGGCGAGCTCCCCGGCGGCGGCATCGGCGGCTTCCTGGAGTACCGGACCGACCTCTTCGACGCCGCCACCGTCGAAGGGCTCGCGACCCGCCTCGCCCGGCTGCTCGCCGCCGCCGCCGGCGCCCCCGACACCGCGATCGGCCGGCTCCCGCTGATCGGCGAGGAGGAGCGGCTGCGCGCCCTCGTCGAGTGGAACGGCACCCCGCACATCTCGTCCCCGCACACCTCGACCCCGCGCACTTCGGCCCTGCCCACCCCGACCCCGCACGCCTCGGCCCCGAGCGCCACCCTGGCCGAGCTGTTCGAGGCCGCGGCCGCCGCCAACCCGCAGGCCGTCGCCGTCAGTTACGGTGACGAGCAGCTCGACTACACCGAACTCGCCGCCCGCGCCGACCGCCTGGCCCGGCTGCTGGCCGCCAACGGCATCGGCCCCGGCACCATCGCCGCCCTCGCCCTGCCGCGCTCGGTCGAACTCGTGGTCGCCCTCCTGGCGGTGGCCAAGTCCGGCGCCGCCTACCTGCCGCTCGACCCCGACTACCCGGCCGACCGCCTCGCCTACATGCTGGCCGACGCCGCCCCCGCCGCCCTGCTCACCGACCGCGCCACCGCACCCCGGCTGCCCGCCCACCAGGTGCCCCGACTGCTCGTCGACGGGCCCGAGTCGGCCACCCACCCGGCCACCCCGCTGGCCCAGCACGAGCGCACCCGCCCGCTGCGCGCCGAGGACACCGCCTACGTCATCTACACCTCCGGCTCCACCGGCCGGCCCAAGGGCGTCCCCGTCACCCACCACAACGTGGTCCGGCTGTTCCGCTCCACCGACCACTGGTTCGGCTTCGGCGCCGACGACGTCTGGACCCTCTTCCACTCCTACGCCTTCGACTTCTCCGTGTGGGAGCTGTGGGGAGCCCTGCTGCACGGCGGCCGCCTGGTCGTCGTCCCGCACCTGGTCAGCCGCGACCCGGCGGCCTTCCTCGACCTGCTCGCCCGCGAACGCGTCACCGTGCTCAACCAGACCCCGTCCGCCTTCTACCAGCTCAGCGCCGCCGACCGGGACCGCCCCGGGTCCGAACTCGCCCTGCGCTACGTGGTGTTCGGCGGCGAGGCGCTCGAACTGGCCCGGCTCGACGACTGGTACGCCCGCCACCCGGAGGACGCGCCCACCCTGGTCAACATGTACGGCATCACCGAGACCACCGTGCACGTCTCCTACCTCGCCCTCGACCGGGCCACCGCCGCGGCCGGGAGCAGCAGCACCATCGGCGTCAACATCCCCGACCTGCGGGTCTACGTCCTGGACCAGCACCTCCAGCCCGTCCCGCCCGGCGTCACCGGCGAGATGTACGTCGCCGGGGCCGGCCTGGCCCGCGGTTACCTCGGCCGCCCCGACCTCACCGCCGGACGCTTCGTCGCCGACCCGCACGCCGAACTGTTCGGCGAACGCGGCACCCGGATGTACCGCTCCGGCGACCTCGCCCGCCGCCGCGCCGACGGCGTCCTGGAGTACTTCGGCCGCGCCGACCAGCAGGTGAAGCTGCGCGGCTTCCGGATCGAACTCGGCGAGATCGAGGCCGTGCTGGCCGCCCACCCGGGCGTCGCCGACGCCGCCGTGGTCGTCCGGGAGGACGCCCCGGGCGACAAGCGCCTGGTCGGCTACGCGGTCACCACGGCGGGCCCCGAGGAGCCGAACGGCGTCGCCGCCCCGACCCCCGAGGACCTGCGCGCCCACGCGGCCGCCGACCTGCCCGCCCACATGGTGCCCTCCGCCGTCGTCCTGCTCGACCGGCTGCCGCTCACCGCCAACGGCAAGCTCGACCGCCGCGCCCTGCCCGCCCCCGAGGCGCCCGCCACCGGCGCCGGACGCCCGCCGCGCACCCCGCGCGAACAGCAGCTGTGCGAACTCTTCGCCGAGGTGCTGGGCGTCGCGGCGGTCGGCGTCGACGACGACTTCTTCGCCCTCGGCGGCCACTCGCTGCTGGTCGTCCGCCTCGCCGGGCGGATCCGCGAACTGCTCGGCCTGGACGTCGGCATCGGCACCCTGTTCCAGTCGCCCACCGTCGCCGCCCTCGACACGGCCCTGGCGGCCGGCTCGCAGAGCGCCGACGCGCTGGACGTCCTGCTCCCGCTGCGGCCCGCCGCGCCCGGACGCCGGACCCCGCTGTTCGCCGTCCACCCCGCCGGCGGCCTCAGCTGGTGCTACACCGGCCTGATCCGCCACCTGCCCGCCGACCTGCCGATCTACGGCCTCCAGGCCCAGGGCGTCGGCGCCGCCACGGCGGCCCGGCCCCTGCCGCGGACCCTGGACGAACTGGCCGCGCACTACGTCGACCGGCTGCGCGAGGTCCAGCCCGAGGGCCCGTACCGGCTGCTCGGCTGGTCCACCGGCGGGATCATCGCGCACGCCGTCGCCGTCCGGCTCCAGGACCTCGGCCACGCCGTCGAACTGCTCGCGATCCTGGACGCCTACCCCGCCGAGGGCTTCCGTGACCTGCCCGTCCCCGACCGGGCCGAGGCGCTGGAGGCGCTGCTCACCATGGGCGGCTACGGCCCCGAGGACCTCGCCGGGCGGCCGCTCGAACTCGCCGCCGTCACCGAGCTGCCGCGCCGCGAGGGCAGCCCGCTGGCCGGGCTCGACGACGCCACCGTGGCCGCCCTCAACCGGATCTACCTCAACACCGACCACCTCGTCCGGGGCCACGACCACCGCCCCTTCGACGGCGACGTGCTGTTCTTCCGCGCCACCGTCGACACCATCGACGAGACCCTGGTGCCCGAACTCTGGACCCCGTACGTGTCCGGGCGCATCGACAACACCGACGTCGCCTGCTCGCACAAGGACATGACCCTGCCCGCCCCGATCGCCCACATCGCCCGCGTGATCGCCGACCACCTGGAGAAGTCCTCCGATGAGTGACGCCCCCGCCAACCCCTTCGACGGCGACGGCGAGTTCCTCGCCCTCGTCAACGACCACGCCCAGCACTCGATCTGGCCGGCCTTCGCCGCCGTCCCGGCCGGCTGGAACGTCTCCCACGGCCCGTGCGAGCGCGCCGACGCCGTGCAGTGGATCACCGCCCACTGGACCGACCTGTGACCCCTCCGGCCGTCGAGGCCGCCCCGGCCCGCCCCCTGCTCGCGGGGCGGGCCGCGGTGGTCGTGGTCTACACCGCCGCGATGTGCATGAACGGCCTGGACTCGACCATCGTCAACCCCGCGCTGTTCACCATGGCCGAGGACTTCGGGCGGCCCGTCTCGGCCGCCAACGCCGTCGAGACGGCCTTCCTGGTCGGCCTCGCCGTCGGCCTGCCGGTGGCGGGCTGGCTCGGCGACCGGTTCGGCGTGAAACGGGTCTTCCTCGGCTCCCTGGCCGCGTTCACCCTCGCCTCCGCCCTGTGCGCCGCCGCCCCCGGCCTCGGCTCGCTCGCCGCCGCGCGGGCCGTCCAGGGCGTGGCCGGCGGGCTGCTCACCCCCGTCGGGATGACCCTGCTGTTCCGGGCCTTCGCCCCGCACGAGCGGGCCGGCCTGAGCCGGATCCTGATCGTCCCGACCGCCCTGATGCCCGCCCTCGGCCCGCCACTCGGCGGCCTCCTGACCGAACACCTCTCCTGGCACTGGCTGTTCCTGGTCAACGTGCCGATCGGGATCGCGGCCGTCGTGACCGGGCTCATCGGCCTGCGCGCGGCGGACGAGCCCCCGGCCGGCCGCTTCGACACCACCGGCTTCCTGCTCGCCACCCCCGGCCTCGGACTGCTCACCTACGCGCTCGGCTTCGGCCCGGCGCACGGCTGGTCCTCGCCGGGAGTGGCGCTCGGCGGCGTGGCCGGGCTCCTCCTGCTCGGCATCGCCGTCCGCCACCAACTCCGTTCCTCCGAACCACTGGTGGACCTGCGGCAGCTGGCCGACCGCACCTTCGGCACCGCCACCTGGCTGGCCCTGCTCACCTCGGCCGGCCTGATGGGCGCCCTGTTCGTCCTCCCGCTGCTCTACCAGGCCGCCCTCGGGGCCTCGGCCCTCGACGCCGGGCTGAGCGTCTTCCCCGAGGCGATCGGCCTGATGGCCGCCTCCCAGGTGGTCGACCGCCTGCTGCCCCGGTTCGGCCCCCGCCGTCTCGCGCTGCCCGCGCTGCTGCTCGCCGCCCTCGTCCTGGTCGCCCTCGGCTTCGCCGAGAACCCTTGGGCCGTAAGGGCGTTGATGTTCGCGGTCGGCCTCGTCCTGGGCACCGCCGTGCTCACCGTCCAGATCGCCGGCTTCGCCGACGTCCCCGGGCCGGCGATGGGCCGCGCCATGGGCCTGTTCACCATCGTCCGCACCCTCGGCGGCGCCCTCGGCATCGCCGCCACCGCCGCCCTCATCGGCGCCCTGGACACCGGCGGCGGCTCACCCGGCCCCTACCGCCTCGCCCTCCTGCTCACCGCCGCCCTGGTCGCCGCCGGCACCCTCCTCACCAGCCGCCTCCCCCGCGAGGCGCCGGCACCACCCCCCGCCGACTGAACGGCCACGCCGCACCCCGCGATCGCGGGGTGCGGCGCCAGTTCGTTGGACGCGGCCTTCCGGGCTCAGGCGCTCGGCCAGAGGATCAGGTCGGGCAGGGCGTGCCGGCGCGGCCGGTCGCCGAGGTCGGCGAGGGCGGTGCGGATGGCCCGGAGGTGCCCGACGGTCAGTTGCAGGGGCGGCTCGTCGGGCTGGTGGGTCGTGCGGATGGGGTAGTCGACGCCGGGGGTGCGGGTCATCTCGATGTGGCAGCCGAGCAGGTGCGTCACCGGGCGGCGTTCGGCGAAGTCGATCAGCCGGTCGACGGTGCGGGTGAAGGCCGGCCAGTCGTCGATGTAGAGGCGGCCCGGGTAGACGGTGTCGCCGGTGAGCAGGAGGCCCGTCCACGGGTCGTAGTAGGTGACGGCCGCCGGGTGGTGGCCCGGGGTGGCCAGGCATTCGAGCACCCGGCCGCCGCCCAGGTCCACCCGCGCGACGGCGTCCGGATTCTGGTCGAAGCCGAAGTACGGCCAGGCCGCGGCCGGGTCGGCGCCGACCAGGGTCGTCGCGGGCCGGTCGGCGAACTGCCCATCGCCCGCGACGTGGTCGCCGTGCGGGTGGGTGTGCAGGACGAGCAGTCCGTAGCCGTCGCGGGGGTTGTCGGCGAGCCACCGGTCGATGAGTCCGTCGACCACGGTGCGCAGCGGGAAGTACGCGGCGGAGGCGGTGGCCCCGGTGTCGATCAGGACGGCCCGCTCGCCCCCGAACAGCAGGAACAGGAACGGCGCCTCGTAGTTGACCGCCTTGTTCTGCCGCAGGATGGCGGTGTGCTCGTCGTACGCGTGGACCTGGATGTCCGGGTCCGTGTTGTGCTTCGCGGACGGGGACCCGTGGATCCACCGCGCGTCGAGCGGACGGGCGATCGGGGCACCGGCGGCCATGACGTCTCCCTGGGTGCGTCGTCTTGGCGGGCCGGGTACGGCGCACATCTCGTCCGGGGCGGTCACCGGCGCGCCGCCACCGGGACGCTAGCACGCCCCCGTCGCCGCGCGCCGGTCCGCCGGTCCGCCGATCCCCCCGGGAACCGTCAGGCGCCCCCGAGCAGGTGCGCCAGCCCGTCGGCCAGCCCGCCGCGCCAACAGGCGTAGTCGTGACCGCCGTTGAACTCGCGGTACGCGAGGTCGTAGCCGCGGGCGGTGAGGACGTCGCGCAGGTGGCGGTTCTGCGCGAGCAGCATCCACTCCTGGAGGCCGACCTCGACGTAGAACCGGGCCTCCCGCCGCTGCTCGCGGGCGAATTGGCGGGTCAGCCACTCGCTGCCCTCGTCGAACTCCGTCTCGTCCGGCCACCAGAAGGAACCGGACTGGCAGAGCGCGCCGCCGAAGCGGTCGGGGCGCCGGAACGCGGTGAAGGCGGCGGTGAGGCCGCCCGCGCTCTGGCCGGCGATCACGGTGCCGGCCGGGTCGGTGGTGGTGCCGAACTCCGCCGCCGCCCAGGGGAGGAGGCGGTCGGCGAGGAGGTCGACGAAGGCCGGGTTGCAGCTGAGGTCGTCGGGGCGGCGGGGGCCCATGGTGTGGACGAGCAGGGCGACGGTGGGCGGGATGGCGCCGTCCGCCGCCAGGTTGTCGAGGGTGTCGCCGACCGACAGCACCTCGCCCCACATCTCGCCGTCCAGCAGCACGGCCACCGCGAACGGCCCGTCCCCGGCGGAAGGCCCGCCCCCGGCGGGGAGGTGGACGTCCACCCGCCGCCCGGCCACCTCGTGGGCCACCGTCCGCCCGCGCGGTACGCCGTCGCGCCGCCGGACGTACGGCTGGGCGGGGGCGTCGGGCAGGCTGAGCACGGACGATGGGTGGCGCCCGTCGCGGGCGGGCAGCCGGGGGGCGGCGTCGTACGGGTCGGGGCGGGCGTGGTCGAGGACGCGCAGCCAGTCCGCCCGGGCGGTGCCGGGGGCGTCCCCGCGGAACGGGTACAGCTGGTAGGACGCCCGGTGGTCGGCGCGCAGCCGGTAGGTGATCGACCAGCGGCCGTCGTCACGGCGGGTCATCAGGTGCGGGGCGAGGTCGCCGGCGTGCCGGTCCTTGTCGGTGACGGTGTGCAGGAGGGCGAGCACGCCGTCGCACGACGTGTCCTCGTGCACGAAGGTGACCAGGCGGTAGGCGGGGTCGGCCGGATCGGGCTCGACGAGGGGAAGGGTTTCCATCTGCGGGACTCCTCGGGGAGGTCAGGCGGGGGTGCCCTTGCGGCCGAGCAGCACCCAGAGCAGGAAGGGGCCGCCGAGGACGGTGGTGACGATGCCGACCGGGATCTCCACCCCGCCGATCAGCACCCGCCCCACGGTGTCGGCGAGCACGACGAGGACGGCGCCGGTCAGGGCCGAGCCGAGGACCGGCACGCGCGCCGGCCCGGCCAGCCGCCCGGCGACCACGGGCGCGGCCAGCGCGACGAAGCCGACCGGCCCGCACACGCCGACGGCCAGCCCGGCCAGCGCGACGGCCAGCAGCAGGCAGCCGAGCCGGACCCGGGCCGGGTCGACGCCCAGTGAGGCGGCCACGCTGTCGTCGAAGCGCAGCACCGCCAGCCGCCGGGCCACCGCCAGCGCGAGCGGCACGAGCACGGCCAGCCCGATCAGGACCGGGGTGGCGACGGCGTAGTCCCGCCCGTTGAGGCTGCCGGAGGTCCAGACGTACAGCGAGCCGGCCGAGTTGAGCGAGCGGCGGGCGAGCGCGACCTGGATGACGGCCGAGGCGAGCGCGGACATCGCGAGGCCGACGACCAGCACCCGGTAGCCCTGCGTGCCGAGCCCGCCGGAGACCAGGGTGACGACCAGGACGGCGGCCAGCGCGCCGAGCGGGCCGGCCCACCAGGCGCCGAAGGTGCCGGAGACGGTGGCGGAGATCAGGACGGCGGCGGTGGCGCCGTCGTTGACGCCGAGCAGTTCGGGGGTGGCGAGGCGGTTGCGGGCGAGGGTCTGGGTGAGGCAGCCGGCCAGGCCCAGGGCGGCGCCGGCGGCGAGCCCGGCGACGATCCGGCCGAGCCGGAACCTCTGCACCAGCAGCACGTCCAGCCGGTCGCCGTAGCCGAACACGGCCTGGAGGGTGCGGCCGAGGCCGAGTTCGCTCTGCCCGGCGTGGGCGGACACGACGACGACGGCGAGCAGCGACGCGGCCAGGGCGAGCGAGGCGAGCAGCGCCCGGCGGGGGAGCAGCAGCGACCAGGCGCCGCGCCGCAGCACCAGGTCGGGTTCGGGCGCGGGCGGCTCGGACCGCCGGGCGGGGGCGGGCTCGGCCGGGTCGGCCATGCCGAGCGCGGCGGTCCGGCGGGAGCGGACGATCGCGATCAGCGCGGGGGCGCCGACCAGGGAGACGATCACCGACACCGGCGCCTCGAACGGTCGGGCCACCACCCGGGCCAGCACATCGGCCCCGGTGAGTACGGCGGCACCGAACAGCCCGGCGAGCACGGTGAGTTGCCCGACCCTGGGGCCGGCGACGGCCCGCGCCAGGAACCCGGCGAGCAGGCCGAGGAAGGAGATCGGGCCGGCCAGCGCGACGGCCGAGGCGGTGAGCAGGGTGACGGCGAGGGCGACCGCGGCCCGGGTGGCGCCGGGCCGGTGGCCGAGGCCGCGGGCGAGGTCGTCGCCGAGCGCGAGCGCGGTGAGCGGCCGGGTGGCGAGCAGGGCGAGCAGGAAGCCCGCGCCGAGCACCGGGGCGAGCTGGCGCAGTGTCGTCCAGCCCTCCACCCCGGCCAGCGAGCCCAGTACCCACACCCGGTACCGGTCGTACGCCTCGGGCGAGTTGACGATCAGCACGCCGGTGAGCCCGCCGAAGGTGGCGCCGACCGCCGAGCCGCCGAGCACCAGCCGCATCGGGGACCCGCCCCGGGCACCCGCGATGAGCAGCACCAGCGTGCTGGCGAGCACGGCGCCGCCGAAGGCGAAGGCCAGGTACCCGTACGAGGTCTGGACGCCGAGCACGGCGATGCCGAGCACGACCCCCAGCGAGGCGCCGGCGTTGACGCCGAGCAGTCCGGTCTCGGCGAGGGGGTTGCGGGTGACGGACTGCAACTGCGCCCCCGCGACCCCGAGCGCGGCGCCGACCAGCAGGGCGGTGGCCGTGCGGGGCAGGCGCAGATCGCCGACGACGAGGGCGAGCCGGCCGTCGGCGCGGGCGCCGTGGCGGTCCGACAGGTAGTCCAGCACCCGCCCGGGGCCGACCTCTCCGGCGCCGACGGACAGTGAGAGCGCGGCGAGGGCGAGCAGGACCGCGACCGCGCCGAGGGCGATCGGCCAGGCGGCGCGGCGGCCGTCCCCGCGCGGTGGCGTCGGTGGCGGCGGGGCGTCCGGCTCGGTGCGGGACTGCCCGGGGGCGCCCACTTGCGACAACGTCATAAGGTAAGGCTAACCTAATGAGCACATCGTCCCGTGGGCACCGCCATCGTGCCGGGTTGCCCGGACGCCGCCCAACCCCCGTACCACCGCTGCCCGGAGGCACCCATGCCGTTCGCCCAGAGCCCGCTCCACCCCGTCCGCCGCCGCGCGGCCCGGGCGCTGGCCGTCACCGGGGCGGCCGCCCTCCTGCTCGCGGGGTGCGGCTCCTCCGGGTCCTCCTCCGGATCCTCGGGCTCCCCGGGCGGCTCCTCCGCCGCCGGCAGCCCGGCGGCGGACGCGGCCGGCGGCAAGCGCACCGTCAAGGACGCGACCGGCAAGGCCGTCGAGATCCCCGCCGCGCCCCAGCGGATCGTCACCCTCACCCAGGAGGACCTCGACGCGGTGCTCGCCCTCGGGGTGAAGCCCGTCGGCATCACCAACGGCCAGGGGCTCAACGAGCCGCCCGCCTACCTCAAGGACAAGGTCCAGGGCGTCCCGGTGGTCGGCAACCTGCTGCAGCCCGTGATGGACAAGGTCATCGCCGCCAAGCCCGACCTCATCCTGGCCGGCGACATGCAGGACGAGCAGATGCTCAAGCAGCTGCGCGAGATCACCCCCGCCACCCTCGTCACGATGGCACCCACCGACGACTGGAAGCTCGCCTTCCGCGGCATCGGAAACGCCGTCAACAAGCTCGACCAGAGCAACAAGGTGATCGCCGACTACGAGGCCAAGGCGGCCAAGGCCGGCGGGGACCTCGGCAAGAACAAGGGCGCCGCCGTCTCCATCGTCCGCTGGAACCCGACCGGGCCGAGCTGGATGGAGAAGAAGCAGTTCGCCGGCGGCGTCGCCCTCGACATGGGCCTCACCCGCCCGGCCGCGCAGGACAAGGACGGCAACGCGCACAGCCCGGCGCTCAGCCTGGAGAAGCTCGCCGAGATCGACGGCGACTGGCTGTTCCTGTCCACCCTCACCGACGACGGCAAGACCGCGCTCAAGGACGTCCAGTCCAAGCCCGCGTACCAGGAGCTGGGCGCGGTGAAGAACAAGCACGCCGTCACCGTGGACGGTTCGGTCTGGTCCACCCGCGGTGGGCCGCTCGCGGCCGACGTGGTCATCGGTGACATCGGCAAGGCGCTCGCCGCCTCCTGACCGGTCCGCGTCCGTGTCCGCGTCCGCGTCCGTGTCCGCGTCCGCGTCCGTGTCCGCGTCCGCGTTCGGGTCCGTGTTCGGGTCCGTTTTTCGGGCCCGTGCCCGGCCGGCCGGTAGCCCCTCCAACCGAAGGAAACCGCGATGGAGTTGACGATCGAGGGCCTCACGGCCGGCTACGGCCCCGGCCGCCCGGTGCTCGCAGGCGTCGACCTCACCGTGCCGGCCGGCCGGGTGGTGGCCGTCGTCGGCCCGAACGGCTGCGGCAAGTCCACCCTGCTGCGGGCCGTCGCCCGGCTGCACCGGCCGGACGGCGGGCGGGTGCTGGTCGGCGGCGAGGACGTCTGGCGGCTGCGGCCGCGCCAGGCCGCGCACCGGGTCGCGCTGCTCCCGCAGAGCCCGCAGGCTCCCGAGGCGGTCACCGTCGCCGGGCTCGTCCGCTACGGCCGCCACCCGCACCAGGGGCTCTTCCGCCAGTGGTCGGCCGACGACGAGCGGCTCACCGCCGGGGCCCTGCGCGCCACCGGCGTCGAGGGACTCGCCGACCGCCGGCTGGACCGCCTCTCCGGCGGCCAGCGGCAGCGCTGCTGGCTCGCCATGGTGCTCGCCCAGGACGCGCCCGTCGTGCTGCTCGACGAACCCACCAGCGCGCTCGACCTCGGGCACGCCGTCGAGGTGCTGGAACTGGTCCGCGAGGTCGCCGCCGGCGGGCGGACGGTCGTCATGGTGCTGCACGACCTCGCGGCGGCGGCCCGCTACGCCGACCTGGTCGTCGCCCTGCGCGACGGCTCGGTGGTGGCCTGCGGCCCGCCCCGCGAGGTGGTCGACGCGCCGCTCGTGCGCGCGCTGTACGACATCGACAGCGACGTGCTCGCCGCCCCCGGCGACGGCGCGCCGGTGATCGTTCCCCGTGCGACGTCAGTGAATTGACGATACGTCAGATCTGATCTGGCGCTGCGGCGGGAGGCGGGTGGCGGGGCGGGCGGTGGGTCGCCCGCCCCGTTCACTCGTTCGATGGGTTTGCGCCCCGGAAGCCGCGGAACGGCCTCCCTGGCCGCCGCTTTGTCAGTGGGCCTCGCTACGTTCCTCGCATCGCTGACCGGCAGGTGGGAGGAGACGTCCGTGGCATGGGTGGAAACAGGCGCGGGAGGGTACCGCGTAGCGCTCGACGAGGAGGGCAAGGTGGTCTGCCGCAACGCGGCGGGCCGCGAACTGAAGTCCCTGCCGTCGAAGCTCGGTGACGATCCGGTGGTCGTCCAGCTCAGGCAGCTCACCGAGTGGCTGGCCGCGCACGAGCGGCGCTGCCAGGAGGACGTCGAGCGGTGGATGGTGCGCTCGCTGCCGGTGCCCGCCGCCGTGCTGACCGCGGTCTGGGCGGACGAGGCCTGGCAGGCCGTCCTGCGCGACCTGGTGGTCACCGGCTCGGACGGCGCCGTCGCCGGCTTCCTGCGCGGTGCGGACGCCGAGCGCGGGATCGGCCTGGTGGACCTGGACGGCGACACCGTCCGGCTCACCGACGGCGAGATCCTCATACCCCACCCCGTGCTGCTCCCGGACCTCGACGACCTGCGCGAGTTCGCCGTCGAGCTCGGCGTCTCCCAGCGCGTGCCGCAGCTCTACCGGGAGGTCTGGCACCGGCCGGACGAACTGCCGACCGGCACCGAGGTCACCACCTACGCCGGCGGCCGCTACCGGGAGCTGCGCGAGCTGCTCGGGCGCTGCGCCCGGCTCGGCCACCGGGTGCGCGGCGGCTCCGCCGTCCAGCCCGTGGTGGAGGCGGGCCGCACCGTCGAGGCCCGCGTCTGGGTGGGCGACTACTACGAGTACGACGCCTGCGAGACGGGCGCGCTCAGCTGGGCGGGCCCGGACGGCCGGGTGCTGCCGCTCACCGAGGTCGGCCCGATCGCCTGGTCCGAGGGCACGCGGATGGCCGCCGCACTGTACGCAGGCCGCACCATCGAAGGGGAGGACGCCGCATGACCGCCACCGGACTCGACCAGAGGGCCGTTCAGGACGCCGACCGGACGGCCGCCCAGGACACCGGGCCGCACGAGCGGCTGCTCGACGCGGGGGCCGTGCTCCCGGCCGGCACCCTGCCCGGCGCCGGCCGCCCCGACAGCGCCGCCGACGTGCTCACCGCCCGCGCCTACACCCACTCCGCGCTCGACGGGCGCCGGATCGTCCGGCTGGTCCCCGGCGCGCTCGGACCGGCCGAGGACCTCGCCGTCGACTTCCTCGGGCTGGTCCCCGACGGCACGCCGGCCGAGGTCGGCCAGGTCCGCCAGGAGGCGCTCGGCTTCCCCGCCTGGGCGCTGGTCCACGACCCGGCCAACGGACACCACGCGCTCGCCCTGGTCAAGGAGATGGAACGGCTCTCCCGCCAGGCCCGGTCCAAGCCCGGCACCGCCAAGGACGGGTTCGAGGAGCTGGCCGCCCGTCTCGGCCGCGCCGTGCCGCACTTCCTGCCCACCTTCTGCGAGGAGGTCGGCCGGATCTTCCTCGCCCACGGCAACCAGACCTACGCCGCCAGCTACTTCGGCAAGGCCCGCGAGGCCGAGCGCACCTACCGCCTGACGGTCGACGAGGAGCGGCTGCGCGCCGTCTTCCTGGAGTTCGCCCTGGCCGGCGCGCTCACCGTCAAGTCCCTGCGCCAGTACGTCAAGGAGCTCGCCGGGCGACTCGACGCGCTGACCGCCTGGCAGCGCTTCCGCCAGCTCTGCACCGAGCGCTCCGCCGCAGGCATGGCTCCCTACGCCGGGGTCGCCGAGGACGCCCGCGCGCTGATCAAGGCCGCCGGGCTGGACCGCGCCGAGCACGAAGAGGCGCTGCTCGCCGAACTGCTGGCCGCCCCGGGCGTCAACCGGGCGCCCGGCGCGTTCTGGAAGTCCTGGCACGGCTCCCTGACCGAACTCGGCCGGCGCGACCCGGCGGTCCGGGCCCGCCTGCTGGAGCTGATGCCCGACCCGGCCGGCACCGACGCCGCCCTGAACGACACCGCCTGGCTCGGCCTGCTCGCCGAGACCGGGGCCGAGCACCTGCTCACCGGCCCGCGCGCCGAGGGCGCCGAGGGCTCCGAGCCCGCTGCCGCGTGGCTTCAGCGCTGGTGCCACCACCTCGGGCGCGGCTGGCGCTCCCGGCCCAGCTGCGCCGCCACCGTCGCCCTGGCCGGCCGGATGGCCGAGCGGCTGCGGGCCGACGGCGTCCCGGTGGACCTGTACACCGACGTCCGCCGCAGCCGGACCCAACTCGACCTGCTGGACCAGCTGCTCGCCGACGGCGTGCCCGTCGCCGACCCGTCGGCCACCCACCGGTTCGACCTCAAGGACTGGGTCGACCAGTGCGGCGCCGACAGTACCGGCCTCGCGGCCGTCGCCGCCGACCCGCGCTTCCGGCCCGCCCTGCGCGCCGCGACCCCGCCCGCCTGGGACACCGCCGTCAGGCGGCAGGTGCCCGCCCTGCCGCTGCTGCGCCGCCTGTTCGAGGAGTGGGCCGAACTCCGGGCCGACGAGCTGACCGCGGCCCGCGGCCTGGCCGGAGCCGTCGACCTGGTGCAGTCGCTGAGCCCGTACCGCACCGCCGTGCGGGCCGTCGCCCCGGCCGCCGCCGAGCGGATCGCCGCCCTCGACGTCACCGCCCTGCTCGCCGGGGCGCTCGGCGCAGGCATCCTCGACGAACTCGGCTGGCCCGCCCTGGAAGAGGCCGTGGCCAAGCTCACCGACCCGGCCGACCCCGCCAAGCCCGTGGACCCTGCGGACCCCGACTCCGCCGGACCGGACTCCGAGTCGCCCGACACCCCCGGCCTCAACGGCGGGCGCCTCACCGGCCTGATCGTCGAGGACGCCTGGCCGCACCTGATCCTCGCCCGCCACGACCGGGCCGTCGTCGTCGGCCCGCAGGGCGTCCTGCTGGAGCACACCCTGCGCCTGCCCCCGGCGAAGGAGCGCTGGAACCAGCCCCGGCTGCGCTTCGTCGACGGCGAACTCCTCGTCGCCTGGTACCAGGACGGAAAGCAGCACGCCTACTGGTCCAGCCGGCCCGGCGAGGTCGTCGAACTCACCGGCGAGACCATCGCCGGCTACTACTACGGCGACCGGGACCCCGAGCCGCCCTCCCTCCCGCTGCCCGGCGGCGGCCGCACCACCGGCGAACGCCCGCTGCACCCCGGCGACACCCGGATGCCCGGCGAACACCGCGTCCTCAGCGACGGCACCGGCCACTGGACGCTGCGCTACGGCCAGGACGGCGCCGTCCTGCGCGAACTCGACCCGCACACCGGCGCCCTCGGCCGCGCCGCCGAACCACCGGTCATCGCCGCCACTGCTGCCGCCGGCTGGCTGCCCGCCGCTCGCGCCCGACTGCTGCCGCTCCAGCCCGGCCTGGAGCAGACGCCGCTCGGCACCGACGGCACCGTGCTCGGCAGCTGGGTCCGGATCGACCCCGGCCGCGCCGTCACCACCACGACCGCCGACGGGCAGGCCATCGTCCTGCCGATCACCGACGGCCACCCGGACCACGTCCCGGTCGGCCGCCTCGCTCTCCCCGGCCAGGCCCGACCGGTCGTCACCGAAGCGCAGCGCGGCGGCCTCGCCCTCACCCTGCCCGACCTGGCCACGGACACCGACCGCAACCTCGACCTGCGCCCCTGCCGCCCGGGGGACTTCGCCGCCGCCGGGACGGCGCTCGTCCCCCCGCTCGACCACTGGCACGCCCTGCGGCCCCGCGACGAGGCAGGCTCCCGCGTCCTGCGTGGCGTCGACACCGAGCAGGCCGCCCGCCTGATCGACGCCGCCTGGCCGACCGACAGCCGGCCCGCGCCCGAGGAGGAGCAGCGCTGGATCACCGTCCAGGGCGTCCGGCGCCCGCTCGCCGCCTCCGGTGGTGCCCGCCGCGTCCTGCCCGTCCAGGCGGTCGGCACCGTCCTGCCCGGCGTCAGCCACCCGCTGCTGCTCGCCGGGGTCGCCGGGCTCGCCCGCACCGCCGCCGACCTGCTCGACCGGACCGCCCGGTTCGTCCCGCAGCCGGAGGCCGAGAAGCCGTCCAAGGCCGAGGCCGCCCAGTACCGGCCCGAGCACGGCCGAGACCACGAACTGCGCGACGCCGTCACCACCCTCCTGCCCGACGTCGCCTGCTTCGGCCCCAACTGGGGCGACGGAGACCGGTGGCGGGTGCTCACCAACCTGCGCGCCGTCACCGCCGTCCTGGCCGACCCGCCGGCCGCCACCGGCGAGGGCTGGAGCACCCCGGCCACCGTCACCCTGCAACACGGCGACACCCACCACGGCTGGCTCCACCTGCTCGGCCGTCTCGACACCCTCGCCTACGCGGTGGCCGCCCCGCTCACCGAACCGGCCCACCGCTCCAGCCTCATGCTGCTCCTCGGCGAACTGACCGAGGGAGTGCTCGCCGACCACGGCGCCACCCTGCGCGAGATCGTCCTCGGCGAACCCGCCGACCGCGCCGACCGCCGCCGGCCCGCCGTCTCCCGCGAGGGGCAGGTGCTGCGCCACGGCGACCGCACCGTCGTCATCCTCGGCCACCGTCGGCACCACGAGGGCACGGAGCAGTGGTACGCCGTCGACCACGACCCGAGCGGCGCGTTCGGCCCCGTCGCCCACTTCACCACCGTCAAGGAACGCGGCACCGAGGAGCGGGTCGACGCCGCCTGGATCACCGCGCTCCGGCAGGCCGCCGCGCTGCACGGCGGCGCCCCCTGGCAGCCCGCCCGCGCCACCGCCTTCGGCGGGCTCACCGGGATCGGCGCCGCCCGCGCCGCCCTGCTGCTCAGCCCGCCGCCCGGGCTCTTCCAGTGGCACAGCGCCGTCCTGCCCGCCGACCGCCTCGCCGAGTACGGCCTCAAGTCCACCGAGGCCAAGGCCGCCCGGGACTGGCTGCGCGGCCGCGACCGGACCGTCCTCGCCGACGTCTGGGGCGCCCTGCTGCCCGCCGACCCGAAGACCCTCTGGACGGAGGGCCCCGACGTCGATGCCGGCGCCGCCGCCTGGATCCGACACTTCGGCCGGCTCGTCACCCTCCCCGAGGCCGCCCAGGCCACCGTCACGGGTGCGCGGATCGAACACATCGAGGCGGTGCTCAACCCCGCACAGACCCCTTGGCTGACCGGCACCACGACCTTCCGGCTCAGCGACGAGGGCGGGTCCACCCCCCAACTGCTCGCCGAGGACCAGAGCGCCGCACCCGACTCCGGCGACCTCGGCCGCACCGTCGACGCCCTGCGCTGGCTCGCCTACCACCTGCCCGCCGACAGCCCGCTGCGCCCGCTGCTGCCCGCGGCCGCCGCCGCGCTGCGAAACCGCCTCGCCGATCCGGAGCTGCTGCTCGACTTCCACCTCGTCCACACCACCAAGGGCGACTCGCTGTCGGCTGTCCTGCGCACCCACTTCGGCCTGCCGGCCGTGGGCGGAGCCGACCCGAACGGGCTGGTCGACTGCGGCCCGGCCCTCGTCCTGACGCCGTACCACGACGAGTACGAGCGGGTCTGGCTGCGCCCGGCCGGGCTCACCGGCCCCGACGACCCGGTGCTCGAACTGCTCGGCGGGCTGGGCAACACCTACTGGCTGGACGCCGAGCGGGGAGCCATCGAGGCCGTCCTGCGCGGCGAAGCGGAGCGCCTGGCAGCCGCCGCGAGCCCCGCCGCCGCGGCCGGTGACACCGAGCCCTGGCTACAGCACCCGCAGCTCACCGTCCCCGACCTGGTCGCCGAGGCGGCCCGGGCCCACGGCCTCGGCGAGGACGCCGCGGTGCTCTACCTCCAACTGCTGGCCCTGCCCGACCCCACCGACCGCAACGTCGCCCGCTGGACGGGCTGGAAGCCGGCCAGGCTCAAGCGCGCCCGCGCCGAACTCGCCGCCACCGACCTGGTGCTGGAGGCCAAGCGGGCCCGGGCCGGCCGGAGCCTCTTCCTGCCCGGCGGCTGGCAGGAGGCCAAGGCTCCCGCGCTGCCCGCCGAGACCTGGAAGGCCGCGCTCTACGAACTGCCCACCCACCGCGTCTCGCTGCCCCACCTGCCCGTCCCGGAGCTGTTCGCCCGGGCCTGGCAGCGGACCCTCGACGGCGACGCCCCCGGCTACGAAGAGCTCCAGACCAGCAAGCGCAGGAAGGCCCGCCGATGAGCGCCACGCCGACGAACAGCACGCCGCCCAACAGCACACCGACGAACGGCACACCGACGAACAGCACACCGGTGAGTGCCGACACCGCCGCCGCGCGCCGGCAGATCATCCCGCCCGAGGAGAAGCACGCCGCCGAACTGGAGTTCCTGGCCGCCTACGACACCGGCCCGCGCCCGCCCGGCTGGCGGCTCACCCCGCGCGCCGTCGTCACCTTCGTCATGGGCAGCGACGGCGAGAAGCTCAAGGCCGGCCGCCGCGGCCTCGCCATCGAGCAGAAGTTCGTCGGCGAGCGCGCCCTCGTCGAACGCTGTGTCGTCACCCTCGCCGGGGAGCGCGGCCTGCTGCTCGTCGGCGAGCCCGGCACCGCCAAGTCCATGCTCTCCGAACTGCTCGCCGCCGCCGTCTGCGGCACCAGCGCGCTCACCGTCCAGGGCACCGCCGGCACCACCGAGGACCAGCTCAAGTACGGCTGGAACTACGCCCTCCTGCTCGCCAAGGGGCCCAGCCGGGACGCCCTGGTGCCCTCCCCGGTGCTCACCGCGATGACCAGCGGGGCGGTGGCCCGCGTCGAGGAGGTGACCCGCTGCCTGCCCGAGGTGCAGGACGCGCTGGTCTCCCTGCTCTCCGAACGGCGGGTCGCCGTCCCCGAGTTGGCCGGCACCCCGGACGGACAGCTGCACGCCGCCGCCGGCTTCACCCTGATCGCCACCGCCAACCTGAGGGACAAGGGCGTCAGCGAGATGTCCGCGGCGCTCAAGCGGCGGTTCAACTTCGAGACGGTCGGCCCGATCGCCAGCCTCGCTGCCGAGGTCGAACTCGTCCGCCGGCAGTCGACCGTCGCCGTCGCCCGCGCCGGAGCCACCTACGCGGTGGACGACGCCGTCCTGGAGGCCCTCGTCACCGCCTTCCGCGACCTGCGCACGGGCCGCTCCACCGAAGGCTGGGACGTCGAGCGCCCGTCCACCGTGATGAGCACCGCGGAAGCCGTCTCGGTCGCCACCGCGCTCGGTGTCACCGCCGCCTACCTGCCCGACGGCGGCGACCTGCTCGGCCGCCTCCCCGGCCAGCTCATCGGCGTCGTGCGCAAGGACGACCCGGCCGATGCCGCCCGGCTGCTCGGCTACTGGGACGGACCGGTCCGCCGGCGCGCCGAACAGGGCGCCGGCACCTGGCGCACCCTGTGGGACCTCCGCTCGGCCCTGGAGGCATGAGGCGATGACCAGCACGGTGACGCCCGCCCCGGCGGGCCCTGACCACCTGGACGGCCCGGACAGCCTGGACGGTTTGGACGGTTTGGGTGACCCGCGCCCGGCCGTCCGGGCCGCAGCCGACCAACTGGCAGCCTCCGGCACCGGCCGGCCCGGGCCCTACCTGATCGGCGTGCGGCACCACGCGCCGTCGCTCAGCGCGGTCCTGCCCGCGCTGCTCGACGCCGCCAAGCCCGAGGTGGTGCTGGTCGAACTCCCCGCAGAGTTCCAGCCCTGGCTCGGCTGGCTGGCGGACGAGGCCACCCAGGCCCCCGTCGCCCTCGCGGCCGCCCCGACCGGCCGCGCGGGCGGTCGGGGCCCCGCGGCCGGCTCCGGCCCCGGCCGCCTCGCCTTCTACCCGTTCGCCGACTTCTCCCCGGAGCTGGTCGCCCTGCGCTGGGCCCGGCGCAACGGCGTCGAGACACTCGCCTGCGACCTCCCGCTCGCCCACCGCACCACGCCCCACGAGGAACAGCAGCCCGTCGCCGGTACCCCAGGCACCCCAGGCGCCCCGGGCGTCGCCGACGCGCTGCGCCACCGCCTCACCGGGCGCGCCTCTGACGACGACCTGTGGGACCGCCTCGTCGAGACCGCAGCCCCCGGCTCCACCCCCGACGCCGTCCGGCGCGCCGCCCTGCTGGTCGGCTGGGCGCTGCGCCGCGACGCCGAGACCGGATCCGGCGTCGATCCGGACGACCTGCGGCGCGAAGCCTGGATGCGCGCCCGGATCCGGGCCGCGGCGGCCGACGGGCGCCGGGTCGCCGTCGTCGTCGGCGCCTTCCACGCGCCAGCCCTGCTCGACGGGCCCGCCGCCACCGAGGAACCGCCGCACCCGGACGACCTCGGGCACGCCCTCTCCCTGATCCCCTACACCTACCCGCTGCTCGACGCCCGCTCCGGCTATCCGGCGGGCATCCGCGATCCCGAGTGGCAGCACACCGTCCTCGACGCCGGCGGCGACCCCGACCGCCTCACCCGGGCCCTCACCACCACCGCCGTCCGGATCTGCGAGGCACTGCGCAGCCAGGACCACCCCTCCGGCCCGGCCGACGCCCGCGAGATCGTCCGCCTCGCCGGAGACCTCGCCCGCCTGCGCGGCCACGCCGCCCCCGGCCGCGGCGAACTCGTCGAAGCCGTCCAGACCGTCCTCGCCCAAGGCGAACCCCTCGGCCGCGGCCGGGCCGTCGCCCGGGCCCTCGAACGCGTCCTGGTCGGCACCCGAACCGGCCGTGCCACCCTCGCGGCCCCGCGCAGCGGGCTCGCCCCCGCCGTCGAAGCCCTGCTCGCCGACCTCGGCCTCCCCGGCCCCGCCGACCCCGAGCCCCGCGAACTCCGCCTCGACCCGCTGCGCACCCCCCTCGACCGCCGCCGCGAGATCCTCCTCCACCGCCTCACCACCTGCGGGATCCCCTACGCCGACCCCGTCACCACCACCGGCGCGGGCGGCACCGAAACCATCGGCACGCGCTGGAGCCTCCACTGGACCCCGGCCACTGCCGCGATGCTCACCGTCGCGGGCGTCCGAGGCGTCACCCCCACGCAGGCCGCCGAAGGCACCCTGCGCGAACGTCTCCGCCGAGAACAGCAGGCCGACGGCCCCACAGCCCGCGAGGTCCTCCAAGGCCTCGCCGACGCGGCCGCCTGCGGCCTCCCGGCCCTCGCCGACACCCGCCTCACCCAACTCGCCGCCGTCCTCCCGTCCTCCGGCACCCTCCCCGAACTCCTCGACGCCCTGGCCCTCCTCGACCGCCTCGCCGCCGGCCACCTCCCGGGCTACGCCTCACCCGACGCCCTCGACACCCCCGACGGCTCCGCACCGTTGCCCGATGCGCTCGATACGTCGGGTGCGGGCGGGTCGTCGGCCGGGCCGGCGGGGCGGTTGGGGTCGGTGGGCGAGGTGTTGACCGTGGCGGCCGTACGGCAGTTGGAGGGGCTGGGCGGGTCGGACGACCCGGCCGATGCGCGGGCGCTGGTGGAGCTGGCCCGGCGGGCGGATCTGGACGGCGGGTTGCGGCTGGGGCACGTGCTGGCCGAACTCGCGGACCGGGGGAGTCCGTTGGTGCGAGGTGCGGCCGGTGCGGTACGGGTACTGCTGGGCCGGGAACGGGCGGAGGTGCTGGGCGGGCGGGCGGCTTCGTGGGTGGACGGGGCGACCGGCCCGGAGGCCCGGCACGCGCTCGGGCGGGGGCTGGTCGGCCTGCTGACGGCGGCGGAGGGGCTGTTCGCCGCCGCGCCGCAGGCGCTGGAGCCCGTGCTGGAGCGGATCACCTCGCTGCCCGACACCGCCTTCCTGGACCGACTGCCGGCGTTGCGCGGAGGCTTCGAGACGCTCAGCCCGGCCGCCCGGGACCGGTTGCTGGTCCTGGTCGAGGAACGCCTGGGCACCCGGCTCGCGGGCCTGCCCGAGGACGTCCCACCGGCGGTGGTGGCGGGTTGGGTCCGCGCGGATCTGGCCGCCCGGGCGGCGCTGGCCCGGCGCGGCCTGCTGCCGGCGCCCGGGGGCGATCCGGTGCCCGAGCCACCGCACCACGCCGACCCTCTCCCTTCCGCACCTGTCGCCACGCGGCACGTCCTGGGTACCGGACAGGACCTGGCCCCGGCCGAGCGCTGGCGGCTGCTCCTCGGTCGCCCCGGCAGCGGTGGCCTGAGCGGGCGTTGCGCCCGACTCGCCACCGCCCTGGACGAGTTGTACGGCAGCGGGTGGGGCGAGGGCTCCGGCCCGGGCCTGGACGGGCGGTCCGGGCGGGGCGGCCGCGAGGCGCCCTTCCCGGGGGTGCGGGAGTGGGCCGAGGAACTGTCGGCGCTGTTCGGGCCGGGCGTCCGGGAGGAAGTGCTGGCGGCCGCCGTGGCGCAGGGCCGGACGGACGTCCTGGAGGCGATCGAGCCGGGTGCCGTCCGCCCGTCGGTCGACTTGCTGCGCACGGTGCTGGAACATGCGGGCGGCCTGCCGGAGGCGAGGGTGGCGCGGCTGCGCCCGCTGGTGCGACGTCTGGTCGACGAGCTGACACGCACGTTGGCGACCAGGCTGCGCCCGGCGCTGACCGGGATCAGCGTGCCGCGTCCGACGCGTCGGCCGGGTGGCGGACTGGATCTGGACCGGACCATTCGCGCCAATCTCGCCACGGCCCGCCCGTCGGGGGACGGCGGCACACTCATCGTGCCCGAGCGTCCGGTGTTCCGGACCAGGGCCCGGCAGGCGGCCGACTGGCGGCTGATCCTGGTCGTGGACGTCTCCGGATCGATGGAGGCCTCGACGGTCTGGGCGGCGCTGACGGCGTCGATCCTGGCCGGGGTGCCCTCGCTGAGCACCCACTTCGTGGCGTTCTCCACCGAGATCGTCGACCTGACCGAGCGGGTCGAGGATCCGTTGAGCGTGCTGCTGGAGGTGCGGATCGGCGGTGGCACCAGCATCGCGGGCGGTCTGCGGTACGCGCGGAAGCTGGTGACGGTGCCGTCCCGGACGCTGGTCGTGGTGGTCAGCGACTTCGAGGAGGGTGGTCCGGTGGGCGGGCTGCTGGCCCAGACCCGGGCACTGGTGGACTCCGGTGTGCACCTGCTCGGTTGCGCGGCGCTGGACGACACGGGGACGGCCCGCTATTCGAAGGCGGTCGCGGGCCAGCTGGTCGCGGCCGGCATGCCCGTGGCGGCGTTGAGTCCGTTGGAACTGGCCCGCTGGGTGGGGGAGAAGGTGCGATGAGTGTGGCGAAGCGGACGAGCGGCTGGCCGGCGGTTCGGCCGGAGGTGGTCGCGGAGGTGGTGGCCGGGTTGAGCGCCCGGTTGCAGAAGCGGCTGGACGGCGCGGCGGCGAAGCTGGCGGAGCGGCCGGTGACCCGTAGCGGTGACGAGTGGCGGGTGGAGGTGGACGAGGAGACGGCGCTCGTGCTGCACGCCCCGGGCGCGGTGGTCGCGGATGCGGCCGACGTCCGCTGCGGCTGCCTGCTGGCCCCGGCCTGCGTGCACCGGGCCGCTGCGGTCACGCTCTGCCCGTTGGCCGAGGAGACTGAGGAGGTCACGCCGACCGAGACCGCCTCAGCACCCTCGGAGGAGGCGCGGGAGCCACGGGATCCGCAGGAGGCGCAGCCCGAGGCCCGGCCCACCCCGGTGGAGGTGGCGGCGGCCCGTCACCTCCACCGGGCCGGGTGTGCCGTGCTGGCCGCCGGGGTGAGCGGCGCGGGGGCGGTCGCGCAGGCCGAGTTGCTGCGGGCGGCCCACCGGGCGCGGCTGGCGGGGTTGTACCGCCCGGCCGCGGCGGCGGTCGCGGTGGTGACGAGGGTGCGCGCGGCCCGGTCCGGGGCGCCGGACCACCGGCTGGCGGACTTGGTGGCCGGTCTGCGCGAGCTGCTGGACCTCACCACTGCCCTGAGCACCGGCTGCGGCCCGGTCGCGGAGCTGCGCGGCACCGCCCGCCAGGCGTACGGCGAGGAGGGCGGGTTGCGGCTGTACGGGCTGTTCGCCGAGCCGGTGCTGACGGCCACGCATGCGGGGGTGGTGAGTTGGGCGGTGGACGCAGGGGGCCGGCTCAGCACGGTGGCCGAGGTGATGCCGCACGGTGACGCGGGGGCCGCGGCCCCGCAGGCGGTCGGGGCGGGCAACCGGACCGTCCGGCTGGGGGAGGCCCCGCTCAGCCACCGGGAGTTCAGCCGCGCCGGGCTGGCCGTCCAGGGCGCCACCCGGTCCGCCGCCGGGCGGCTGGGCGCGGGTGCTTCGGTCCGGGCGGTCCGGGCGGCGGGCGCGGCGTGGACGGCGGAGCCGGTGGCCGCGCTCTGGGCCGAACCGGCGGCCGCCCAGGTGGCGCGGGCGCTCGCGGCGGAGTCGCTGCCGTACGAGGGCCGCCCGGCCGGTAGCGACCTGCTGTTCCTGGACGTGACTCTGCTGGGCCCGGCTCCGGCCGGCCCGGGCGGGGCACCGAGGCTGCTGGCGCGCTGCGAGGGCGGTGCCGATGGCGCCGACGGCGGCTTGGTGGTCGGTCTGTGCACGGGGCACGAGCACCCGGGGCTGGCCTTCCGGGCGAACCTCGCACTGCTCGCCACCGCGCCCGGCCTGCGGCTGCGGGTGATCGGCCGGCTGGAGCGATCGGACCGTCCGGAGCTTCGCCTGCTCGCGATCGGCACGCCCCCGGAGCCCTCGACGGCCCCCGAGATCCCGGGCCTTCCCTCGCTCGCCGTCCCTGCGGACCGGGCCGACCGGGTCAATCTCGGCCTCGAACGCCTTCAGACCGCCGACCTTCAGACCGCCGACCTCCAGACCACCGACCTTCAGACAGTCGACCAGTCGACCGCCGCCCCCACCGATGCCGTGCCCGGCTTCCCGGCCGGGCTCCCGAGCGAGGCCCCGTACGGCCCGCCCGTCCACGTGCTCGGCCGCCGGGTCGAGCAGGCGGTCACCACCGGGCGCCACGCCCTGGCCCCGAGCGCGGCTACGGCGGCCGCCGACGGGAGCCTGCTGCGCGCCGCCGGGCTGGTGACGGCCGCCGAGCTCCTGGACGCCCTGCGGGCCGCCGCGGCCGACCGGCACCGCGACGTGTTCGGCCGGGTGGTCCCGGACGACCACGACGCCTTCGCCGGATCCTGGCTGGCGGCTGCCTGCTACACCGAGGAGCTGGCCGCCGCGCTCTGCGCCGCCGCCTGGGCCGGGGAGCCCGCTCCGGATCGGCATCGGGGGGAGGTATAAGGAAAACTATTTGCATAGACAGCTAATCCGCGTCGGCTGGCATACTTGTCGCAGGGAAGACGTCGAGAGACGTGCAGGGAAGTGGAAGGGAAGGCGAGCGATGGGCATCCGCGACGACGCGGCCGAGGTCCGGGCCCGTGGCTGGCGGACTCTCGCCGCGCTGCACGGGCTGATCGACGCGGCGCTGGAGAAGGCGCTGCAGGCGGAACACCGGCTCTCGGTGGTCGAGTACACGGTGCTGGACGCCCTGTCGCGGCAGGACGGGTGGCACATGCGGATGCAGCAGCTGGCCCGCGCCGCGGCGCTGAGCAGCAGCGCGACGACCCGCCTGGTGACCAGGCTGGAGGACCGTGGGCTGCTCAGCCGCTACCTCTGCGCCGACGACCGGCGCGGGATCTACACCGAGCTGACGCCGGAGGGCCGCACCCTTCTGACGGCCGCCCGCCCGGTGCACGACGCCACCCTGGAGGCGACGCTGGCGCAGGCCGCCGAGGCGCCGGAGCTGGCACCGCTGGTCCACGCGCTCTCCGGACTCGACGGCCCGGCCGGGCTCACCGGCAGCACCTCGGCCAACGCCTGAACCTGGGCCAACGCCTGAGCACCGACCGCGACCTGGCCCCCGACCCCGACCCCGACATCAAGGCCGGCACCGGCGCAGGCCCCGGCAAGCCCGCAAGTCCGCGAGCCCGGACGCTCAACGCCGCCCGGCGGACAGGGCGTTGCGGTGCACCTGGTCGAGCAGGGCGAGCAGCAGCTCCTTGCTGGACGCCCGTTCCCGCACGTCGCAGAGCACGATCGGGACCTCGGGGCCGAGGTCGAGGGCACGCCGGACGTCCTCGGGGCTGGCGTCGCGGCGGCCGTGGAAGCAGTTGACGCCGATCGCGAACGGGATGCCGCGCTGCTCGAAGAAGTCCACGGCGGCGAAGCTGGATTCGAGCCGCCGGGTGTCGGCGAGGACGATCGCCCCGAGGGCGCCGAGCGCGAGGTCGTCCCACATGAACCAGAACCGGAACTGGCCGGGTGTGCCGAACAGGTAGAGCACCAGGTCCTCGCGGACGGTGATCCGGCCGAAGTCCATCGCCACGGTGGTGGTGGACTTGCCCTGGACTCCGTCAAGGCTGTCGACCCCGATGCTGGCGCGGGTCATCCGCTCCTCGGTCTGCAGCGGTTCGATCTCGCTGACCGAGCCGACCATGGTGGTCTTGCCGACGCCGAAGCCGCCGGCGACGAGGATCTTGACCGCGCCCGGCACCAGGCTCTGGGTCGTCAATTCGGTTCTCCTGAAGTGGGACTGAGAGGTGCGGGGCGGTCGGGTCCGCAGGGTCGGAGCCGGCGGTCAGAGCCGGCGGACGCCCTCGATCACGGCCTGGATCAGCGAGATGTCCGGAGCCTCGGCGAGCTGGACCGGGGCACGGGTGAGGATCAGCCGGGCCTCGACGAGGTCGTCGAGCAGCACCTTGACGACGCTGACCGGCAGGTCGAGGGTGGCCGCGATCTCGGCCACGGCCAGCGGGCGTTCGCGGCACAGGTCGAGGATCGCGGCCGGTTCGGGCGTGAGCCGGCTGGTGTCGGTGCGCGGGTCGGAGGTGACCACCAGGGTGATCAGTGCGAATCCGTCACGGACCGGTCCGGTGCGCCCGTTGGTGATCGCGTAGGGGCGGACCAGATGGCCTGCGTCCTTGTCGTAGAACCAGGCCTCGTCGGCGTCGGTGGTCACGCACCGCCGCCCGCGCCGGCCTGGCCCGCGTCGCTGCGCGGCGCCGCAGTGAGGTACTGGCCGACCTGCTTGACCAGCATGTTGATCTCGTAGGCCATCAGCCCGGCGTCCACCTGCTCGCTGGTGAGGACGGCGAGCCGGGCGCCCTGCCCGGCGGTGGTGACGAACAGGAACAACTGGTCCATCTCGACCACGGTCTGTCGGACCCGGCCGCCGTTGAAGCGGTGGCCGGCGCCGCGGGCGAGGCTTTGCAGGCCGGAGGCGACGGCGGAGAGGTGTTCGGCGTCGGCCCGGTCGAGACCCTGGGACGTGCCGACCAGCAGGCCGTCCTCGGAGAGGACGATGGCGTGCCGGGTCTCGGGTACCCGCGCAACCAGCTGGTCCAGCAGCCAGTTGAGGTCGCGCTGGGTGTCGGTGTGCTGCGTCATCACTGCTGTTCCTTGGCTTCCTGAACGGCGGAGGCTTCCCGGGCGGCAGAAGGTGCGGCCGGGAAGTGGGGCGCGGCGGGCGCCTGGGGGGCGGTGGGGGTGTTCGGCGCGTCGGGGGCGGCCGCGCGGGCGGTCCGGGTGCCGCGCTGGATGGCGGCCATGGTGGTGCGGGAGCGCTGCGGCGACGGGTCGTCGGCCCTGGCGGCCCCGGTTTCTCCGGCGGCCCCGGTGGCCCCGGCGGCTCCGTGCCAGGGCCCGGCCTGGGTCGGCGGGCCGACCACGGGGGGCAGCATGGCGCCGGGGGCGTGGGCCTCGCGGAGCTGTTCGGCGAGGCTGGCATTGCGGACCCGCTGCGGCAGGACCCGCGGGGTGCGCAGTTCGCCGTCCGGGCCGTGGTCCGACTGCTCCTCCTGGGCGCGTTCGTGTGCGGGCGCAGGGGGCTCGGCGGTGGCACCGTAGAAGGTCCCGGCCGTGGTCCCGATCGTGGTCCCGATCGTGGTTCCGGCCGGGACGTCCGCGGCACGGCCGTCGGCCGACGGCTCACCGGGCGAACTGTCGGACGGGACCTCGTACGGGCGCGGGAGGACGGGCCGGGGGACGACCACGGCTCCGGGCAGGCCGGGTATCTCGGCGCCGACCGGCAGACCGCCGTTGGCCGGGCCGGGGGCGGCTCCCGCGGCCGGGCCGCCCTCCAGGGGGTACTGGGCGAGCAGTTCGCCGATGATCACAGCGCTGCCACCCGCACCGGGAGCACCGGGCACTCCAGGGACACCGGGCACCCCAGGGACACCGGGAACGCCAGGAGCGCCGGGAACACCGGGCACCACCAGACCGCCGGCCACACCACCAGCACCCGCGGCACCACCGGCCCCGGGCCCGCCGGGCGTACCCGGCTCGGCCCCGTGCGCCGGAGCGCCCGGCCCGGTTGTGCCGATCAGCCCGCCGAGCACTCCGGCGAGCGCGCCGGTCAGCCCCCCGTCCAGCCCGCCGTCCAGACCGCTCGGGTCGTTGCCCCCCGCCGCCCGCAGGGACTCGGGGACGGGGGTCCGGGTGACCCGCGCGCCGGACGGCAGCCCGGCCATGGCGGCCGGCTGTTCGGCCTGCTCCAGCAGCACCGCCGGCACCAGCACCACGGCCCGGGTGCCGCCGTAGGGCGAGGGCCGCAGGGTGACCTGGATGTCGTGCCGGGCGGCCAGCCGCGCGACGACGAACAGGCCGAGACGCAGGTCGTCGCCGAGGGCGGAGACGTCCAGCTCGGGCGGGTTGGCCAGGTAGTCGTTGAGTCGCTCGTACTCGTCCTCGCCCATGCCGAGGCCGCGGTCCTCGACCTCGACCGCCAGGCCCTTGGGGACTTCCTGCGCGGAGACCTGCACCTGGGTGTACGGCGGGGAGAAGGTGGTGCCGTTCTCGATGAGTTCGGCGATCAGGTGGATGACGTCGGCGACGGCCTGGCCGCTGAGCGAGGCGCGCGGCACGCCCTGGACGACGACGCGGGCGTAGTTCTCGGTCTCGGAGACGGCGCTGCGCAGCACGTTGACCATGGGCACGGCGTTGCGCCAGCGCCGGGCGGGCAGGGCGCCGCCGAGGATGACGAGGTTCTCGGCGTTGCGCCGCATCCGGGTGGCGAGGTGGTCGACCGCGAACAGTTCGCGCAGCAGCTCGGGTTCCTCGTGCTCGCGCTCCAGGGCGTCGAGCATGCTGATCTGTCGGTGGATCAGGATCTGGGTGCGGCGGGCGATGTTGAGGAAGACCTTCTTCGTCCCCTCGCGGCCCTGGGCCTGGTGGATGATGGCGGCGACGGCTGCCTGGCGGACGGCGGCGAGGCCGTCGGAGGTCTGTTGGACCTCGTCGCCGGTCCGGCGGGACGGCGACCAGGCGGGCGGTGTGGGCACGGGCTCCCCGGCGCGCAGCCGTCCGACGACCTCGGGGATCTCGTCCTGGGCGAGCGCGAGGGTGTCGGCGCGCAGCGCGCCGAGGCGGGCGGACAGGGCCCGCGCGGTCCGGATGCCGTGGACCAGGCTGATCAGCAGGACCAGGGCGACGACGGCGCTTCCGGCGATCAGGGCGGTGCGGTGTTCGGCGCCGCGCAGCAGGTAGGCGGCGTAGGCCCAGGCGGCGGCGAGGCCCAGGCTGGGGACCAGGACGAGGGCGAGGAGCGAGCTGCGGAGCGAGCCGGACCGGCCGGCGCGGTGGGCCGTGCGGGGGGCCGATATGCCTGGCATCTGATTCCTTGTTGCAGGGCCGAGTCGCTGGGCCGAACGGCGGTCCGGCCTGTACGCGGTCCGGCCGGGGCTTCAGGGCGCCACGGCCGGGGTGGCCGGACGGGGTGACGCGGTGTCATTGCCCGGGCGGGGGTGCAGCACGGCCGCCGACGGCAGGAACGGTATCAGTCCCAAGTGCCCTCATCGCAACATCAACTGACGATATGTGCACGGGTGATGACAGCGGCGGAGGCGCCCGGAGGGAGTGTCCGCCGGTGGAAAGCCGCAGCTCACGTCGGCCGTGGGCGGTGCGCGGGCGGTGCGTGGGCGGTGCGCGGACGGCTCTCCGGGGGCCGGGAGAACCTCCCGGAGAGTCGTCAGGAACAGGTCAATTCACCGCCGTGCCGAACGTTCGCCCTCGTCCGACAGTCCGGTCGGCCGGTGCGCGGGCCCGTCGGTGCGCGGGTCCGCCCGTCCGCCCGTCCGCCGGTGTGCCGGTCCGTCGGCGCGCGGCGCCGGTTCAGCCCGCCAGCGGTATCGGTACCACCTGCCCGCCCCCGATGGCCTGCAGCTCCACCGCGGCCTCCCGCTGGGACAGTTCGCTCCACGCCCAGCTCGCGAGGTCGGACAGCTCCGCCGACCACTGCTTGCCGTAGGTGCCGGAGGCGACCTGGCCGAGCCGCAGCCGCTGGACGTCCGAGGTCCCGGCCGGTGGGTAGACGTGGGTGGCGTCGCGCAGGTAGCGCTCGATGCTGAACTCGGCCTGGAGGCCCCGGGCGGCGTGGATCTCCATGGCGTTGCGCGCGGAGTCCAGCGCGTACTCGGTGTTGATGAGTTTGGCGTTCATCAGCTCGGCGTCGCAGGCCTTGCCGTGGTCGAGCAGGTGCGAGGCGTGGTAGGCGGCCAGCTTGGCCGTCATCAGCCTGGACTGCATCTCGCCGAGCTTCAGCGCGATGTTGGGCAGGCGGTTGATCGGCTTGCCGTAGAGCACCCGTTCCTCGGCGAAGCGCGCGGTGTCCTCGACGATCGCGGTGTGGATCCCGAGCGCGACGGCGGCGAGGTTGAGCCGGCCGTAGAGGGTGGAGGAGGAGTAGGCGACGTCCAGGCCCTGGCCCTCCAGGCCCAGCCGGTTGCCGACGGGGATGCGGCAGTCCTCGAAGACGATCTCGCCGAAGCTGAAGCCGTGCAGGCCGCTCTGCGAGCCGAGTTCGCCGACCCGGAAGCCGGGGCGCTCGCTCTCGACCAGGAACGCGGACAGGCCCCTGCTGCCCTCGCCGGTGCGGAAGACCACGCCGTGCACGTCGCCGATGTGGGAGTTGCCGACGAACCACTTGCGACCGTTGAGCACGTACTGGTCGCCCTCGCGGCGGGCGGTGCCGGACATGCCGAGCACGTGGCCGCCGCACTCCGGCTCCGTGACGGCGATGGTCGGCAGCGACTCGCCGGAGGCGAACCTCGGCAGCCACTTGCGCCGCTGGACGTCCGAGCCGAAGTGGATGACCTTGGCGACGCCGAGCTGTGAGGCCTGCGCCACCGCGCCCATGGCGCCGCTGACCCGGGCGAGTTCCTCCACGATGACGGTCTTGGCGAGGTGCCCCAGTCCCAGTCCGCCGAATTCGCGCGGAATGGTCACCCCGATCCAGCCCCGCCGGGCGATCTCCCGCGACAGTTCGAACTCGACGGTCCGTTCGGCCTCCATTCGGGCCACGTGCGGGCGTACCTCCTTCTCCGCGAACTCCCGGACCTCCGCTCGGAGACTCTCGTGGCGCTCGTCGGTGAAGTAGTCCATCGCCATGCTGGGGTCCTCTCGTGTCAGTGGATGTGCCGTGCCTCCGTCCGTGCTGTCGAAGTCGCTCCAGCCGCTCCCCGGAGATGAGTGGGGGTTCGAGGTGGTGGCGGCCGACTGCCCCGTCGCAATCGGTGCATGCGGAACTCGGGGCGTCCTCCCAGGGGTTGGGAATGCCGCCCGTGTCTTCGGCAGGGCTCATTGTCGTATGGGCCTCCTGTGCTGACCCAGAGTCGATCTTGAATTGGCGGAAATCGGCCCGTCCTTACGCTGGGGAGTTTTGCCATGGCTCTGAGTGGGAAGTGATCTTGACCCGCTGCGGCAACCTGCTGAGCGGCCGCTCACATGCGGCTTTGACTGTCCATCAGCAACGGTGATGAGCCGGACCGGGAGCACCGAACCGCCCGGATGTCTGATTACATGTGCGCCATGACTGATGTGATGAGCACTCAAGGCCAGTTCCCGGGTGCCGCCGGGGAGTCCGAGCGGACCCGCAGGCTGCGCAGCCTTGGTCTCAACGAACCGTCCGCGGACGAGGCCTTCGACCGCTTCGCCCACCTGGCCGCCAGCATCACCCGCGCTCCCATCGCGATGGTCAACTTCATCAACGACGAGCGCCAGATGTTCCGGGGGCTCTACATTCCGCCAAACTCGAACGACGTCGCGGTCGACGAAGGCGCTTCCTGGGCTGATCGGGGCATCGCCTTCGACCTTCCCACCCGTCAGATGCCGCTGAGTCACGGTTTCTGCCCGCACGTCGTCGCCCAGCGCTCCCCCCTCGCGCTCGACGACATCCTCGCCTACCCCCGGTTCTCCGGAAACCCGGTCGTCGACGAACTGGGCGTGCGCGCCTACCTCGGCGCCCCGCTCGTCGACGACACCAACACCGTCATCGGCACCGTGTGCGTCCTCGACCGGGAACCCCGGCAGTGGGGGCGCGAGCGGCTGCGCGACATCCAGCACCTCGCCGAGGCGCTGCTCTCCGAGATCCGGCTGCGCGACAACCTGCTCGCCCAGCAGCAGGAGATGTTCGCCGCCTTCGACGGCTCCCCGTTCCCCATCATGCTGACCGACGGCCCCGGTCAGGAGATCCGCTACGCCAACGCCCAGCACGCCGACACCTTCGGCGCCCCGGTGGCGTACGGCGCGATCGGCCTGGCCTACCCGCAGCTCGGCGCCGCCGGCCTCCAGCAGGCCATCGTCGAGGCCTACCACACCGGGCGCAGCACCGCCCTCAACGACGTCCGGATCCAGTCAGGCCGCCCCGACGCCCAGCGCGGCCAGCAGGTGTTCAGCTTCACCTGCACCCCGCTGCGGGCCGCGCGCACCGGCCAGGTCAACGGTGTCCTCACCGTCGGCATGGACGTCACCGCGCAGTCCCGCACGGAGGAGGAACTCGGCACGCTGGCCGCCCTGCTGGTCGACCGGCTCCAACAGAACGGCGCCACCCCCGTCGGCCGCCCGGGCATCGCCGGGGAGTCCGGACTCGTCCTGCCGAACTGAGCCGCCGACCCGCCGCCCGCGTGCGGCGTCGCCGTCCCCCTCCGCACCACCGCTCTCCGATCCGCACCACCGCGCACTACCCACCACCGTGGCGGGGCGCCTCTCACCCCCGAGGAGAGGCTCCCCGCCACGGTGCCGTCCGGGAGGCGGGACCGAGCGGGTGAACCGTCCCCGCCCGCACCCCGGCCGTGACCCGCCCGGCGGCCGCCGATGGTAGGCATGGGCCGCATGGACTGGTTCGCCGCCCCTGACTACTGGCTGAGCCGACTGCTCGTCCAACGCCTGCTCGCCGGCCTCTACCTGATCGGATTCCTCGCCGCCGCCGCACAGTTCCGCGCCCTCATCGGCAGCGACGGCATGCTGCCGGTGCCCCGCTTCACCGCCCGGGTCCCCTTCCGCCACGCGCCCGGCCTGTTCCACCTGCACTACAGCGACCGCTTCTTCGCCGCCGTCGCCTGGAGCGGCGCCGCGCTCGCCGCCGCCGTGACCGCCGGACTCGGTGACGTCGTCCCGCTCTGGGCGTCCGTCCTGCTGTGGGCGGTGCTCTGGGGGCTCTACCTCTCGATCGTCAACGTCGGACAGACCTGGTACTCCTTCGGCTGGGAGTCGCTGCTGCTCGAAGCGGGCTTCCTCGCCGCCTTCCTCGGCAACGCCGACACCGCGCCGCCCACCCTGGTGCTCTGGCTGATGCGCTGGCTGGTCTTCCGGGTCGAGTTCGGCGCCGGACTGATCAAACTGCGCGGTGACCGCTGCTGGCGCGACCTCACCTGCCTGCGCTACCACCACGAGACCCAGCCCATGCCCGGGCCGCTCAGCTGGTTCTTCCACCACCTGCCCGACCCGCTGCACCGCGTCGAGGTCGCCGCCAACCACTTCGTCCAACTCGTCGTCCCCGTCGGGCTCCTCCTCCCGCAGCCGGTCGCGAGCTACGCCGCCTGCGCCGTCATCGCCACCCAGCTGTGGCTGATCGCCTCGGGCAACTTCGCCTGGCTCAACTGGCTCACGATCACGCTCGCCCTCGCCGCCGTCGACCCGGCCCGCATCGGACTGCCCGTCCACGCCCGCGTCCACCCCGCCGCGCCCGTCTGGTTCGAGGCGCTGGTGATCGCCCTGACCGCGGCCGTCGCCGTCCTGAGCTACTGGCCGGTCCGCAACCTCGTCTCGCGCCGCCAGGCCATGAACCGCTCCTTCAACCGGCTGCACCTCGTCAACACCTACGGCGCCTTCGGCAGCATCAGCCGCGTCCGCCAGGAGGTCGTCGTCGAAGGCACCGACGAACCGACCCTCACCCCGCACACCGTCTGGCACGAGTACGGCTTCAAGGGCAAACCCGGCGACGTGCGCCGCCTCCCGCGCCAGTACGCCCCCTACCACCTGCGGCTCGACTGGCTGATGTGGTTCGCCGGCATCTCACCCGCCTACGCCCGCCCCTGGTTCCTGCCCTTCGTCGCCCGCCTGCTCGCCGGCGATCCCGCCACCCTCCGCCTGCTGCGCCACAACCCCTTTCCCGGCGCCCCGCCGACCCACGTCCGGGCGACCCTCTACCTCTACCGGTTCACCAGTTGGCGCGAACTGCGGGAAACCGGCGCATGGTGGCACCGCACCGCGCTCCACGAGTACCTCGCGCCGGTCGACCTCACCTCTCTCGGCCACGCCGGATACCGCCCACCCCTCGGCCGACGGCTCCGCGCCGTCCCGCTGGACCGGCCGCGGCGGCCCGGGGCCCGCCCGGGGACCCCGCCCGTCCGGCCCGACGGCCGTGGGCCCCAGTACCCGTCCGGCCCAACGTCCCACCACCCGTGCGGCCCTCCCGGGTAGCGGCCAGGCGGGGGGTATGGCACACGACACCGGCCCGTCGGGCGGTGGGTGCGTGCAAGGCTCGAACGGGCACCCGTATTCTGGGCGTCCACAACCGGCGGCCCGCCCGCGCGCCCCCCAGCCCCGCCCCCGGGGCACCCCGCGCAACCGGTCCGCCGCCCCCTCGCCGCCAGCCCCGCCGTCGTCGCCCAGAACCGGACCTCACATGACAGTGCTTCACTCGCGCAACGCCGACGCAGCCGACCCGGCGGACGTCGCCGACGCCGCAGACGTCAAGGACCCCCAGGACGCCAAGGCCACCACGGCGGAGACCGACCTCCGCGAGGACCTCGGCCGCTACGCCGAACTCGGGGCCTTCACCCTCACCGCCGACACCCACGCCTGGTACGCGGCAGTCGACACCGTCGCCACCCCCGAGGACGCCCGGGCCGCCTCCACCGCCCTCGCCGAACTGCGCGGCCGCGACCTCCGCCAGACGTGGGACGCCGTCACCGTCCTCGCCGCCGACGCCAAGCTCGACGAACCCGACACCATCGCCAAGGCCGCACTCCTCGTCGAGATGCTCCAGCGCGTCCACCGCACCTCCGCCACCCTCACCACCGCCGCCTACGACGCCGACCTCGGCGCCCTCGCCGCCGCCACCGCCGACGGCACCTGGCGCCGCGAGAACGGCGTCAAGCTCTCCTGGCTGCGCGCCCGCTCCCTGCGCAAGCAGGCCACGGCCCTCGCCACCGACCGCCGCATCCGCCGCGAGGACCTGCACGAGGCACTCGCCTCCGCCGAGGTCGAGCGCCGCGCCTGGGCCGCCCTCGCCCCCGCCGGCACCCTGCCGGTCGTCCCCGCCGACGGCGCCCTGGTCGAGCGGACCGCCCAGGCCTTCGAGGCGATCAACACCGGACTGCGCGGCCTCGCCCGGCTGCTCCCCGACCACGACCTCGACGGGCTGGCCTTCGCCGAGCTCGTCGACCTCGTCGAGCGGCTCGCGGCGGACGAGGGCACGCTCTACCGCCTGCCCACCATCCGCGGGCTGCGCACCACCCTGGAGGAAGCCGGCCTCGGCGACCTGCTCACCGAACTCGCCGCCGCCCGGGCCGACCGCCGTGCCGCCGAAGCCGCGTTCGCCGCTCGCCAGGCCCTGGCCGGCGGCCAGCGCGACGGGCTCGCGGGGGAGGGCAGCGCCGTCGAGGCTCCGGCTTCGGCTTCGGGCGAGGAGACGGTGACCGACGCGGACGCGGACGCGGACTCGGGCGAGGCTGAGGTCGTGGTCGAGACGGCCGAGGCAACCGAGGAAGAGGTGACGGAGGAAGCCCAGGCCGCTGTCGTGGTCTCCCTCCCGGCGCCGTCCCCGGCCGCCGACGACCTGGTGGCCGCCGCGACCGCCGCCCTGGCGGAGGTCGCGGAACCCACGGAGGCCGAGGCCGCCGTCGAGGTTTCCGCCGTCGAGGCCGAGGCCGCCGTCGAGGTCGAGCTTGCGGAGGAGACGCCGGTCCTGGAGGAAGAGCCCGTCGGTGAGTCGGAGGCGGTCGTGGAGGCTGCGGAGCCGGAGACGGTTTCCGGGGTCGATGTGGTCGAGGCTCCGGTGGCCGAGGTCGAGCCGATCGTTGAGCCTGCCGTTGTCGTGGAGCCGGTGGCTGAGGTCGAGGCCGTCGAAGAGGCGCCCGCCGTCGCCGTCGCCGTCGGTGAGTCGGAGGCGGTCGTGGAGGCTGCGGAGCCGGAGACGGTTTCCGGGGTCGATGTGGTCGAGGCTCCGGTGGCCGAGGTCGAGCCGATCGTTGAGCCTGCCGTTGTCGTGGAGCCGGTGGTCGAGGTCGAGGCCGTCGAAGAGGCACCCGCCGTCGCCGTCGTGGAGTCGGTTGAAGCGACCGACGCCATTGAGGACGTGCAGCCGGTGGCTGAGGTTGAGGTCGTCGAGGAGGCGCCCGCCATCGTCGTCGCGGAGCCGGAGGCGGTCGAGGAGGCTGCGGAGCCCGAGACGATTGCCGAGGTCGAGGCGGTCGAGGTTCCCGTGGCAGAGGCCGCCGAGCCGGTGGCCGAGGTCGAGGTCGTCGACGAGACGCCTGCCGTTGTCGCGGAGCCGGTGGCTGAGGTCGAGGTCGTCGAGGATGCGCCCGCCGCCGTTGCGGAGCCGGTTGCCGAGGTCGTCAAGGTCGTCGAGGCCGAGGTCGTCGAGGTCGCGCCCGCCGTCGAGTCCGCTCCCGTTGCCGCCGGTCGGCCCGAGAAGCCGGACTTCACGCCCGGCCGGCCCGTGACCGCCTACTCGGCCGACGAGCTGCTCGCCGTCGTCCGGTGGGTGGACGGTGACGGTGTGGAGCGTACGGCGGACGAACTGCTGCGGGCGGCGATGAAGGAGCTGGGCTTCGCCCGCCTCGGGCCGCGGATCAAGGAGGCGCTGGGCGCCGCCGTCACCGCCGCGCGGGGCTGACGTACCAGCGGGGAACCACGGCGAAGGGCCCGGGACGCGAGATCGCGTTCCGGGCCCTTCCGCTGTTTCGCGCGGGTTCGGGGGCGGGGGTTGTCAGCCGGTCTTGGTCCACGGCTGGCCGGTCATCAGCGCCTTGACGTTGGCCACGTACCCCGGGTTGGGGATGACGAGGTTGCCGACGACCTGGCCGGTGGCCGGGTCGGTGACGGCGTTGTAGTGCACGTTGCCCGCTCCGGCGTTGTACGCGGAGATGACGAGGTCGAGCAGCGGCGTCTTGCCGGTGGCCGGGTCGGGGGAGAGGTCGTACTTGCCGTCGAAGGAGGAGTCGCCGTAGTAGGCGACCAGCCAGTCGAGCAGCTGGGTGCCGAGCTGGACGTTCCCGGGGAGGGTCTTCGCGTCGGAGGTGGTGCCGAACTTGCTGTTCATCCAGCTGATCGTGTTCGGCATGATCTGCATGGTGCCGATCCCGCCGTCGCAGGCGAGGATGCCGGACTGCCAGCCGCTCTCCTGCCAGGCGATCGCCTTGACCAGGTTGACGGGCAGCGGCGGGAGCTTGTCGGTGCCGCCGCTGCTGAGGTTGAGCGTGCGGGCCTGGCCGGCGGCGGTGGCGAGGGCGGCGCCGACGGCCTCCTTGGGCTCGTCGGGCTGGGGCTTGCTGGGCTGGCAGCTGCTCTGCAGCGGTGGGACGTGCGGGGTCGGCGGCGCGGGCGGCGGCGGGGGCGCGACCGGGCCGGGCTTGGCGACGGGCACGGGGGCCACGACGGCGGGCTTGGTGACCGGGGGCGCTGTGGTGGGCGCGGCGGGCGGGTTGCTCGGCGCGCCGGGCTTGGTGGTGGCCGGGGCCGGGGCCGGCGTGGTCGGGGCGGGCTTGCTGGACTTGCTCGCGGACGGGGTCGGGCTGTGGGAGGCACTGGCCGTCGGGGAGGCGGTCGGCGTCGGGGTGGCGGTCGCGGACGGGCTCGCGCTCGGCGTCTCGGCCGGTGTTCCGGTGGCGGCGACCGCGGTGGTGTCCGGCGAGCTGTTCTGGTGGTTGTCGGCGTGCTTGGTGCCGCAGCCGGCCAGGACGGCCGTCGAGACCGCCGCAGCCGACACCATGACCAGTGCTCTCCGGGATGCGTTCACTGCCACTGTGGTTCCCCCCACTCGTCACCGGCGGGCCCGGTGAGTGGCGGTCATCCTACGATGTGCTGTTCGTGCCCCCTGTGAACGGGTGGTCCAACGCGTGCGCGAGGACCGTGGGCGCCGTCACCAGGGACGGTCCGTACCAGGTCAGGTGGCGTCCGCTGACCAGCGCCGCCGGGACGCCGGGGAACGCCTCGGGGCCGTCCTGTGCCGTGAAGCGGTACGGCTCGTCCGGGAGGACCACCAACTCGGGTCGGCAGGCGAGCAGTTCGGGCAGCGGGACGGCTGGGTAGCGCTCGGCGTGCCCGGCGTGGACGAGCCGGAGGCCGAGGCGGCGCAGCAGGTCCCCGGCGAAGGTGTCGCGGCCCAGGACCATCCACGGGCGGCGCCAGACCGGAACGATCGCCCGCGGGCCGTCCGGCGGGCGCCGGACCGGGGCCCACGCTGCCTCGGCCCGGTCCAGCCAGTCCGGGCGCGGAAGCGCGCAGGCGGCGGTGAGCAGCCGGTCGAGCGAGCGGAACGCGTCGTCCAGGGTGCGGATGTCGGTGACCCAGACCGGCAGGCCGGCCGCCCGCAGCGCGTCTAGGTCGGGGCGCCGGTTCTCCTCGTCGTTGGCGAGGACGAGGTCCGGGGCGAGGGCGAGGATGCCCGGCACGTCCGGGTTCTTGGTGCCGCCGATCCTGGTGACCGCCAGGTCGGCCGGGTGGCTGCACCAGTCGGTGGCGCCGACCAGCAGCCCGGGGGCGGTGGCGGCGACCGCCTCGGTCAGCGACGGCACCAACGACACCACCCGGCGCGGCGGGAGCGGGCCGAGCCGGACGGGCAGGTCGAGATCGTCCCGCAGGACGGTGGGGTCGGCCATCCGGCCACCCTACGCCGGGGGTTCGCGGACGGGCAGCCGACGGACGGCGGATGGGTGAGGGGCGGACGGGCGGACGGGTGGGTGGCGGATGGCGGGTGGGCGGACGGCGGGTGAACGGGTGCCGGGCGGCGCGGAAAAACCCGGGAACCCCTCGGACGCTCCGGCCGACTACCTGATCCGGGTTCGCAGGACGGGCCCCGAGCACGATCACCGACCAGGAGAATTGTCATGCGCCCTCGCGTTGTCTGCGGAATCGCGGCCGCCGTCGCCCTGTTCGCCACGGCCTGCGGAAGCGGCGCCGGAAGCAGCACCGGAAACGGCGGCGGGGGAGGCGGAGAGCGCGGCACGGCCGGCGCCGCCCAGACCGCCCCGGCCGGCGGCTACCCCGTCAAGGTGGCCGACTGCGCGGACCGGGAGACCACCATCGCCAAGGCTCCCGCCAAGATCGTCACCAGCAACGCCGCCGCCCTGGAGATACTGCTCCAACTCGGCGCGGGCGACCGGGTGATCGGCACCGGCTTCCCGCCCGGCAAGGGCACCCTCCCGCCGGCCCTGGCCGAACAGGGCGCCAAGGTGCCGGTGCTCGGCGACAAGATCATCCCCAAGGAGAAGCTGCTCGGCTCCGGCGCCGACCTCTACGTCGACACCTTCGGCGCGATGCCGATGATGGGCGGCGGCGCCACCGGGCCCAGCGAGGAGGAGTTCGCGGCGGCCGGCATCCAGCACGTCTACCTCCTCTCGACCGCCTGCGCCGGCACCCCCAAGGCCGCCAAGGCGCCGCGCACCGACCTGTCCGGGGTCGAGAACGACATCCGCCGCCTCGGCGCGGTCACCGGCACGGCCGCCCGTGCGGAGGAGCTCGTCACCGGGATGGAGAAGCAGATCGGCGAGGTGCGCACCGCCCTCGCCGGCGTCGCGGAGGCGCAGCGGCCCGGCTACTTCGTCTTCGACTTCGACGCCGGCACCAAGCAGCCGGTGGCGGTCTGCGGCCGGCAGGTCGCCAACGCGGTGATCACCCAGGCCGGCGCCCGCAACGTGTTCGCCGACTGCGACGCCGACTTCAAGCCCGGCTCCTGGGAGGACGTCGTCGCCAAGAACCCGGACTGGATCCAGCTCGCCGTCCGCAACCGGGGCAGCGAGGAGGCCACCCGCAAGGCCTTCGACGACGCCGAGGCGTTCCTGCGCGGCTTCCCCGCGACCCAGGGCCTGAAGGCCGTCCAGGAAGGCCACTTCGTGCGGCTCGGCTCCGAGGTCACCACCATCGCGGGCGTGCGCAACGCCGACGCCGTCCGGCAGATCGCCGCCACCGTCCACCCCGATCTCGTCAAGAACGGGCAGTAGACGGTGACGTCGGCCGTCTCCGTCGAACGGCGCGACGCGCCCCGCCCGGTCCGCACCCTGCGGGCCGGGCCGCTGGCCGTCGCGCTGACCGCCGCCCTGGTGCTCGCGTTGACCGCCGCCGTGTCGTTCGGCGCGGTGGACATCCCGCCCGGCGAGGTCTGGTCGGTGGTCGCCCACCACCTCACCGGGCGGGCCCCCGAACCCGGCACCCGCGACCTCATCGTCTGGCAGCTGCGCGTCCCGCGCGCCCTGCTGGCGGCGACGGTCGGGGCCGGGCTCGGCCTCGTCGGCACGGCCGTGCAGGCACTGGTCCGCAACCCGCTCGCCGACCCCTACCTGCTCGGCATCTCCTCCGGCGCCTCCCTCGGGGCGGTCGCCGCGATCGTCCTCGGCACCTCGCTCGGCCTCGACCTCGCCTTCGGCAGCGCGCTCGGCCTCACCGTCTCCCTGGCGGCCTTCGCCGGCGCGCTCGCCGCGTTCTCCCTGGTCTGGCTGGCGGCCCGGCGCGGCGGCGGCTTCTCCCCGCTGCGCCTGGTCCTCGCGGGCATCGCCATCGCCCAGTTCCTCGGCGGCATCACCAGCTACCTCGTCCTGCAGACCCGCGACGAGCAGCAGACCCGCGGCGTGCTGTTCTGGCTGATGGGCAGCCTGGGCGGCGCGGTCTGGGCCCAACTCGCCGTCCCCGCCGTCGCGGTGATGCTCGGGCTGGCCCTGCTCCAGGCCCGTGCCCGCGGACTCAACGCGATGCTCATGGGCGACGAGACGGCCGCCGGGCTCGGCGTGGACGTCACCCGGCTGCGCCGGGAGGTCTTCGTCGTCACCAGCGTGCTGACCGGCGTGCTGGTCGCGGTCTCCGGCGCGATCGGCTTCGTCGGACTGATGGTGCCGCACGTCTGCCGCCTGCTCGTCGGCGGCGACCACCGGCGCCTGCTGCCGCTGTCCGCGCTCACCGGCGCGCTGCTGCTGGTCGTGGTCGACACCGTGGCCCGCACCGCGCTGGACGGCCAGGAACTGCCGATCGGCGTGGTCACCGCCGTCCTCGGCGCCCCCACCCTGCTCTACCTGCTGGACCGACGACTGGAGCGCACGTGAGGATCGCCGTCGAGGACCTGAGCGTCACCCTGTCCGGGCGGGCGGTGGTGGCCGGCGTCCACCTGGTCGCCGAAGAGGGGGAGATCGCCGGCCTGGTCGGGCCCAACGGCAGCGGCAAGTCCAGCCTGCTGCGGACGGTCTACCGGCACCTGCGGCCGAGTGCCGGGCGGGTGCTGCTGGCCGGGCGAGACCTGGCCGGGCTGCGCCCCGCGCAGTCCGCCCGGCACATCGCCGCGCTGCCGCAGGAGCGGGGCGGGGACTTCGAGTTGAGCGTCCGTGAGGTGGTCGCGATGGGCCGCACCCCCTACAAGCGGTCGTTCGCGGCCGACGACGCCGAGGACCACCGGATCACCGCCGACGTGCTGGCGCGGGTCGGCATGGCGGACGCCGCCGACCGCCGTTTCGCCCAACTGTCCGGGGGCGAACGGCAACGGGTGCTGCTGGCCCGCGCGCTCGCCCAGCAGCCGGACGTCCTGGTGCTGGACGAGCCGACCAACCACCTGGACGTCCGCCACCAGGTCGAACTCCTCGCCCTGCTGCGGGACCAGCGCCGTACCACCCTGGTCGCGCTGCACGACCTCAACGCCGCCGCCTCCGTCTGCGATCGGCTGCACGTCCTGCACCGCGGCGCCCTGGTGGCCTCCGGGGCGCCGCGCGAGGTGCTGACCGCGGAGCTGCTGGCCGAGGTGTTCGGCGTCCGCGCGGCGGTGGTCGAACACCCGCTCACGGGCGACCCGTTGATCGCCTTCGACCACCGCACCCCGGCCGTCCCAGCCGCCCCGGCCTTGGTGGAGAGCGCCAGGGCCGGGGCGGATGCTGGTGGGGCCGGGGTCGAGGGGGTGCGGGCCGCCGAGGTGGGGCCCGCGCGTCAGAACGCCTCGTAGTGGCTCGGCCGGCCGTCGAGTTCGACCAGCCGGCCGCGCTGCGCGGCCTCCTCGCTGCGCAGCAACTCCCATTCACCGTCGGCGCGGTGGAGAACCGACGAGTGCCAGGGCGTCATCCAGGCGTCGGCGGCCTCCAGCAGCCGGATGCCGAACTTCGGCGCGCCTGCGGGCTGCGGGTGGATGGAGAGCCGGACCGACCGGGGGTGCTGCTCGGCGATCAACTCGCCCCAGGCTCGGCTGCGCTGGATCACCCCGTACGCGCGGCGACGGCAGTCGCGCTGCAGGGCGGAGCGGGTGCCGGTGAAGCCGACGGTGTCGTCGGTCAGGAAGCGCGTGATGCCGCGGTAGAGCCGCAGGGTCTCCTCGTCCGTCAGCACCAGCTCGCGCAACTCCTCGACGCTCGGCGCGTACTGGGCGTGCACCCGGGCGCGCTTGTCGTCGTACGGCAGGTCGCCGAGGACGTCCCGCAGGTCGAAGGTGGCGAGGTGGGCGAGGCCCTCACGGGCGATCATCGCCGTCAACTCGTCGGAGTACTCGTCGATGTGATCGTCGGGGACGTGGACGAGGTCGCCGAAGATGTGACCGTCCGAGCAGATCAGGATCCGTGCGCCGGGCTCGTAGTGCCCGCCGATCTCCGCGCAGAGCCCGTCGAGGAAGGTGAGCGACAGCCGTTCGCCCTCGTCGGGCAGGTGGCTGAGCACCTTCGCGGGGTTCGGCGACTTGCAGGGGAAGCCGGGCAGGGTGAACAGGATCGGGTCGCCTGCGGTGATGAAGTCCGTCAACTGGGCCAGCTGGAAGGGGAAATGCTCGGGATCGGCGTTCAGCCCCGGGTCGGATGCGCGGCGGTTCGGCAGGAGCAGGCCGAGGATCCGGGCGGCGAGCCGCGCGGCGTCCTGCGGGTGGGCGCCGACCCCGGTGTTCGCGGGCGCGGGCGTGGGCTCGGGCGCGGGCCCGGGTGTGGGTGTGGGCGCGGGCCCGGGTGCGGTGTGGTGGTGGCGGGCGGAAACGGTGCCGGCGGGCGGCATGGTGGTCCTCCGTGGAAGGTGGTGCGGGCGTGGAGCGGACGCCGGGCGGACGTCGGCGGCCGGTCGCGGCCGCGGGGTGTTCGCAGGGTGGCCGGGGCCTCGGCTCAGACGCGCCGGTCGTAGTCGACGGGCAGCCGGTTGACCCCGCGCGCCAGGACGGCGGGGATCCAGGCGAGGGAGTCCAGGCCCTCGCTGGGCGCCTCGGACGGGCGCAGCCCGGGCAGCCGGGTGAGCAGGGTGGCGATGGCGGTCTGGAGTTCGGCCCGGGCCAGGGCGGCGCCGGGGCAGTAGTGGATGCCGTGGCCGAAGGCGAGATGGGCGTTGGGCGTGCGGTCGAAGTCGAGGCGGTCCGCGTCCGGGAACCGGGTCTCGTCCCGGTTGGCGGCGCACAGCGAGACGATCACCGAGTCGCCGGCCGGGACGGTGGTCCCGAACAGGTCTCCGTCCTCGGCGAGGAAACGCCAGGTGGTGAGCTCGAACGCGGCGTCGTGGCGCAGCAGTTCCTCCACCGCACGGGCCAGCAGTCCGGGGTCGTGGGCGGGCCCCTCGGGGAGGGAGTCGCGCAGCCGGGCGAGCTGGTCGGGGTGGCGCAGCAGGGTGATCAGCATGGTGGTGATCTGGTTGGTGACCGGCTCCTGGCCCGCGACCAGCAGCTGGAACACCATGGAGTCCAGCTCCTCGCGGCTCAACTCGCCCGCGTCGTGGGCGGCGACGAGCCGGCCCAGCAGGTCGGCGCCGACCGTGTCCGGGTCGTGCCGGTCGTGGTCATCGGCGGGGTTCCCGGCGCGCTTGTGGGCGACCACGTCGGCGATGTACGTCTGGAGGCCGCGCAGCCGCGCCTCGTACGCCGGGCGGCCCGGGTCGTGCGGGCCGACGGGCTGTACGACCTTGCCCCAGTCGCGGTCGAATCGCACCGCCAACTCGGCCGGCAGGCCGATCACTTCGGCGAGCACCCGGAACGGGAAGTGCGCCGCGAAGCCGGCCACCAGGTCGGCGCCGCCGGCCTCGGGCAGTTCGTCGACCAGTGTGTCGGCCAGCTCCTGGAAGCGCGGGCGCAACGACTCCACCCGGCGCGGCGCGAAGGCGTCCAGGACGAGCCGGCGCATCGTGGTGTGCTTGGGCGGATCCTGGTGCAGCAGGTGGACCTGCAACTGGGAGTGCTGCGGCTCGGGCATGATCGACGCCAGCTCGCGCCAGTTCTCGTTGCCCAGTGCGTGGTTCTTGCCGAACCGGGGGTCGTTGAGGGTCTCGTGGGCGGCCTGATAGCCGGTGACCAGCCAGGCGTGGATGCCGCTCGGGAACTCCACCCGGTGCACCGGCCCGGCCTCGCGCATGCGCCGGTAGAGCGGGTACGGGTCGCTCTTGTACTCGGGGCCGTACAGCGGTACGGGGTCCGGGAGTTGGTCGTAGCCGTACGGGCAGCGCGGCTCGTCCGTCGGGTGGGCCGGCGCCGGGTCATGGACGGTGTCGGTCATCTGCGGTGTTCCTCCGGTGGTGCGGGCATGGCGGGGTGCGGGCTCTCGGGTACGGGCTCCGGGTGTATGGGCTCCGGGCGGGCGGGCGTCGGGAAGGCGCGGTCCGGCGGTCTCAGGTCCGTGGACGGCGGTGCAGGGCGAGCAGGGCTACGGCCGTCGCCGCGACCAGGGCGGCCAGGGCGATGCCCGCCCGGGTGCCGGTGGTGGCGCGGTCGCCGGCCAGCGCGGCGGCGCCGGCCAGGGCAGGGCCGAAGGCGAAGCCCAGGCTGCGGGCCAGTTGGACGGCGGAGCCCGCGGTGGCGAGCTTCCCGGGGGGCGAGGCGGTCATCACCAGGGCCTGGGTGGGGCCGCCGTTGAGGCCCATCCCGACACCGGCCAGGGCGAGCCGCCAGGCGATGTCGGCGGCGGACCACCCGGTGTCCAGCGGGACGAGCAGTGCCAGGCCAAGGGTGGTCACGGCGGCGCCGGTGAGCGCGGTCGGCCGGGCGCCCCAGCGGTCGGCCAGCCGTCCGCCGACCCGGCCGGCCAGCACCATGCCGAGCGGGAAGGCCAGCATGGTGAGCGCGGTGGCGGTGGCGCTCTCGCCGCCCGGGCCGCGCAGGTGCTGGGCGAGCAGGTAGTGGCAGGCCGCGAAGCCGGCGGCGAGGGCCAGCACCGACGCGTTGACCCCGACGGTGCCGGCGGCCCGCAGGACTTCGGCGACCGGCCTGCCCCCGGGGCGGCGCAGCCAGACCAGCACCAGAGGGGCGGCGGGCAGCGCCAGAAGCAGCCACAGCGGCGCCTCCGGGGCCAGGGTCAGCGCGAGCAGCACGGCGGCGACGGCCGCGCCGATCAGGGCGGCATCGCCGAGCGACGCCCGGTCGGGCGGGCGCAGGCGGCCCCGCCGCGGGGCGTACCGGCGCACGATCAGCACGGCGGCCAGGCAGACCGGCAGCTTGATCAGGAAGACCGCCCGCCAGCCGAAGTGGTCCAGCAGCAGGCCGCCGATGACCGGCCCGGTGACGGCGCCGAGCGGGCCGAGCGTGGCCGGGATGCTCATCGCCCGTCCGCGGGACTCGGGGCGGACGGAGGTGGCGGCCAGCACCGGCATCAGGACGAACAGCACCGCGCCGAAGGCGCCCTGGAGCAGTCGGGCGGCGATCAGCCAGCCCGCCCAGGGGGCGAGGGAGGCCAGCACGCTGCACGCGGCGAAGCAACTGACGGCGAGCAGCAACGCCGAGCGGGTGCCCACCTGGTCCAGCCAGCGCCCGGCGGGCAAGAGGAGCGCCACCAGCGGGAGTTGGTAGCCGAGGGTGGCCCACTGGGCGACCCCGGCGGACACGTGGAGGCTGGCCGAGATGTCGGTGAGGGCCAGGTTGACCACGTTCATGTCGAGCATCGCGACGAACGAGAGCAGCCCGGCGGCCACGACCAGGATCCATCGGTCCGCCGGTTCGGCCTGATTGTCCATCAACGTGGCGGCGGCCAGCGGCTGTTGCGCTGCCATGGAGTCCCTCCGTTGCCCGACTGCTGTACCGGACACCGCCTCGGCGGCGGTGTCCGGTACAGCAGTCGGAGGCGCGGGGGCTCCAGTTCCGAACATGTGGGGGAATTTTCGGACGGACGGACGGACGGACGGACGGTTCGGACGGACGGGCGGGCGGGCGAGGGCGGCGGACAGATGACAACCGACAACTAACAGATAACAGATTTCGAAATCTGTTATCTGTTAGTTGTCATCTGTTACCCGCCACCTGCCGTTCGTCCGCTCAGCAGGCCGCTGCGAGTTCCCCGCCCTCGGCCGCGCGGAGCCGGGCTATCAGCTCCTCCCGGGCGCGGGCGACTCGGGAGCGGACGGTGCCGATCGGGCAGCCGGCGACCTCGGCCGCCTCGGCATAGCTCAGGCCGACCACCTGGGTGAGAACGAAGGCCTCCCTCCGCTGGGCGGGCACCCGGTCGAGCAGGTCCCCGAGCGCGACGCCGTCCTCGAACCCGGCCGCCGGTTCGGTCCCCTGCCGCTCCGCCGCCTCCTGCCAGTCCGGCAGCGCCGCGCAGCGCGGTCGGGCGGCGGCCGTCCGGTACCGGTCGATCACCGTGCGCCGGGCGATCGACAGCAGCCAGGTGCGGGCCGAGGAGCGGCCGGCGAACGCGGGCAGGCCGCGCAGCGCGCGCAGGAAGGTCTCCTGTGCGAGGTCGTCGGCGGACTGGACGTCGGTGAGGTGGGCGACGAACCGCCAGACGTCCCGCTGGGTGGCGCGGACGAAGGCCTCGACGTCCGGGGCCCGGCCCGCGCGGGCGGTCAGCGCGAGCGCGGTGAGCTGCTCGTCATCCATGGCGGCCTCCCACCCGGCCGGTCCCACCGTGAGGGCAGTGCGGGACGATGGTCGTATGAGATGCGCGCAGTTCCGTACCGCCCTGTCGGCCCGGCTCGACGGCGAACCGACCGGACTGCCGGATGGCCGGCTGGACGGGCACGTCGCGCGCTGCGCCGGCTGCCGAGCGTGGCTGGAGCGGGCCGAGCAACTGCGCGGCCGCGTCCGGGCGAGCGCCGCCGACGGTCCGTCGGAGGAGTGGTCGGCCCGCTTGCTGGACGGACTCGGCGTGCGAGGGCTCGGGGGCGGTCAGGCTCCGGACGGGCCGGAGACCGTGGAGCGGTAGGACGGTGGCGCCGGCCCAAGCCGGTGTGCCGTCGTAGTCAGGCATGCGAAGGTCCTGAGGGGAGGGCTGGGAGCGGCGCCACCCGAGGCGGCGCCGTCGGCGTCCATGGGACTTCCGCGCGGCCCGCGGCGTCTCCATGGAGGAGACGGCGGGCAGGCGCGGGTCCGGGCCCTGGCGGCACGGCGGCGAAGGAGCGGCCGAGCGGCAGGGCGACCTGCCCGTCGAGCGAACCCCGTGAGCCCTGCGGTCCCCGGCGGCGGTGGGCTGCCGGGGGCGGTGGGCGGAGGGGGTGGGGACGGCGGGCGCGTCAGCGGGCGAGCGCGAGCACCGGCGGGCCGCGCCGGACCACGGCATGGGTGAGCAGCACCGACCGGGACGGCCGGGCCCGGCCGCCGGTGGGCCGGGGCGCAGCCGGCGGGCGGTAGCCGAAGGGGCGCGCGAAGAGCGCCAGCAGCGGGAGCACCAGCACTCCCGCGACCACGGCGCCGAGCGCGCCGAGCAGGTCGAAGAGCCGGACCAGCGCGGCGTCACCGCGCCACAGCAGCAGCGCGCAGGCCAGCGCGGCGAGCGCGTGGGCGGCGATCATCCCGAAGGACATCCCGTGCGCCATCCCGTGTGCCATGCCGTGTGTCGTCCCGGAGGGCATCCCCGCCATCCCGGCCACGTCCAGCGCCGTCCCATCGGCCGAAGCCGAAGCCGAAGCCGAAGCCGAAGCCGAAGCCGAAGCCGAGGCCGAAGCGGACGCGGAGAGCGACGTGGAGACCGACGCGGACGTGGCTACCGACACCGGGGCGGAAACCACACCCGCCGCCGTCCCGTGGTGCATGCCCGCCATGGCGTGCAGGCCGTTGGCGGCGGGCGGGACGTCCGGGTCGAGGCCCGCCATCCGGGCCAGGTCGACGGGGGAGAGCCCGCCGGGGATCCGCTCGGGGTTGCAGAGCAGCAGCGCGGCCCAGTCCGTGGTGGCGAGTCGGCCGAGACCGCCGCCTCCCCGGCCGAGCGCCGCGGCCTGTTCGAACAACAGGTGCAGCGCGCTCTGCGTCGCGACCATCCAGACGCTGATCGCGCCGAGCCCGCGCCGCTTGCCGGCGAGCAGCCAGGTCAGACCGAGGACGACCCCGAACACGCCGGCCAGCACCGGTGGTGAGACCCCGGCTCCGGCCATGGCGACGTGCGCCGCGGCGGCCAGCGCCACGCACAGCGCGGCGAAGACCACGGCGCGCAGCAGGCGGATCCGGTCGGTCATCACGATGGCACTCATCGTCGCACCCGCCCCGCCCGGCCCGGACCGCACCCTCCGGTATTGGCCGGTTCCACCCCGTGAGACCATGCCCGGCCCCGCGCCGCCGTGCGTCGAGACACCCGGCCCGGCCACCGCGCCAACCCGTTCGTACGACCATCGGCATGGTTTGACATCGCCCCCCGCTTGCTCACTAAATGTGCACACCCCGGCACCGAAGGTGGCTGTCGGGTGGACGTCGCACACGAAGCAGGAGGCCCGGCCATGGAGACCTCGACCGGCTTGGCGGCCCCCGCCGCCGACCTCTCCGACCCCCGCTTCTGGCAGCTGCCCGCCCCCGCCCGCGCGGCCGCCTTCGCCGAACTGCGCAGACTCCCCGCGCCGGTGTTCTTCGGCGATCCCGCCACCGGCCGGGGCTTCCACGCGCTGGTCCGCCACGCCGACGTGGTCGAGGCCAGCCGCACCCCCGCGGTGTTCCTCAGCGGCCCCGGCGTCACGACCCCGGAACCGCCCCGCTGGGTCCGCCTGGTGTTCGGCGACTCGATGGTCAACCTCGACGACCCCCGGCACGCCCAGCTGCGCAGGATCGTCTCGCGCGCCTTCACCCCCCGGCTGCTCGGCCAGGTCGAGGAGGACATCCGCCGTGTCGCCACCCGCCTGGTCGACGACGTCGAGCGGCGGCGGCCGGAGGACTTCGTCACCTCCGTGGCCGCCGAGCTCCCCTTCCAGGTGATCTGCACCATGATGGGGATCCCGGAACACCCGCGCCGAATGATCCTGGACCAGGTCAACCACGCCTCCGAGAACATCGGCGTGGCCCGCCCGCTGCGCCGCCGGATCCGGATGCCAGGGCGCGGGCTGCTGGCGCTGGCCCGCATGCAGGGCATGGTCGCCTCGATCGGCCGTGAGCGTCGCCGCAGGCCCACCGAGGACCTGATCTCCGCCCTGGTCACCGCCGACGTGGACGGCCGTCGGCTCACCGGACGCGAACTCGGCGCGTTCTTCTCCCTGCTGCTGGTGGCCGGCGTGGAGACGACCCGCAACGCGCTCGCCCACGGCCTGCACCTGCTGACCGCGAACCCGGAGCAGCGCGCCCTGCTGCTCGCGGACCTCGACGGAGGGCTCGGCGGTGCGGTCGACGAGATCATCCGACACGCCACGCCGATCATCCACTTCCGCCGGACCCTCGCCGTCGACCACGAGCTCGGCGGCCCCGGGGGCCCGCTGTTGCGCGCGGGGGAGAAGGTCGCGCTGTTCTTCGGCTCGGCCAACCGGGACGAGACGGTCTTCCCCGACCCGGACGCGTTCGACATCACCCGCACGCCCAACCCCCACCTCGGCTTCGGCGGCGGAGGGCCGCACTACTGCATCGGGGCGCACCTGGCCCGGCAGGAGATGAAGGTGCTGTTCCGCGAGCTGTTCGCCCGGCTGCCCGAGGTGCGGTCGGTGGGCGAGCCGGACATCGTGCCGTCCAACTTCGACCACCGGGTCCGGTCGCTGCGCTTCACGTTCTGAGCCCTCCGAGCCTTCCGAACCCTCTGAGCCCTCTGAGCCTTCCGAACCCTCCGAGCCCTCCGAACCCCCGTTCGCGCCCTACCCGCCGATCGGCAGCCCCCGGTCGGCCTTCACCTGCTTCATCGTCAGATGGGAGTTGACCTGCGCGATCCCCGGCAGGCCGGAGAGCACGTCGGTGATGAAGCGCTCGTACGCGACGATGTCGGCCACCGCGATGCGCAGCAGGTAGTCGGGCTCCCCGAAGAGGCGGTGGGCCTCCACCACTTCCGGCAGCTCCGCCACCCGGCGTTCGAACTCGGCGACCGTCACCTGATCCTCGTGACGCATGGTGATCGTGACGAAGGGTTGGAAGCCGCGTCCGACCGCCGTGCCGTCCAGGAGCGCGCGGTAGCCGCGGATCACGCCGTCCTGCTCCAGTTGTCGGACCCGGCGCAGGCAGGGGGAGGGGGTGAGGTCCACCCGTGCGGCCAGGTCGGCGTTGGTCAGGCGGCCGTCCTGCTGGAGCTCGCGGAGGATTCTGCGGTCGATTCGGTCCATGGCGCAATATTCTGCCAAAACGCGGGCCGGGCGAGCAGGAAGTGGCCATCGCGTGCCAGGGCTATCCGGCTACCTTCAGTGACCGAACGCACCGGACAGGTGCCGCGAGGATCACCGGACCAACGGCCGGGACCCGCCCGAACGAGCACGACAGGTCGCCGCTACCCATGGACACCCACGCCCTCCTCCTCTTCCTCGGAGTCGACCTGCTGCTGGTCTGCACACCGGGGCCCGACTGGCTCTACATCGCCGCCCGAGGCCTCGGCCAGGGCCGGCGCGCCGCCTTCATCGCGGTCGGCGGCGTCTGCGCCGGCTACGCCGTCCACACCCTGCTCTCCAGCGCCGGCCTGGCCGCCGCGCTGCGTGCCGTCCCCGCCGCCCTGCCCGTCCTGCGCCTCACCGGCGCCGCGTACCTGCTGGTGCTGGCCGTCAGCATGCTGCTCGCGCTGCGCAAGGGCGGGGGCGCCACGGCCCTCACCGAGCCCAAGCCGCAGCCCACCGCGACCGTGCTGCGCCAGAGCATGCTGACCGCCCTGCTCAACCCCAAGGGGCTGCTGCTCTACCTCTCCCTGGTGCCGCAGTTCGTCGAGCCGGGCGCCGCGCTGCCGGTCGGCGGTCAGGTGCTCGCCCTCGGCTCGCTCAACGTGCTGGCCTGCGCCGTCGTGTACGGGCTGGTCGCGCACGCCAGCGGACGCCTGGGCGGACGGCTGGGCGGCACCCCGCGCGCGGCGCGCCGGATGACCCTCGTCTCGGCGGTGCTGCTGATGCTGGTGGCGGGCGTCACAGCGAGCGCCTGAGAACGGGAGCACAATGCCGGGCATGACAGAGCGTCCGACCTTCCCCGGCACCCGGCCCGCCGATCAGCCCGTGCCCGCCGATCAGCCCGTGCCCGCTGAGCAGGCTGCGTCCGCAGAACAGCCCGCCCGCGGCGGGGAACCCGCGGACCGGGCCACCGCCGACCTCTGGGCCGCCCTCGGCGGATCGGCGGACCTGCTGGGGCGGGTCTCCTTCCACGGCCCCGGCGACGTCCCGCCCTCCGGTCTTCCGGTGCGCAGGCTCGCCCGGGCCACCGTGGCCGCCTGCTCGCTGGCCGCCGCCGAACTCGCCGCCCACCGCACCGGCGGCCCGGTCCCCGCCGTCCGGGTGGACCAGGGCGCCGTCGCCACGGCCTTCGTCAGCGAACGCCACCTGACCGTCGACGGCCGCACACCCGTCAGCTTCGCCCCGCACTCCGGTTTCTGGCGCACCGCGGACGGCTGGGTCCGCACCCACGCCAACTACCCGCACCACCGCGCCCGACTGCTCGCCGCCCTCGACCTGCCCGCCGACGCCGGGCCCGAAGAGCTCGCCAAGCTGCTGGGTGAACTGCCGGCGGAGCAGGTCCAGGAGCGGGCGTTCGAGGCGGGGGCGCTCGCCGTGGCCGTCGCGCCGGTCAGTGCCACCGTGCACCCCCTGGTGGAGAGCCGGGTGACCGGCACCGCGCCCGTCCGCCCGCTCGGCGACGCAGGCCCGGAGCGGCCCGCCGCCGGGATCCGCGTGCTCGACCTCACCCGGGTCATCGCCGGACCGGTCGCCACCCGCACCCTCGCCCTGCTGGGCGCCGACGTCCTGCGCGTCGACCCGCCCCACCTCCCCGAGGCCGACGACGCCCACGCCGACACCGGCTTCGGCAAGCGCTCCACCCGTCTCGACCTCGCCGATCCCGCCGACCGCGCCGTCTTCGACGGCCTGCTCGCCACCGCCGACGTCCTCGTCACCGGCTACCGCCCCGGCGCCCTCGACGCGCACGGCCTCACCCCCGACGCACTGTCGGCCCGCCATCCCGGCCTGATCGTCGCGCAGCTCTGCGCCTGGGGCTGGGCCGGCCCCTGGGCCGGCCGCCGCGGCTTCGACAGCCTCGTCCAGGCCGGCGTCGGCATCGCCGCCCACGAGGCCGGCCCCGACGGCCGCCCGGGCGTACTGCCCGCCCAGGCTCTCGACCACGGCACCGGCTACCTCGTCGCCGCCGCCGTCCTGCGCGCCCTCACCGAGCAGCGCACCGGTCGGCCCGGCGGCCGCCACCTGCGGTTCTCCCTCGCCGGTACGGCCTCGTGGCTGCTGCACGGCATCCCGCCCGAGGCGCCCGCCCCTGCTGCCTCGGCGGAGGGCACCCCGGACACCGAGGCGTACGACCCGGCCCGGTGGCTCGCCGAGACCGACTCCGCCTACGGACGGCTGCGCCACGCCCTGCCGCCCATCGCCTACACCGGCGCGCCCACCGACTGGTCCCGCCCGCCGGGGCGCTGGGGGACGGACGCGCCGGTCTGGCGCTGAGTGCGCGCCGCGCAACCGCCGGCACGGTAGCACCGGTCAGGGACGTCGGCGGCCTCCTGGCCTTCCGCGTGACCTGCGGAGTCGGCCCCCTGGAGACGGACCTGCGGCGTCAGACCTACGGCGTCAAGCCGTGAAGTCGGGTCGTGGAGTCAGACCCCCGCCGGGATCTGCTTGGCCCGGCCGCGCATCTGGATGGCCGTCACGATCTCGATCAGTCCGAGGATCACCAGCCAGCAGCCGGCCAGGACGGCCAACGCGGCGATCGAACCGACCGGCCAGATCAGCAGCAGCACACCGGCCACCGTGTTGGCCGCGCCTGCGAAGGCCTGCCAGCCACGGGCCGGCATCTGCGGGTCGGAGACCGCGGCGGCGAGCTGGGTGATGCCCCGGAACAGCCAGCCGATGCCGATCCAGATCGCCAGCAGGACCAGTGACTGCGCCGCGCTGCGGAAGCAGAGCAGCCCCAGCAGGACGCAGATCGCCCCGCTGATGAAGGCCAGCACCCGCAGTGCGGTGGTCGCGTGGGTGCCGAACGCGGCGACCAACTGCACGATGCCGATGACCAGCAGGTAGAGGCCGAACAGCACGCCCACCACCAGCAGGGTCTCCTTCGGCCAGACGAAGACGACGATTCCGAGGGCCAGCGAGACGATTCCGGCGAGCAGCAGGACCTGCCAGGCGGCCTTGGCGAGCTGGCCGAGCGGACCCTGGACCGGGGAACCGTCGGGGGTGATGATCGGGGAAACCACGGTGGTGCACTCCTCGGGGCCGGGGACGGGCAGGGGCCGAACCCCAGACTGGCCGGGCCACCGCCGACCGGCGCGTCGGGTACGGCCGTTCGGGGGATGGAGGCAGGTCGGGGGGAACAGAAGAGGGAGGAGACGAATGTTCGATGGAGCGGCTCCGGTGGCCTTCCGGTCGCCGGAACGACATCGTCCGGTCGCCTGCCGTCGATATCATCCGGCGGTATGACTTCTGAAGGGTGGGGGACCCGTTCGGTCGAGCCGGTCAGTCAGCACTACATCGTCTGCGGGGGCAACGCACTGGCCCACCGGCTGGTCCTGGAACTCGTAGAGCACTACGAGGTCCCGGTCGTCGTCCTGGTCGCCGATCGCACCCGCGACCACGCGCCGCAGATCGAGCAACTCCCCGGCGTCGCCGCCGTCGTCGAGTACGCCAGCATCACCGACGAGGCGCTGCGCGAGGTGTCGATCGACACCGCCCGCGGCCTCGCCCTCGTCGAGGGCAGTGACCAGGACAACATCCACGCCGCGCTCAGCGCCCAAGGCCACAACCCGGACCTGCGGATCGTGCTCCGGATGTTCAACCAGCGCCTCGGCGAGAACATCGAACGGCTGCTCAGGAACGGTGCCGCGCTCTCCGGATCCGCAACCGCCGCACCCGCCTTCGCCGCGGCGGCGCTCGGGCGGCCCAACTCGGTCGAGATCGGCGGACGCTTCCTGCACATCGCCTTCGACGACGCCATCACCTCCGACCGGATCTGCGTGGTCGCCGACCACATCGACCGCCAGGACCTCAGTAGGATCCGCCTGCTGCCCGAACAGCGCGGCGACTCGGCCGACTTCGTCCGGCTCGCCAGCGAGTTCGGCGACGACGGGCCGGTCCGTCCCGGTGGCGTCCGCCGCGAAGCGGAACCGGGACCGGCGCCAGAGGAGGAACCGGGTGGCGTGGCCGCCCTCCAGGCGCTGCGCATCGAACCCAGGGAACCGATCAGCTGGGCACGGCGGGCGCGCTGGCGGCTGCTCGACATGATGCGCTTCTTCACCAGCGCCCGGATGCGGCTGGTGCTGCTCACCGCCCTTGCCGCGGTGCTGATGGCCTTCGGCGTGCTCTGGTACCTGAACCGGAACTTCGGCTGGACCCTCTACATCTCGCTGCTCGACCTCGCGGGCGCCGCCCAGCCCGACCAACTCGCCGACATCGCCGCCGGGACCGGGACGGGCGGGCTGTGGCAGCGGGTGGCGCAGGTGGTGATCACCATCTGCGGGATCACCTTCGCCCCGGTCGCCACCGCCATCGCGGTGGAGGTGCTCGGCTCCGGGCGGCGCGGGCAGCCCCGCAACCCCGGGGCCGGCACCCGGGACCACGTGATCGTCGTCGGCCTCGGCAACGTCGGCACCCGGGTCGCGGCCCAACTGCACGAACTGGGCGTGCCGGTGGTCTGCATGGAGCGCGACCCGCAGGCCCGGGGCATCGCGGCCGCCAGGGCGCTCGGTATCCCGGTGGTCCTGGGCGACGGCCCGTTCGAGGAGCAGTTGCGCCGCGCCCGGTTGAAGCACAGCCGGGCGCTGGTCGCGGTCAGCGGCGACGATGCCACGAACCTGGAGGCGGCCCTGGAGGCGCGCCACGGGAATCCCGAAGTCCGCGTGGTGGTCAGGCTGTTCGACGACAACTTCGCCGGGCACTTCTACGCGACGCTGGACAACGCGGCCTCGCGCTCGGTCTCCTACCTGGCCGCACCTGCCTTCGCCGCCGCCCTGATGGGGCGCGAGGTGCGCGGGATGCTGTCGGTGTTCCGGCACGTGCTGCTGATCGCCGAGTTGACGGTCGAGGACGGCAGCGGGCTGATCGGGATGAACCGGCACGACCTGGAGGACCCGGGCGGCGTCCGGGTGATCGCCGTCCGGTTCGCCCGCAGCACGCAGTTGCAGTGGAACTTCCCCGACCGCACCCGGCGCCTCACCCCCGGCGACCAGATCGTGGTCGCCGCCACCCGTAGCGGGCTCGCCCGGCTCAACACGGCGCTGGTGGACGAGGCGTGACGGCGCCTGATGGATGGCGGCTGACAGTCGACGGATAACAGCTAACAGATTTCAGCTGACGAAATCTGTTAGCTGTTATCTGTTACTTGTCGGCTGTCAGTCGTCTGCCGTCAGCGGCCAGATCACCGGTTGGTGAAGGACGGCGGACGCTTCTCGGCGAAGGCCGCCATGCCCTCCTTCTGGTCCGCCGTGGCGAACGCCGCGTGGAACAGCCGGCGCTCGAAGCGGACGCCTTCGGCGAGGGTCGTCTCGAAGGCGCGGTTGACGCTTTCCTTCAGCATGACCGCCGCCGGGGTGGACATCGCCGCGACGGTCTCGGCCACCGTCAGTGCCTCGGCCAGCAGCTGGTCAGCCGGGACGATCCGGGAGACCAGGCCGGCCCGCTCGGCCTCCTCGGCGCCCATCATCCGGCCGGTCAGGCACAGTTCCATCGCCTTGGCCTTGCCGACGGCCCGGGTCAGCCGCTGCGAGCCGCCGATGCCGGGGATGACGCCGAGCTTGATCTCCGGCTGCCCGAACTTCGCGGTGTCCGCCGCCAGCAGGATGTCGCACAGCATCGCCAGCTCGCAGCCGCCGCCCAGCGCGAACCCGGCCACCGCCGCCACGACCGGCTTGCGCAGCGCGCCGAGCCGGTCCCAGGGGCCCAGCCAGTCGTCCAGGTAGACGTCCGGGAACCGGTTGCCCTGCATCTCCTTGATGTCGGCGCCGGCCGCGAACGCCTTCTCCGAGCCGGTGATCACCAGACAGCCGATCTCCGGGTCCCGGTCGAAGGCGGTGGCGGCCGCGACCACCTCGTTCATCAGCTGGGTGTTCAGCGCGTTGAGCGCCTTCGGCCGGTTGAGCGTGATCAGCCCCACCCGGCCCTTGCGCTCGACCAGGATCGTCTCGTAGGTCTCGGTCTCGGTCATCGCCGTTGACTCCCATTCCGCTGCTCGGCGCCGCGCGGGCGCGCCCTGACCATCCAACGATCTACGACGAGCCCCGCCTCGCGCCAGTCTTGGTATGCGAGACGGTCGTCACGGGTCCGGCATCCCGCTGGGGGAGCCGGGCCCGGGACTCCGGACACGGGACGTCAGGGGTCAGAAGCGGACCCCGTAGCGCTCGGCCGCCTGCCGGACGGTCTCCGCCTTGACCTCGCCCCGGCGCGCCAGCGCGGCCAGCGCCGCCACCGCGATCGACTGGGCGTCCACGCCGAAGTGCCGCCGCGCCGCGTCCCGGCTGTCGGAGAGGCCGAAGCCGTCCGTGCCGAGCGACGTCCAGTCCTGCTCCACCCACGGGCGGATCTGGTCCGGCACCGCGCGCATCCAGTCGCTGACCGCCAGCACCGGCCCGGGCGCCCCTGCCAGCGCCCGTGTCACGTAGGGGACGCGCGCCGCCGCGCCCGTACCGGCCGCCGCCTGCGCCAGGTTGGCCGCGTCGCAGTCCAGTGCCTCCCGGCGCAGCTCCGTCCAGGAGGGTGCCGACCAGACGTCCGCCGCCACACCCCAGTCCTCGCCCAGCAGTTGCTGGGCGGCGAGTGCCCAGCGCACGGCGGTGCCCGAGGCGAGCAGCTGGATTCGCGGCGCGTCGCCGGACGGGGAGGGCTCCGCCGGGCGGTAGCGGTACAGCCCGCGCAGGATGCCGTCGGTGATGTCGGTGATGTCGGTGATGTCGGTGGCATCCGTGCCGGTCGGCAGCGGCAGCGGCGGTTGTGGCAGCGGCTCGTTGTAGACGGTCAGGTAGTAGAAAACGTCCTCGCCGTGCGGGTGTTGGGGGCTGCTTCCGTACATCCGGCGCAGGCCCTCGCGGACGATCACCGCGACCTCGTACCCGAAGGCGGGGTCGTAGGACAGCGCCGCCGGGTTGGTGGAGGCGATCAACTGCGAGTGACCGTCGGCGTGTTGCAGGCCCTCGCCGGTCATCGTGGTGCGTCCGGCGGTGGCGCCGATCAGGAAGCCCCGGCCCAACTGGTCGGCCAGGGCCCACATCTGGTCGGCGGTGCGCTGCCAGCCGAACATCGAGTAGAAGATGTAGAACGGGATCACCGGCTCGCCGTGGGTGGCGTACGCGGTCGCGGCGGCGGTCAGCGAGGCCATCGAACCGGCTTCCGTGATGCCCTCGTTGAGGATCTGGCCGGTCGCCGACTCCTTGTAGTGGAGCAGCTGGTCGCGGTCGACCGGGTCGTAGGTCTGCCCCAGCGGCGAGTAGATGCCGGCGCTCGGGAAGAGCGACTCCATGCCGAAGGTGCGCGCCTCGTCCGGGACGATCGGCACCCAGCGGTGGCCGGTGGCCTTGTCCCGCATCAGGTCCTTGACCAGCCGGACGAACGCCATGGTGGTCGCGATCTCCTGCGTGCCGGAACCCTTGAGCAGCGTCTCGAAGGGCTTCGCGGGCAGCTCGGGGAGCGGGGTGAAGCGCACCCGGCGGGCGGGCGCGGGGCCGCCCAGCGCGGCGCGCCGCTCCCGGAGGTAGCGGGCCTCCGGGGAGTCCGGGCCCGGGTGCGCGTACGGGACCAGCTCGCCGGTCAGGGCGCTGTCGGGAATGGGGAGTTCGAGCAGGTCGCGCATCGCCCGGAACTCCGCCCCGGAGAGCTTCTTCATCTGGTGGTTGGCGTTGCGGGCCTCGAAGCCGGGGCCGAGGGTCCAGCCCTTGACCGTCTGCACCAGCACCACGGTGGGGGCGCCCCGGTGCTCCAGCGCCGCCCGGTAGGCGGCGTACACCTTGCGCGGTTCGTGCCCGGCCCGGGAGGTCGCGACGATCTCCAACAGCCGCCGGTCGTCCACGGTTTCGGCGATCGCCCGGAGTTCGGGCGCGGCCTGGAACAGGTGCTCGCGGACGTAGCGGGCGTCCGAGGCGGCGTAGGTCTGGAACTGTCCGTCCGGCACCGCGCCGAGCCGGCGCACCAGCGCGCCCGTGGTGTCGCGGGCCAGGAGGTCGTCCCAGGCCTCGCCCCACAGTGACTTGACGACGTTCCAGCCGGCGGCGCGGAACTGGCGCTCCAGCTCCTGGACGATCTTGCCGTTTCCGCGTACCGGTCCGTCCAGGCGCTGGAGGTTGCAGTTGACCACGAAGGTGAGGTTGTCCAGCCCCTCGCGGGCGGCCAGGGCGAGCGCGGCGGTCGACTCCGGCTCGTCCATCTCCCCGTCGCCGAGGAACGCCCAGACGTGCGAGCCGGAGGTGTCCTTGATGCCGCGCGCGGTCAGGTACCGGTTGAACCGGGCCTGGTGGATGGCCGACAGCGGTCCGAGGCCCATGGACACGGTCGGGAACTCCCAGAACCACGGCAGCCGGCGCGGGTGCGGGTACGAGGGCAGGCCGTCGCCGCCGGCCTCCTGTCGGAAGCGGTCCAACTGGGCCTCGCCGATGCGCCCTTCGAGGAAGGCGCGGGCGTAGACGCCGGGCGCGGCGTGGCCCTGGACGTACAGCTGGTCGCCGGAGCCGTCGGCTTCCTTGCCGCGGAAGAAGTGCTGGAAGCCGACCTCGTACAGCCAGGCGGCGGACGCGTACGTGGCCATGTGTCCGCCGAGGCCGCCGCGGTGGTTGCCCCTGGTCACCATGGCGGCGGCGTTCCAGCGGTTCCAGGCGGTGATCCGGCGCTCCATCGCCTCGTCGCCGGGGAACTCGGGCTCGGCGCCGGTCGGGATGGTGTTGACGTAGGGGGTGTCCAGGAGCGGCGGGACGTCGAGCCGGCGCAGTTCGGCGTGTTCGACGAGGCGGCGCAGCAGGTGGGCGGCGCGGTGCGCTCCGCCGAAGTCGCGGGCGGCGTCCAGGGAGGCGCGCCACTCCGCGACCTCTTCGGGGTCGTGGTCGGGAAGCTGGTCGAGCTGGGACACGGATGGTTCCCCTTTGCCGGTGCTTCAGAGTGCCGATTCCGGGATGCGGAATGGCATTTCTCTCCATGGAAGGTCTCTATGGACGGTAGGGAGTGATCAGGCGGCGCGTCAACCGCTACTGGAGGGTAATGTGAGCGATGATCGATCATCCTTATGCGAACTGAAATTCCGGGCCAGGACCCCGCCCGGATCCGCTCAGGCAGAGCGGTCGGCGTACTCCAGGACGTGTTCCGCCAGCAGCCGCCCGACCTCCGGATCCCGCCGCCGGAAGGCCTCGATCAGCGGGGCGTGGTCGGCCGCGTTCTCGTGCAGCTCCGGGCGGACCCGGTGCAGCGACAGCACCGTCCACACCTCCACGCCCAGCCCCTCCCACGTCCGCAGCAGCGCCCCGTTGCCGGCGGCGGCCACGATCTCGCGGTGGAAGGCCACGCCGTGCCGGGCCTGCCCGAGCGCGTCACCCGCCCCGGCCGCCGCCGCCATCCGTTCCGCGTGCCGCTCCAGGGCGGCGGTGTCCCCGGCCAGGTGGACGACTGCCGACTCGGCGGCCAGCCGCTCCAGCGCGGCCCGCACCTGGTAGACCTCGCGCAGTTCGGCCGGGCTGATCTCGCGCACCCGCACGCCCCGGTTGGGCTCGGCGTCGAGCAGCCCGAGCGACTGCAGCGAGCGCAGCGCCTCGCGGACCGGCGCCTGGCTGACGTTCAACTCGGCGGCCAGGCGCCGTTCCACGATCCGGTCGCCGGGCTGCCAGCGCCCGTTCAGCAGGCCCTCCAGCAGCAGTCCGCGCACCTGCTCGCCGAGCGGCACCCGGGACAGCGGGTCGGCGTCCTCGGCGGGCGGTGGAGGGCTCGGGCGGGTCATGCGGGCTCCTTGATCGTGGTGCGTGACGCGTGACGCGTGACGCGTGACGCGTGACGCGTGGTGCGTGGTGCGTGACGCGTGGTGCGTGACGCGTGCTTCATGACGTGCGGCTCATGACGCGTGGCGGTGCGGGGTCGGCGGCGCAGCCCGGTCAGGCCAGGCCCAACTCGTCGCCCACGCGCGGCGCGAGGAAGCGGGCGACGTCCGCCTCCCCGACCTCGGCGAGCGCGGCCGGGGACCAGTGCGGGGTGCGGTCCTTGTCGATCACCTGGGCACGGATGCCCTCGACCAGGTCGTGCCCGCCCAGCGCGGCGCAGGAGATGCGGTACTCCTGGTCGAGCGCGGCCTCCAGGGAGGGGAGCGTACGGGCCCGGCGCAGCGCGGCGAAGGTCACCGTGACGGCCGTGGGGGAGTTGCCGAGGATCAGCTCCGCGGCCTCCTTCGCCTCCGCCACGCCGGAGTTCAGCAGTCGTTCGACGATCTCCCCGACGCTGTCGGCCGCGTAGCAGGCGTCGATCCAGGCGCGCTGCTCCGCGAGCGGGGCTCCCGGCTCGGGCTCGGCGTGCGCGGCGACGACGGCGGCCGGGTCGGAGCTCTCGGCCAGGGCGTCGAGCAGCGCCGCGATCCGCGTCGAGGGGACGAAATGGTCCGCGAACCCGCACAGCAGCGCGTCACCGGGGCCCATCGAGGCCGAGGTGAGGCCGAGGTGGGTGCCCAACTCGCCCGGGGCGAGCGCGAGCAGCCGACTGCCGCCGACGTCCGGGACCAGCCCGATCCGGGTCTCGGGCATCGCGATGGTGGAACGTTCGGTGACGATCCGGACCGCGCCGTGGGCGGACAGGCCGATGCCGCCGCCCATGGTGATGCCGTCCATCACCGCGACGTACGGCTTCGGGTAGTGGGCGATCAGTGAGTTGAGCCGGTACTCGTCGCGGAAGAAGGCCCGGGTGCCGGCCCCGCCGGCCTTGGCGTCGTCGTGCAGTGCGCGGAGGTCGGCCCCGGCGCAGAGGCCGCGCTCGCCGGCGCCGGTCAGGACGACGGTGCGCACCCGGTCGTCCGCGGCCCACTCGGCCAGCGTCGCGTGGATGGTGGTGATCATGCCGTGGGTCAGGGAGTTGAGCGCCCGCGGCCGGTGCAGCACGATCCGTCCGGCCCCGCCGTCCAGGGAGACCTGGACCTCCGCCACCTCTGCGCTCATCGGGTGCGTTCCCGTCGTCCGGTCGTCCCTCGGTCTTGACGACTCCTGTCGTCCACCGTACCGGGGTGGCGCGGAACCGTGATCATCCGACCGGTCGGGCGACGGGCCGCGAGGACATCGCGCCACTGGTGGGGCAGGCCTGTGGGCGCGGTGGGTTCGGCGCGCGAGGGGGAGTTCGGGGAGGGGGTGGGGGTAACAGATAACAGCTGACAGATGATGAAATCTGTCAGCTGTTATCTATCGCCTGTTATCCGTTATCCGTCATCCGTTCGCCGTCAGTTGTCGGCCGGCGGCGGTGGGCCGGCTACGGCTGGACCCGCCCCGTCACCTCGCCGAACCCGATGACGGCGCCGTCCGGCCCCGGCGCGGTGGCGGTGATGGTGACCTCGTCGCCGTCCTCCAGGAACGTCCGGGTGGTGCCGTCCGGGAGCTTCAGCGGCTCCTCGCCGTTCCATGTCAGCTCGATCAGCGCGCCGCGGGTCTCCGGCTCCGGCCCGCTGACGGTGCCCGAGGCGAACAGGTCGCCGGTGCGCAGCGAGGCGCCGTTGACCGTCATGTGGGTGAGCTGCTGCTGTGCCGTCCAGTACATCGAGGCGAACGGCGGCCGGGACACCAGGTGCCCGTTCAGCCGGACCTCCAGCGCCAGGTCCAGTCCCCACGGCTCGCCGCCGCGGTCGTCCAGGTACGCCAGCGGCTCGACGTCGCGCTCGGGCGGCGCGACCCGGGCGTGCTGCAGGGCGTCCAGCGGGACGATCCACGGGGATACGGAGGTGGTGAAGGACTTGCCGAGGAACGGGCCGAGCGGCACGTACTCCCAGGCCTGGATGTCGCGCGCGGACCAGTCGTTGACCAGGCAGACGCCGAACACGTGCTCGCGGAAGTCGCCCAGGACGACCGGCCGGCCCAGCTCGGACGGGGTGCCGACGACGAAGCCGACCTCCGCCTCGATGTCCAGCCGCCGGGTCGGCCCGAACGACGGCGCCGGGTCGGCGGGCGCCTTGCGCTGCCCGTGGGGCCGCACCACCGGGGTGCCGGAGACGACCACCGTGCCCGCCCGCCCGTGGTAACCGATGGGCAGGTGCTTCCAGTTGGGGGTGAGCGGCTCCGAGCCCGGGCGGAAGATCCGGCCCAGGTTGGTGGCGTGGTGCTCGGAGGCGTAGAAGTCGACGTAGTCGGCGACCTCGAACGGCAGGTGCAGCTGCACCTCGCCCGCCGGCACCAGCGCGGGCGACAGCGCCTCGCGGTAGGACTCGTCCGTCAGCCATCGCGTGAGGTCGGCCCGGACCTGCGTCCAGGCCGAACGCCCTGCCGCCAGAAGCGGGTTGAGCGAGTCCGCGGCCAGCAGCGCGGACGGCGCCCCGGCCGCCCGGGCGGCCGCCGCGGCGTCCAGCACGAAGTCCCCGACGCGCACGCCGATCCGGCGCCGGCCGGGCTGGTCGGCGGCGGTGAACACGCCGTACGGCAGGTTGTGCACGCCGAACGGCGAGTCCTGGGCGCTGGCGAGCCAGCTGCGGGGGGTGGTGCTCAACGGTCCTCCTGGGGCTGTGACGTGGACGGCAGCAGGCCGAGCGCGGCCAGGTCGTCCAGGGGCTCGGCGATGCTGCACGTGCCGAACGCGGTGAACGAGTTCCGGATCACCGTAACCTGACGATCGGTCAGCGCATGGACGGCCTTGGCCAGCACCGCGCCGTCGCGTTCCGCCAGCACCGCCGCTGCTGCGGCCCGGTCGGTCTCCTGCGCGGCCAGCAGCACGTTGAGGAAGCCGTGGTGCTCGAAGCCGGTGGCCGGGTCGGTGTGCCGGACGGCGTTGTGCAGTCCGGCGGTGCACTTGTACGGCAGTCCGCGCAGCGCGCAGCCGGTGAGGAAGGCGGCCAGCTCCTCCTCGTCCGGGAACGCCTCGGCCACCACCCCGCCGGTGCGGAACTTCGCCCGGTAGGGGCTGTCGATGAGCACGTCCAGTACCTCGCCCAGGCCGTCGCCGCGCAGGAGTTCGCGCGGCAGCTCGATGGCGGCCGGGACGTCGGGCGGCAGCAGCCGGTCCAGGGCGGCGACCGCCTCGGCGGCGTCCCGGACGGCGAGTTCGACGCCGGCCACCTCGAAGGGCGCGGCGGCGGCGAGCGCCGGGCCGAGCTCGGCACTGCCCCCCGGCAGTACGAGCCCGACCCTGAGCGGTGCGCCGCCCGCCATCGCCACGCCGCCCGAAGCCGGCGCACCGGTCGACGTCACCGCCGCACCGCCCGCCACCGCTGCGGCCAACTCGCCCAGCCGGCCGGCCCCGCACAGGAGCGGGCCGACCGCCTCGGCGTACCAGGCCGCGCGGTGCCCGCGGTGCGCGGGTACCGCCTCGGCGACCGGCAGGTTCCCCGGGGGGAACACCGCGGCGTCGTCGAAGAGCCCGTGGAACAGCTCGGGGATCGCCCCGGTGGCCGGTGCGTCGGGCGCGGCGGACGAGGCGGCACTCATCGCCCGGGCCCCCGCCCGGCCCAGGTCCAGGCGTAGTTGCCGTCCTCGCCGGCCCGGCCGCCCTCGCCGAGCTCCAGCGGGCGGAACGTGTCCACCATGACGGCGAGTTCGTCGAAGAACTCCACGCCGATGCTGCGCTCGTACGCGCCGGGCTGCGGCCCGTGGGTGTGCCCGCCGGGGTGCAGCGAGATCGAGCCCTGGCCGATGCCCGAGCCCTTGCGGGCCGCGTAGTCGCCGCCGCAGTAGAACATGACCTCGTCGCTGTCCACGTTGGCGTGGTAGTACGGCACCGGGATCGACAGCGGGTGGTAATCCACCTTGCGGGGAACGAAGTTGCAGATCACGAAGCCGTTGCCCTCGAACACCTGGTGGGCCGGCGGCGGCTGGTGGACCCGGCCGGTGATCGGTTCGAAGTCCCGGATGTTGAAGGCGTACGGGTACAGGCAGCCGTCCCAGCCGACCACGTCGAAGGGGTGGTGCGGCACGGTGTAGCGGGTACCCGAGACGCCGTTCGGGCCGCGGTGCTTGACCAGCACGTCGATGTCCCCGGAGGTGCCCCCGGAGGCGCCCCCGGCGGTGTCTGCGGAAGCTTCTCCGTCGGCGTCGACGACCAGCGGGCCGACCGGGCCGCGGAAGTCCCGCTCGCAGTACGGCGCGTGCTCCAGCAGCTGCCCGTACTTGGAGAGGTAGCGCTTGGCCGGGGTGATGTGGCTGTTGGCCTCGATGCAGTACGCGCGCAGCGGCTCGTCCCCGGCCGGCACCCAGCGGTGGGTGGTGGCGCGCGGGATGATCACGTAGTCGCCCTGGCCGACCTCGATCGAGCCGAAGACCGTCTCGACCGTGCCGGAGCCGGACTCCACGTACACGCACTCGTCGCCGAGTCCGTTGCGGTACAGCTCGCTCGGGGCCCCGGCGGCGACGTACGAGATCCGCACGTCGCCGTTGCCGAGGACCAGGCGGCGGCTGCCGACGACGTCCGCGGATTTCCACTCCTGGTCCGCGAACAGCTCGTGCAGCTTGAGGTGGCGGGGGAGCAGGGGGTGGTTGGGCACCGTGGACTGGTCCGGCAGCTCCCACGGCACCGCGTTCACCACGGCCGAGGGGATGCCCCGGTGGTACAGCAGCGAGGAGTCCGAAGAGAACCCCTCCTCGCCCATCAACTCCTCGTAGTACAGCCCGCCTTCGGGTGTGCGGTGCTGGGTGTGCCGCTTGGGCGGGATGCTGCCCAGCTGCCGGTAGTACGCCATCTCCCTGCTCCTCCTCGACCGTGCTCAGCCGACCGTCCTCACGGTACGCCCGACCGTGCTCAGAGTTCCCCGGCACTCACAGGTTGCCGCGGGCGTCCTGCTCGCGCTCGATCGCCTCGAACAGCGCCTTGAAGTTGCCCTTGCCGAAGCCCAGCGAACCGTGCCGCTCGATGAACTCGTAGAAGACGGTGGGGCGGTCGCCGATCGGCTTGGTGAAGATCTGTAGCAGGTAGCCGTCCTCGTCGCGGTCGACCAGGATGCCGCGTGACTTCAGGTCGTTGATGTCCACCCGCACCTTGCCGATCCGGGCACGCAGCTCCGGGTCGTCGTAGTACGAGTCGGGGGTGTTGAGGAACTCCACGCCGCGCGAGCGCAGCACGTCGACGGTGGTGAGGATGTCGTTGGTGGCGAGCGCCATGTGCTGGCAGCCGGGGCCGGTGTAGAACTCCAGGTACTCGTCGATCTGCGACCGCTTCTTGGCGATGGCCGGCTCGTTGAGCGGGAACTTCACCCGGTGGTTGCCGCTGGCGACGACCTTGGACATCAGGGCGGAGTAGTCGGTGGCGATGTCGTCGCCGACGAACTCGGCCATGTTCACGAAGCCCATGACCCGGTTGTAGAACGACACCCACTCGTCCATCCGGCCCAGCTCGACGTTGCCGACGGCGTGGTCGAGGGCCTGGAACAGGCGCTTGGGCGAGCCCTCCGGGTGCTGGACCTTGCTCTGCGCGGTGATGTACCCCGGCAGGTAGGGGCCGTGGTAGCGGGAGCGGTCGATCAGGGTGTGGCGGGTCTCGCCGTAGGTGGCGATGGCCGCGCGGCGCACGGTGCCGTTCTCGTCGGAGACGTCGTTCGGCTCCTCCAGGACGGTGGCGCCGGTCGCGCGGGCGTGCGCGATGCACTTGTCGACGTCCGGGACCTCCAGGGCCAGGTCGACGACGCCGTCGCCGTGGCGGCGGTGGTGGTCCAGCAGCGGGCTGTCCGGCAGTACCCCGCCCTTGATCACGAAGCGGCAGGAGCCGGAGCGGAGCACGAAGGCCTTGCGGTCACGACGGCCGGTCTCCGGACCGGAGTAGGCGACCAGCTCCATGCCGAACACGGCCTGGTAGAACTGGGCCGTCTGGGTGGCGTTGCCGACCACGAAGACGACCGCGTCCTGCGCGGTGACGGGGAACGGGTCGGTGGCCGGGTCGTGCTCGACGAGGCCGACGAGGCGGCGCAGCTGGTCGGCGTCGAGACCGGCCTCGCGCTCCTCGGGGGTCAGCTCAAGGGCGTGGGACTGCGGGGTCATCGGTCGTTCCTCCACTTTTGGCCTCGGCTCCGAGGCGTCCGCTTGAGGCGGCCGCGCCGCGAACGGGTGGGCGGTGCGGCTGGCCGAGAGCTTGCTCCTGTCCGGGTGGCTGGGCAACAGGTCGCGATTTCACTGTTCAATGTGTACAAGCTGATCAGGAAATCCCGCATTCGGCTGCGCAAAATGTGCTGCCGATCGAGGCCGGTTCACGGGGCCCGTGACTCCGGGTCCTGGGCGGTCCCGAGCGGGGCGAGGTGGCGCAGGAACCATGCCCCGGCGAGCTCGGCGACCTGGTCCAACGTGCCCGGCTCCTCGAACAGATGGCCCGCGCCCGGCACCACCGCCAGTTCGCTCACGCAGTGCAGCCGGGCCCGGGCCCGCCGGTTCAGGTCGATCACGGTGGTGTCCAGGCCGCCGACCACGAGCAGCGTCGGGGCGCTCACCCGGCCCAGGACGTCGGGACCGGCGAGGTCGGGGCGCCCGCCGCGGGAGACCACCGCGCCGACGGCGGGCCCGAGCGCGGTGGCGGTGTGCAGGGCGGCGGCGGTGTGCAGCGCGGCCGCGGCGCCGGTGCTGGCGCCGAACAGGCCGAGCGGCAGGTCGCGGGTCTCCTCCAGCCGGCCCAGCTCCTCGGCGACGGCGGTCAGCCGGTCACCGAGCAGACCGACGTCGAACACCTTGCGGCGGTCCGGCTCCTCGGCCTCGGTGAGCAGGTCGAACAGCAGCGTGGCCAGCCCGGAGCGGTTCAGGTACCGGGCGACGTGACGGTTGCGCGGACTGCGCCGGCCGCTGCCGCTGCCGTGCGCGAAGAGCACGATTGCGCTCGGTGCGGCGGGGACGGTCAGCCGGCCGGCGAGGCGCACACCGGCGGCGCGCAGCACCAGCTCGCGGTCCACGCCCACCGGCCCTGGCGCGCGCCGCCCGTCGGCGGCCTCGGCGAGCAGCCGCAGGACCTCCTCGTCGCCGGTCTGCGCGAAGTCCCCGTAGAACTCGCCGATCGCGAAGAACGGCGACGGCGTGCCGACGCAGACCAGCTCGTCGGCGACCTCGGACAGGCGCTCCGTCCAGTCCGCCGGGGCCACCGGGACGGCGAGCACCACCCGGGCCGCCCCCCGGGCCCGGACGATCCGGCAGGCGGCCCGGGCGGTGGAGCCGGTGGCGACGCCGTCGTCCACCACGATCACCGTGCGGCCGCGCAGGTCGGCGGGCGGGCGGCCGCCCCGGTAGCGGCGGGCCCGGCGCTCCAACTCGGTGCGCTCGCGCTGCTCCACGGCGGCCAGCTGGTCGTCGCCGACCCCGGCCAGCCGGATGACCTGCTCGTTCAGCACCCGGACGCCGTCCTCGCCGATCGCCCCCATGCCCAGCTCGGGCTGGTAGGGCACGCCGAGCTTGCGGATCACGCAGATGTCCAGCGGCGCGCCGAGCGCGGCCGCCACCTCGGCGGCCACCGGAACCCCGCCCCTGGGCAGCGCCACCACCACGGTGTCGGCGCCGCCCAAGTGGCCCACGCGGGCGGCCAGCCGCCGACCCGCGTCGGTCCGGTCGGTGAAGTGGGTCCCGGTGCCGTGCATGACGCGCCCTCCGTGTTCCACGGTACGTCCGGGCGGCGTCGGGCGGGGCACTGAGGGGCGGGGCGGGGTGCAGCCCGGGGGTGCCGGCCCGCTGACCGGCACCCCCGGGGTCGTTCCACTCGCTGCGCGGCGGCTACGGCCGCATCTCGTACGCGCCCGACAGCTCCTCGACCCGGGCCCACACGGCGGCGGCCCGCTCCGCGTTGGCGACCGGCCGGCGTACGTTCGCCAGCGCCCAGGCGGCCTGCTCCGGGGTCGTCGAGGCCTTGCCGTGCAGCTCGGTCGCGTGCGCGGAGAAGTCGCGGACCAGCGCGTCGAAGATCTGGTCCAGGACGTCCTCGTCCAGGCCGGTCAGCTCCGCCTGCTCCAGCACCAGCTGGCCGTAGACGATCAGTGCGAACAGCTGGCCGATCTCCAGCAGGAAGTCCAGGTCCGCCTGCTGCTCCTTGCTCGGCGCGTGGCCGAGGAGCAACTCGCAGAAGCCGTCGGCCTGCTCGCGGAAGCGGGCGACGTTCGGCAGCTGCGCGTGGCGGTCGTACGCGGTGCGCCAGTCGTGGAAGCGGATCGCGCCGAGGCCGCGGGCCGCGCCCTGGCGGAACAGGAAGGCGTCATCGGCGGCGTCCAGCCGGGTCGGCACCGGAGCGTAGTCGCTCGGGGCGAACAGGTAGTTGCCCATGAACTTGAGGATCAGCGCCAGGTTGACGTGGACGGTGCCCTCCAGCTTCGGCAGGCCGCGGATGTCCTTCGCCGCCTTGTCGAAGTAGGTGTCCGCCTCGAAGCCCTTGGCCGCGATGACGTCCCACATCAGGTCGATGACCTTCTCGCCCTCGGTGGTGACCTTCATCTTGGTCATCGGGTTGAACAGCAGGTAGCGGCGGTCCTCGGGGGAGGCGGTGCGGAAGTAGTCCACGGCCCGCGCGCTGAACATCTTCATCGCCACCAGGCGGGCGTACGCGTCGGTCAACTCCCGTCGCACGTGGGGGAAGTCGGTGACCTTCCGGCCGTACAGCACCCGGTTGTGGGCGTGTGTGACGGCCTCGTACATCGCGTGCTCGCAGATGCCGACCGAGGCCGTGCAGAGGTTGAACTTGCCGACGTTGACGGTGTTCAGCGCGGCGTCGAAGGCGGCCTGACCGGTGTGCAGCACGTCCTCGGCGCGTACCGGGTAGCCCTCCAGCCGGAACTCGCTGACGTACATCTGGGCGTTCACCACGTTCTTGACCAGGTGGTACGCGTCGTGGCGGCTGTCGGCGGCGAAGAAGACGTAGCCCTCGGGGCCCTCGACGTCGGAGCGGCGGCCGAACACAGAGACAAGGCCGGCCACGTTGCCGTTGCCGATGTAGTACTTGGAGCCGGTCGCGGTGAAGCCGCCCTCGCCGTCCGGGGTGAGGATCATGTCGGTGGAGTAGATGTCGGCGCCGTGGGTGCGCTCGGAGAGCCCGAACGCCATGACGTGCCCCTCCGTCAGGAGCTTCGCGGCGCGGGCCCGGACGGCCTCGTTCTTGCTCTGCCAGACCGGTCCGAGGCCGAGGATGGTGACCTGCCAGGTGTACCAGTAGCCGAGGCCGTAGAAGCCGAGGATCTCGTTCAGCTCGGCGATCCGGGAGGTGTCCCAGCGCTTGCCCGGGTCGGCCGCGGACGGGGTCAGGAATTCCGCGAACAGGCCCTCCTCGGCCGCGAATCCGAGGAAGTCGGCGTACCAGGTGCGGTCGACGTAGGTGTCGATCAGCGCCTTCTTGCCGCGGGACTCGAACCAGTCCACGGTCGCGCGCAGCAGCCGGCGGGTCGGCTCGTCGAACTGCGCGGGGTCGTACGTACGCGGGTTGAAGAGCATCACGGGCTCCCGGGGGTCGAGGGTGAGGGGTGGCGGGTGAGGAGGCGGGTGAGGCGGCGGCGGGTGGTGGCCGGCGGGTGGCGGCGAACAGCGAACAGCGAACAGTTGACAGATGACAACTGACAGAGTTCAGATTTCAGCGTTCAGATTCTGTTATCTGTCACCCGTCATCCGTGACCCGTCATCCGCGGCGAGGCGGTGCAGGGTGGCGAGCACGTCGTCGAGCCAGGCGAGGGTCATCCGCTCGTACTCGATGCCGCCGCGCAGCACCACGTGCTGGAGCTCCTGCTGGGTGTCGAGCGCGGTGAGGTCGGGGAAGTCGCGCTGCTCGCCGTGCAGGTAGCGGGCGAGCAGGGCGGCGTGGCTCTCGCGGTGCCGTTCGACCTCGGAGATCAGCGCGGCCGGGTCGTCGAACGCGGCGGCGCGGATCTTGACCGCGAGCTCGTGTCGGACGGACTCCGGCTCGACCGGTTCGCGCAGCCAGCCGGCGAGCACGGCCCGCCCTGCGTCGGCCGCCGAGTAGACCTTCTTGTCCGGCCGGCCGTCCTGGGCGACCTCTTCGGCGGCGACCCAGCCGTCGGCCTCCATCCGCCGCAGCACCTTGTAGATCTGCTGGTGGGTGGCGGTCCAGAAGCGCCCGATGGAGCGGTCGAAGCGCCGGGCCAGTTCGTAGCCCGAGCCCGGCTGCTCCAGCAGTGAGACGAGGATCGCGTGCTCCAGTGCCATGTCCGGCATCCTGCTATGCAACGAATTGCATAGGCAAGGATGGTCCGCAGTGGTGAGACGCAGGTCACCGCCGTGATCGGATGGTTATCGAGCATCTACGGCCAAAAGGCGCAAATCGCCGGATAGGCGCCAGAATGGGTACGGGGCAAGCGCCCTCCATGTTCCGAACCATAGGAGGTGGTATCGGTGTCTACCCAGATTCCGATGGGCATGGAGCATCACCCGGACATCGTCGAACTACGGGAGCACTACGAGCGGATCACCTCGACCCCGCGCGCCCAGGCCACGGAGGCCCTGGCCGTGCTGGCCGGTCTCTTCCTGGCGGCATCGCCATGGATCGTCGGCTTCACCGCCTTCAACACGCTGACCGTGACCTGCCTGATCGTCGGCCTGGCCTACTGCGTGCTGATGGCGGGATACGGGTCGGCCTACGAGCGCACCCACGCGAGGGCCTGGGCGGCCACCGTGCTCGGCGCGTGGACGATCGTCTCTCCCTGGCTCGTCTCCGGATCGGCCGCGCAGGGCAGGAACATCGTCACCTGCGTCATCGTCGGTGCCGTGATGTTCCTGCTCGGTCTCGCGGCGATCTCGATGGCCACGATCACGGCGAACGGAGCAGCGATGCGACTCGGCCGCGCCGGCCGCGCCAAGGGCTGACGTCACTGACAGCCCGCGTCCGGGGCGTGGAGGATCGAACCGTCCTCCGCGCCCCGGCGCACGTCGTCAGGGAGCCGCGGCCGTCACCGGGAATCCGCAGCCGTCACGGGCGGGTCATCCGCAGGACGTCGAGCGCCTCGTCGAGCTGCTCCCGGGTGAGCTTGCCCTGTTCCACGTAGCCGTGCTCCAGCACGACCTGTCGGATGGTCTTCCGTTCGGCCAGCGCCCGCTTGGCGACCTTCGCCGCCTCCTCGTACCCGAGGTAGCGGTTCAGCGGGGTGACCACCGAGGGGGAGGACTCCGCGTACTCCCGGGCCCGTTCGACGTTGGCGGTGATGCCGTCCACCGTCCGGTCCGCCAGCAGGCGGGCGCTGTTGGCGAGCAGCCGCACCGACTCCAGCACGTTGCGGGCGAGCACCGGGAGCATCACGTTCAGCTCGAAGTTGCCGCTCGCGCCGGCCAGGGTGACCGTCGCGTCGTTGCCGACCACCTGGGCGGCGACCATCAGCACCACCTCGGGGAGCACCGGGTTCACCTTGCCCGGCATGATCGACGAACCGGGTTGCAGGTCCGGCAGGTTGATCTCGCCGAGGCCGGTGCGCGGGCCCGAGCCCATCCACCGCAGGTCGTTCGCGATCTTCGTGAATCCGACGGCCACCGTGCGCAGTTGGCCGCTCAGCTCGACCAGGGCGTCGCGGGCGCCCTGCGCCTCGAAGTGGTCCCGCGCCTCGGTGAGCGGCAGGCCGGTGGTGCGGGCGACCTCCTCGATCACCGCGGCCGGGAAGCCCGGCGGGGTGTTGATCCCGGTGCCCACCGCCGTGCCGCCGAGGGGCAGTTCGGCGACCCGGGGGAGCGTCGCCAGCAGCCGCTCCCGCCCGTGCCGAACCTGGGCGGCGTAGCCGCCGAACTCCTGGCCGAGGGTCACCGGCGTGGCGTCCATCAGGTGCGTCCGGCCCGACTTGACCACCTGCGCGAACTCGGCGGCCTTGCGCTCCAGAGCCTCCGCCAGGTGCTCCAGCGCCGGGATCAGGTCATGCGTGACGGCGGCGGTGGCGGCGATGTGGATCGAGGACGGGAAGACGTCGTTGGACGACTGGCTGGCGTTCACGTGGTCGTTCGGGTGGACCGCGCGGCCCAGCCGCTCGGCGGCCAGGGTGGCGATCACCTCGTTGGCGTTCATGTTGGACGAGGTGCCCGAACCGGTCTGGAACACGTCCACCGGGAACTCGTCGTCCCACCGCCCTTCGGCGACCTCCTCGGCCGCCGCCGCGATCGCCGCCGCCGTGTCCTCGTCCAGGACGCCGAGGCGGGCGTTCACCCGGGCCGCCGCGGCCTTGATCCCGGCCAGCGCGGCGATGTGCGCGCGCTCCAGCCGCTGGCCGGACACCGGGAAGTTCTCCACCGCCCGCTGCGTCTGCGCCTGCCACTTCGCGGCGGCCGGCACCCGGACCTCGCCCATCGAGTCGTGCTCGACGCGGTACTCCCGCTGCTTCTCCTGCTCGTCACCCATCACGCGCTGCACCTCCTGAACGGGCCGGTGGTCCGGCCCCGAGCGGTCTCCGATCACCACAGCCGCGCGCGGGCCCCGGGTATTTCCGCCCGGCCGCATCCACGGTGACGACCAGGCCGCGTCCGCCGGGCCGCCCCCGTCGCGTCCGCCGGGTTGCGGCCGCTGTTACCGCCGGGGCAGCTCGGCGCGGACCAGTTCGCCCGGCGCGGTGCCGGCCTGGGCGACCAGGGCGCCGCCCGGTGCCCAGAAGCCGGAGCCGCCCGAGGTCTGCGGCTGCTCGCCGCTCGCCCCGGCAGAAGTGGCCAGCACGGCCCACACCCCGTGGGCGGCGGCGCGGTCGCGGAGGTGCCCGTCGCGGCGGGCGGCCTGCGCGGGCCCCGCGCCGTACAGGGTGGAGGCGACGTAGGCGTCGATGCCGAGCGCGGCGGTCTCCTCGGCGTGGGCGGGGTCGGCGGCGTCGGCGCAGATCGCGAGGCCGAACCGGAGGCCGTCCAGTTCCAGGACGGCGGGGCCGTCGCCGGGGGTGAACCGGTCGTTCTCGGCGTCGTGCAGCCGCGACTTCCGGTACACGACGGCGGCGCCTTCACCGGTGACGGCCAGGGTGGCGATGGACTCGCCCCTGCCGGGTTCGGTGACCGGCGCGCCGACCAGGGCGGTCGTGCCGGTCGCGGCGCAGGCGGCGACCAGCGGGGCGAGGCGCGGATCGGTGGGGCCGAGCGCGGGCGCGGCCAGGTCGTAGCCGGTCAGGGACAGCTCGGGGAACACCACCAGACGCGCGGTGGCCTCCCGTACCGCCTGCGCGTGCCGTTCGACGTTCACGGCCACGGTGTCCGGGCGGCCGGCGTCGGCGCAGGCGGGCTGGGCGACGGCCACGGTGATGGTGGCGGTGACGGCGGTGGTGACGGCGGTGACGGCGGTGGTGGCGATCAGGGGTGCGGGCATGGCGGTGCCTCCGGGCGCGAGGTGGAAAAGATCAACGTATGCGCAGGTCCGGGCGGTGGACAAGGGTTTCGCGTGGCAGCCGGGAGGGAGGCGGCCGGGGTGGACGCACGTACCGCTCCGCGCTGCGCCGGGAGCGGCCGTAGGCCCGGGGCATGATCACCCGAATGGATGAATAGCTGAGTGGAGTGCTTCAAACTGCCGTACGCCGCTTCGTACGCTCCTGTCCGGGCCGGATTCACGCCGGCCCCACCCTGATCGCCGCTGCTCGGCATCATCGCTGTGCGGCATCACCGCCGCTCGGCGTGGGTGACCGGCTAGTGGGGGCGGACTCATGACGACGACAGGGCGGGGCATGGCCGGGGGCGCGGAAGACCATGGGGGGACGGACCCAGGGAAGCGGCGTGGAACCGCCAGGGGCGGCGGGCTCACCCGGCGGCAGATGCTCGGCGCCTCGGCCGCCCTGGGCGGCGCGGCCTGGCTGCTGCGCGGCACCGTAGGCCCGGACAGCGCCGAGGCGGCCACCCCGGTGCCGCCCGGCCTGCCCGCCGGCACCGAGCTGTACCAGCGGGTCTTCCAGAACTGGTCCGGCGAGATCCGCACCGACCAGCTGTGGACCTGCGCGCCCCGCACGCCCGAGGAGGTGCCGGGGCTCGCCGACTGGGCGCACGCCAACGGCTGGCGCCTGCGCGCCACCGGCTACCGGCACACCTGGGCGCCGCTCACCGTCGCCGACGGGACCCCGGACAGCGCCCGCGTCCTGCTCGTGGACACCAGCCGCCACCTCACCGCGATGACCGCCGACTCGCCGACCACCGTCCGGGTCCAGACCGGCGCCACCATGGAGGACCTGCTCGCCCACCTGGCCGGCCGGGGCCTCGGCCTGACCGCGTGCCCGGCACCCGGCGAACTGACCGTCGGCGGGGTGCTCGCCATCGGCGGCCACGGCACCGCCGTACCCGCCGCCCACGAACTCCGGCCGGAGGGGCACGGCTACGGCTCGGTCAGCAACCAGGTCGTCCGGCTCACCGCCGTCGTCCTCGACCCGGCCACCGGCCGCTACACGCTGCGCACCTTCGAGCGCGCCGAGGCCGACAGCGCCGCCTTCCTGGTGCACCTGGGCCGCGCCTTCCTCACCGAGGTCGTGCTGCGGGCCGGCGCGGACCGCCCGCTGCGCTGCGTCAGCCGTCTCGACATCCCGGCCGGCGAACTGTTCGCCCGCCCCGGCACCGGAGGCGGCGGCGGTGGGCTCCTGGGCGGCGGTGGGCTCCTGGGTGGTCTGCTCGGCGGTGGCGGCCCGCGCACCCTCGCCGACTTCGTCGAGCGCGACGGCCGGGTCGAGGCGATCTGGTTCGCCTACACCGAGTACCCCTGGCTGAAGACCTGGAGCGTCGCCCCGGCCAAGCCGCTTGGCTCCCTGCCCGTCGACCAGCCCTACAACTACCCCTTCTCGGACAGCATTCCGGAACCGGTCGCCCGGCTCGCCGGCCAGATCCTCGCCGGCGCCTGGGGATCGGCCCCGCTGTTCGGCCAACTCCAGTACCTGATCGCCAAGGTGGCGCTCACCGGCGACCTCACGGACGTCCTGCTCTCCGGCGGGCTGCTCCGCGACCTGCTCAGCGGCGACCTGATCACCCACCTGCTCGCCGGCGGCCTGCGCTCCGACCTCTGGGGCCCGTCGCGCAGCCTGCTGCAGTACGTCCGGCCCACCACCCTGCGGGTCACCGCCAACGGCTACGCGGTCCTCGCCAGGCGTGCCGACCTCCAATGGGTGGTCAGCGAATTCGCCGCCTACTACCGGAAGTTGCTCGCCGAATACCAGTCCCGGGGGGAGTTCCCGGTGAACGGCGCGGTGGAGATCCGGGTCACCGGCGTGGACGACCCGACCTCCTCCGGCGTCCCCGGCGCGCGGCCGCCGTTGCTGTCCGCGCTGCGTCCTCGGGCGGACCGCCCGGAGTGGGACACCGCCGTCTGGCTCGACGTCCTGGCCTTCCCCGGCACCCCGGGGCTGGAGCGCTTCGCCCGCGACCTGGAGCAGTGGCTGCTGCGCACCTTCGACGGCACCCGGGCGGGCCTGCGGGTCGAGTGGTCCAAGGGCTGGGCGTACACCGCCGACGCGGCCTGGTCCGATCCGGACCTGATCGGTCGGGTCATTCCCGCGAGCCTGCGCGACGGCGGCGGGCCGGGCTGGGACGAGGCGGTCGCCGTCCTGGACCGGCACGACCCGCACCGGGTGTTCGGAAACCCCTTCCTGGACGGCCTGTTGAAGTAGCCGAACATGTCCGACTGATCGTCAGATGTGCTCCATGACGATCACCGCGAGGGTGTCCGGCGCCAGCGCGCGGAAGACGTGCGGGGCATCGCCCGGGTAGCTCACGTAGTCGCCCGGGCCCAGTTCGACCGGGGCCTCCGTCGGCCCGGCCAGGGCCCGGCCCGATCCGACCAGCACGTGCTCGACGGTACCGGGCATGTGCGGGTCGGAGGCCCGGGTCTCGCCCGGCTGCGCCTCGATCCGGTAGATGTCGCGCCGGGCGTTCGGCGGGCAGGAGGAGAGCACGGTCGCCGCGTAGTCGGCGCGCTCGGAGTGGGTCACCGGCCCCTCGCCGGCCCGGATCACCTTGACCGCCGGGCGCGGGGGGTCGACCAGGCGGCTGAACGGCACGTTCAGTGCGACGGCGAGGGCCCAGAGCGTTTCCACGCTCGGGTTGCCCGCCCCCGACTCCAACTGGGAGAGCGTCGACTTGGCGATGCCCGCGCGCCGGGCCAGCTCCGCCATCGACAGTCCGCCGCGTTCGCGCTCGCGCCGGATGGAGACGGAGATCAGGCCGATCAGATCCGCGCCGGAACCCGCGCTCGGGGTGGTCCGCTCACTCATGCTTGCCACTCACGCTCTCCTGGCTCCTTCTCCGGCTCCCGTGCGGCTGGTGCCGTTCATGCTGCCACTCGTGAGGGCGGCTGTCCGCACCTGCCCGTCGTTCGGCCTGTCGGTCCAATCGTTCGCCTTGACGAACCGAGGCGGTGGGTTCAGTCTGGTGGACATGCGTTCGCTACTCCGAACACTGGAGCATGCCACCCTTCGGGACATCGCTCTCGTCTGCCTCGCCGACGCGCTCGTCGGCGCCTCCTTCGGCGCGATCAGCGCCTCCGGCGGCCTGCCTCTGTGGGTGCCGGTCGCGCTCTCCGTCCTCGTCTTCGCGGGCGGCTCCCAGTTCGCGGCGATCGGCGTGGTGCTGTCCGGCGGCGGTGCGCTCGCCGCCGTCGCCACCGGGCTGGTGCTCAACGCCCGGCTGCTGCCCTTCGGCTTCGCCGTGGCCGACGTGCTCGCCGGCCCGTGGTGGCGGCGGCTGTTCGGCGCGCAGCTGATCACCGACGAGACCGCCGCGTTCGTCCTGCGGCAGGACGACGGTCGACGGCGACGGGCCGCGTTCTGGCTCTGCGGACTGGCGTTGTTCGTGGTGTGGAACGTCTCGGTGGTCCTCGGGGCCCTGGCCGGCGGGCTGATCGGGGACACGGACGCGCTGGGCCTCGACGCGGCCTTCCCCGCCGTGCTGCTCGCCCTCGTGCTGCCCTCGCTCGCGGACCGCCGCGTCCGCACCGCCGCCGTGGCCGGCGCCGTCGTCGCGGTCGCGGCCACGCCGTTCGTCCCGGCGGGGCTGCCCGTCCTGCTCGCCCTCGTCGGGCTGTTGTTCGCAGGGCGGCCCGGAACGCGCGAGGGCCGTGACGGTCGCGGGGTGCGTGACGGTCGCGAGGTGCGGCAGGGCCTTGAGGTGCGGCAGGGCCTTGAGGTGCGGGAGCCGCAGAACTCGCTGCAGTCGCGGGAGTCGCGGGAGTCGCGGAAGGGGGCGTCGGTCGAGGAACCGGGCGTCCCGGTGATCGAGCGGGAGGAAGCCCGATGATGCCGTTGTACGCCGTGCTGCTGCTGGCCGTCGGGACGTACGCCTTCCGCCTCGCCGGGCCGCTCCTCGGCCACCGGCTCGCCCTCTCGGAGCGCGTGCGGCACCTGCTCGCCGTCGCCGCGGCCGTCCTGCTGGTCGCCCTGGTCGCCACCGGTGCCCTCACCCAGGGCCAGGGCTTCGCCGGTTGGGCCCGCCCGGCCGGCGTCCTGGTCGCCGGTGTGCTCGCGCTGCGGCGGGCGCCGTTTCCGGCGGTGGTGGTCGCGGGCGCGGCGACGACGGCGCTGCTGCGGCTGTGCGGGGTGGGGTGAGGGGCGGCCCGTCAGCCGCCCAGCGCCTTGAAGAAGATCGTCGTCGGGTGCGCGCGCCCCGTGGGGTCGGTCGCGTAGTCCGGCACCGAACCGACCCGCGTCCACCCGGCCGCCTCGTACAGCCGCTCGGCCGGGCTGCCCGTCTCGGTGTCCAGCACCAGCAGCCGCAGCCCCAGCTCGGTCGCCCGCTCCTCCAGCGCCGCCAGCAGCCGCCCGGCCAGCCGCTGCCCCCGGTCCGACGGGTGCACCATCAGCTTGGCGACCTCGCCGCGGTGCCGCCCGTTCGCGGGCACCGCCGGGCGCAGCTGGATCGTCCCGGCGAGCCGCCCGTCGGCCTCCGCCCGGACCGTCCACAGCAGCAGCCGTTCCGCCGCGACCTCCGGGGCGAGCGCCCGCCACCACGCCACGGCCTCGGCCCGCCCCAGCGGCGCGAGGAAGCCGATCGACCCGCCACCGTGGACGGTGTCCACCATCAGCCCGGCGAGCTCCTCCGCCGCGCCGTCCAACTCCTCCGCCGTCACCTGACCGACCGCGTACGCCCCGCCCGCCATGTCGTCTTCCTCACTCGTTCGAGCCCGCCCACCGTCCGGGCGGTTGCGACATACTCGCCGGTACCGCGCCGAGACCGGGATCCCGTCGGTATCCCGCCGACACTACAAGGAGCTTCGATGACGAAGCCGACCCGGATCGACCCGTCCGACCTGCTCGCCGTCGGCGACCTGCTCTCCGACGAGGAGCGGCTGATCCGCGACACCGTCCGGAGGTTCACCGAGGAGCGGATCCGCCCGCACATCGGCGACTGGTTCGAGCGCGGCGTCTTCCCGGCCCGCGAACTCGCCCCCGAACTCGGCGCCCTCGGCGTGCTCGGCATGCACCTCGACGGCTACGGCTGCGCGGGCGCCGGCGCGGTGGCGTACGGGGTCGCCTGCATGGAACTGGAGGCGGCCGACTCCGGGCTGCGCAGCTTCGTCTCGGTGCAGGGCTCGCTCGCGATGCGTTCGATCCACGCCTTCGGTTCCGAGGAGCAGAAGCAGCGCTGGCTGCCCGGCATGGCCGCGGGTGAGCTGATCGGCTGCTTCGCCCTCACCGAACCGGACTTCGGATCCGACCCGGCGAACATGCGGACCCGCGCGGTGCGCAAGGGCGGCGACTGGGTGCTCTCCGGCAGCAAGATGTGGATCACCAACGGCAGCATCGCCGACGTCGCCGTCGTCTGGGCGCAGACCGAGGAGGGTGTGCGCGGCTTCCTGGTCGAGCGCGGAACGCGCGGCCTGACCGCCACCGACGTGCACGGCAAGCTCTCCCTGCGCGCCTCCGTCACGAGCGAACTCGCCTTCGACGAGGTGGTCCTGCCCGCCGACGCCGTCCTGCCGGGCGTCAGCGGTCTGCGCGGACCGCTCTCCTCCCTCAACGAGGCCCGCTACGGCATCCTCTGGGGCACCGTCGGCGCCGCCCGCGACTGCTACACCGCCGCCCTCGACTACGCGAAGAGCCGGATCCAGTTCGGCCGCCCGATCGCCGGATTCCAGCTCACTCAGCACAAGCTCGTCGAGATGATGCTGGAGGTGGAGAAGGCCTACCTGGTCGCCCTGCGGATCGGCCGGCTCAAGGAGGAGGGTGCGGCCCGCCCGCCGCACGTCAGCTTCGGCAAGCTCAACAACGTCCGCACGGCGCTGGAGATCGCCCGCAGCGCCCGGACCGTCCTCGGGGCCAACGGCATCACCACCGAGTACCCGGTGCTGCGGCACGCCAACAACCTGGAGTCGGTGCTCACCTACGAGGGCACCGGCGAGATCCACACCCTGATCCTGGGCGAGGCCATCACCGGCGAGTCCGCCTACCACTGACAGACCGTCCACCTCGGGAAACCCGGTGGCCGGGACCGTCGCGGCCCGGCTACCGTGCCCACCGTGAACAGCGAGCCCACCACGCCCGGCACCGCCCCGACCACCACCCTCTGGCGCCCCACCGGCCCCGAGGAACTGGCCCTGGTCGAGGCGTCCGGCTGGCGCGCCTGGCCGCCCCGGCTGCCCGAGCAGCCGATCTTCTACCCCGTCCTCAACGAGGACTACGCGATCCGCATCGCCCGCGACTGGAACGTCCCCGCCTCCGGCGTCGGCTACGTCACCCGTTTCGAGGTCGACACCGCCTTCCTCGCCCGCTATCCGGTGCAGCGGGCGGGCGGCCGCACGATCCTCGAACTCTGGGTCCCAGCCGAGGAGTTGCCGGAATTCAACCGGAACATCGTCGGCCCCATCGAGGTCGTCCACGAGTTCCGGGCCCTGCCGTGACGCGTCCCTCCACGCCGGCTCGCCCCCGCACCGCTGACCGCCGAGGGCGGCGCCTTCGCCCGGCGCCTGCTCGCGGAAGTCGGTGACACCCTGCCCGTCGCTGTCGCCCTGGACGCCGGCCCGATCGCGGACCCCTACGACCCGGCCGAGCGCTGGGCCGTCGTCGAGGCGAATCTGCCGTGGTTCGCGCACTGCTACGCCGCCGACCCGGACCGCGTCCTGGACGTCGTGCTGCGCGCCGCCGGACCGGTCTCCGCACTCGCCCAGGCCGACCGCCGGTTCGTCCGTACGGCCGCCTGACACCCGGCGGACACCTGGCATTCGGTGAGTGGACGCCGGGCGGTACGGCGGGCGGTGGAGCATGGCGCGGTCGGCGGCGCCCTCGGCGGGCGCGGCCGGGTGTGTACGACCGAAAGGAACCCCCGCCATGTCTGCTGCCCAGTGGCCCCGCCCCCGGGTGCTCGTCGTCGGGATCGACGGCGTCCGCCACGACTACCTGGAGCACGTGCCGATGCCGCGCCTCCAGGAGCTCGCCGAGGCAGGGTTCCTGGTGCCGGTGACCGTGGCGGACACGACGCCCACCATGTCCGGGCCGTGCTGGGCCACCATCGTCACCGGTGTCGAGCCCGCCAAGCACGGTGTCTGGGGCAACCACCTCGGCGGCAACCGGCTCGACGTGTTCCCCGACTTCGCCACCCGGCTCGCCCGCGGCGACCGCCGCCGCACCTTCGTCGCGGCCGGCTGGGACCCGCTGATGATCAACGAGTCCGGCGGCCCGCTGTTCCGTGCGCCCGGCCGGCTCTCGTACATCGCCCCGGCCGAGGACACGCCCGAAGCCTGGGAGGCCGTCGACGAGGAGGTCACCCGCGAGGCCGTCCACGTCCTGGGCACCGCCGACCCGGAGGCCTCCTTCGTCTACCTCGGCGCCGTCGACGAGACCGCCCACTTCCTCGGCTGCGGCGACGAGTACCGGGCGGCCATGCGCACCGCCGACGAACGCCTCGGCCGGCTGCTCGACGCCGTCCGCGGCCGCGCCGACCACGCCGACGAGCAGTGGACCGTCATCGTCGTCACCGACCACGGCCACGTCGACGCCGGCGGCCACGGCGGCCGCACCGTCGAGGAGCGCACGGCCTGGGTCGCCTGCGCCGGGCACGGCATCCCGGCCGGCCCGCCCACCGGGGAGATCCGCCACCCGGACGTCGCCGCCCAGGTGTACGCCTCGCTGCTGCGCCCCATCGACCCGCACTGGACCCTCGACGGCCGGCCTTTCCCGGTTGCCCGGCCGGAGGCGGTGCCGGTGCCGGAGGCGGTGTCGGCGTCGATCTGATCGGCGCTCTGAACGGCGGTCCGGCAGGTGCTCTGACCAACGATCCGACCAACGTCCGACCGGCGGCCGACACCGTCGCCGGCCCCGGGCCCGACGACGCCTCAGGGGCGCGCTGATGCATCCGGGTGCAGCAGGCCGGGCTGCGCCGGGGACCGGCTTGAGTGACGCTCGATCGAGGCCCGGGCGGCACTTGAAGACGGTGTGCCAGCCTGGGCGCCCCACCGTGTAACCCCGAGACCGGGTCGCTGGACATACCTCTGAAGGTGGAGACGGTACCCCGTGGGATGGAGACAAGATCGCGACCTGGTGGTGACGCTCCAAAGGGACGGCACGGGCCACGATGGATACACCCGGACGGCAGACCTCGCCGACCGGACCGGAACCGGAGACGGAGAGGACAGACGGGCATGAAGGGCATCGTGAGCAAGGTCGCACTGGGAGTCGCGGGCACCGGCATGGCCGTCGCCGTGGCGGCCGTGGCAATCGGCCCGAGGGTGTCCGATTGGTACGACGGACGCCACCAGGAGCAGGCCACCTACGACACCGGCAGCCAGGCCAAGGCCGAGCGCCGTTCGATGCCGGCCTGGCTGCCCGACAACGCCTCCTCGGTGAAGTACCTGATGTCCACCACCGGCGACGACCGCCTGCTGCGCGCCACCCTCCCGGAGGGGCGGCTGCCCGTCGGCTGCAACACCGGCCTGCCCGGCAAGTCGGCGCACTCGGTGCCGCTGTCGCTCAAGGCCGGCTGGTTCCCCGAGGGTGTCGCGGCCAAGGCCAGTGGCACCTGCGGGCACTACAACGTGACGCTCACCGGCAACCAGCTCTACGCGTGGCAGGACGGCGCGGCGGTGCAGGCGGCCCTGCGCGCCGAGCGGCCCGCCAAGCACTGAGCCGGGCGCACTGAGCCGGGCGCCCCGAGCCGGGCGCCGTGCACGGGGGCACCGAGCCGGGTGCCCGCACCGGGCACCCGCACCGGGCTCGCCGTGAGGCTCCGAGTACGCCGCCAGGCTCCGACCGGCCCGCCAAGCACCGACAGGTGCGGGCGGGCCGTCGTCGTGCCCGGGTACCGCCGGAGTGGCCGACGGTGGACCAGCGGGAGGACCCCCGCTGTCGGAAACGGCCTGGGCTGCGATAGGACGGAGCGTGGACAAACCCGTCCCGCCCCCGTCCCGTCCCGTTCCCCGTTCCGTGAGGAGCCCCATGCCCGGCCCGACCGTCGGCTCTGCCGGCGACACGTCGACCGCTCCCTCCGCCGCCCCCACCACCGGCCAGTCCCGCCCCGGCCGGGCCACGATCGCCGTCCTGGGCGGTCTCGTGGCGCTCGGCCCGCTCACCACCGACCTCTACCTGCCCGGGCTGCCCGCGATCGCCGACGACCTGGTCGCCGAACCGGCCGCCGTCCAGCTCACCCTCACCTTCTCCATGTTCGGGGTCGCGGCCGGGCAGTTGCTCTTCGGACCGCTCAGCGACCGCTACGGCCGCCGCCCGCCGCTGCTCGCGGGGCTCGTCCTCTACACCCTGGCCAGCGTGGTGTGCGTGATCGCGCCGAGCCTGACGGTGCTGATCATCGCCCGCTTCATCCAGGGCGCGGCCGGATCCGCCGGGCTGGTCATCGGCCGGGCCGTCGCCCGGGACCGCTTCCAGGGCGTCGCGATGCTGCGGTTCCTGGCCTCCATCGCGCTGATATCCGGGCTGGCGCCGATCCTCGCCCCGATCCTCGGCGCGCAACTGATGCGGTTCACCTCGTGGCGCGGCACCTTCGGCGCGCTGACCGCGCTCGGGCTGCTCCTGACCCTGGCCGCCTTCGGGGCGCTGCGCGAGAGCCTGCCGACGCAGAACCGGGGCACCGGCGGGGTGGGCGCGACGCTGCGCACGATGGGGCGGTTGCTGCGCGACCTGCCGTTCCTCGGGCTGGCGCTGACCAGCTCCTTCGCCTTCGGTGCGCTGTTCGGTTACATCAGCGGGTCGTCCACGGTGCTCCAGCACGTGTACCAGGTCTCGCCGCAGACCTACAGTCTGTTGTTCGGGGCGAACTCGCTGGCCATCGTCGTGATGACGCAGTTGAACGGACGGGTGCTCGCGCGCCGCTTCGCCCCGCGGGGGCTGATGCTGGCCGGGCTGGCGACGGCGGTGACCGCCGGAGTGGCGCTGGTGTTGCTGACGGCGGTCTGGGACTTCGGGCTGGTCGGGTTCTGCCCGCCGTTGTTCGTGATGATGGGCAGCATGGGCGTGGTCCTGCCGAACACGGCCGCGCAGGCGCTCAGCCTGGTCGAGCCGCGGGCGGCCGGGACGGCGTCGGCGCTGCTCGGCACCGGCAACTTCCTGTGCGGGGCGGTGGTCGCACCGCTGAGCAGCCTCGGCGGCCGGCCGTCGGCGGTGCTGCTGGCGGTGGTCGTCCTGGCGAGCGGGGTGCTGGCGATGGCGGCGTACGTGACGCTGTGTCGGCCCGGGCGGATGAGGACGGCGGAGGCCGAGGTGGTGGCAGGGAGCTGACGGCCCCCGGCCGCCGGCCGGCGACGAGCAGCTGACGGCTGACAACGAACAGCAAACAGATAACAGCTGACAGATGATGAAATCTGTCAGCTGTTATCTGTTATTCGTTCCCTGTCAGCCGTCAGCCGTCAGCCGTCAGCCGTCAGGCGTCGCGCGCGGCTCAGGCGATCGAGAAGTCGTCGCCGAAGACGTTGCCCTGGCCGTACCAGCCGTGCAGGTACACGGTGACGGTGCCGGAGGCGCCGGTGGTGAAGGGGACGGTCAGCTTGGTCCAGCCGGAGGCGTTGGGGGTCCAGGAGCTGGCGGTGGCACCACCGCTGACGCCGAGGTACGCGTAGTTGCCCTGCACCCAGCCACTCAGCGTGTAGCTGGTGTTGGCCTTCAGCGTGACGGTCTGCGAGCACTCGCCGGTCTGGCCGGCGGTGGCCGCCGCCTGGAGCGCGTAGGACCCGGAGTGGACCGGGGTGGAGACCACGGCGCCGCCGCTCTGGCAGGTCCACGGGGCGAGGCTGCCGGTCTCCAGGTCGCCGTTGACCAGGCCGGTCGGCGGCGGGGTCGTCCCGGTGACGGTCAGTGCGTACGTGGCGGTGTGGGTGCCGGACGGCCCGGTGGCCGTCACGGTGAGCGGGTAGCTGCCCGCCGTGGCGGCCGTGGTGGTGGTGATGTTGAGGGTGGCGCCGGTGCCGGCGGTGACGCTGCCGGGGGTGACGGTGGCGGTGACGCCGGCCGGGGCGCCGCTGACCGACAGGTTGAGGCTCTGTGCCGAGCCCGCCGTGACCGCCGTGGCGATGGCCGCCGAGGTGGACGAACCGGCGGCCACCGTACCGGAGTTCGGGTTCACTGCGACCGAGAAGTCGTTGCCGGGCTGAGTGCCCGTGACGTTCAGGGTGAAGACGCCGGTGTGACTGCCGGAGGCCGCGCTGCCGGTGACCGTCAGCGGGTAACTCCCGGGCGCCACCGCCGTGGTGGTGGTGATGTTGAGGGTGGCGCCGGTGCCGGCGGTGACGCTGCCGGGGGTGACGGTGGCGGTGACGCCGGCCGGGGCGCCGCTGACCGACAGGTTGAGGCTCTGTGCCGAGCCCGCCGTCACTGCCGTGGCGATGGCCGCCGAGGTGGACGAACCGGCGGTGACCGTGGCGGAGTTGGGGTTGACGGCCACGGAGAAGTCGTTGGTCACCGTCGAGCCGCTGGTGAACGGCGCGAAGATGTGGGTGAAGTCCCAGGTGTTCTGGCTGATGCCGGAGCAGGAGTCGTCCCCCGCCTTGCCCGGGCAGCCGCCGTTGTCGCGCTGGAGCGCCCAGAAGGACAGCGTGTTGATGCCCTTCGACACCGCCCAGTTGTAGACGGTGGTGGCGTTGGCCACGGTGAAGGTCTCGGCCGCGCCGTAGTCGTCGATGCCGGGCATCTCGGTGATCCCGATCGAACCCCACAGCTGGGCGGGGGTCTTGGACGGGTAGAGCTTGGCGAGCTGGTTGTAGAGGCCCTGCGCGGAGGTCTGGGTGTCGGCCGCCATGTCGTGGGTGGCGCCGTCGTAGTAGTCGAAGGTCATCATGTTGACGACGTCGATCCGGGCGTTGTTGCTCACCGCGTTCTTCAGCACGGCGAGGCCGCTGGAGGCCAGCCCGCTGGTGGTGGTTGGCAGCGTGTAGGAGAACTGGACGTTGCGCCCGTTGGCGGCGGCCCAGTCCTGCACGATCTTGATCGCCTTGTTGCGGCGGTCGATTCCGGCCGTGTTGGTCAGCGAGTTGTCCTCGATGTCGAGGTCGATCCGGCTGACGTCGTAGGTGGTGACGAGGTTCTCGAAGGCTGCCGCGATCTGGTTGACGTCGGTGCAGCTGTCGGCCAGTTCGGTGCCGGTGTTGTCGGCGGTGTAGCCGCCGAAGGAGGGGATCACGTCCCCGCCGTTGGCCCGGATGGTGGCGATGTCGGCGCCGAAGGTCGAGGAGGAGACCGGCTTCGAGGTGTCGCCGTTCCAGTACGGGGTGCAGGAGCCCTTGGTGGCGGCCTGGAGGAACGCCATCGTCAGGTACTTGGCCCCGGACTGGGCGGCCAGGGCGGCGGGGCTCTGCCCGGTCCAGGACTCGAAGTAGGGGGCGAAGACCCTGCTGGGGAGCGGGGTCGCGGCCTGGGCGGAGCCCGTCCCGGCGGCGACCAGGCCGGCCGAGGCGGCCAGTGTGGCGCAGGCCGTCAGGGCCGCCTGGATGGTTCTGCGTAGACGCATGGATTCTCCAACATACGTGGTGGGGCAGGACGTTGGGGATACGCGCATGATCGGGGCGCGACGGCCGTGTGGGGTCGGCTGCGCGGGCCCGGACGTGCGGACGTGTGGGTGTGCTGACGTGCGGGCGCGCGGAAGCCCACCGACTCGCGTGGAGGCGGGTGGCGGGTACGCGTGTGCGCACGCCGTACGGAGCGGGGGTGGTGCGGGACAGGGCAGGGCAGTGCCTCAGCCGCCGGTGGTCACACCCCCACAGTGCATCCCGGTCGGATCGACATGCTTATGGTTGGACTAGACCACTGGTCTGTCAAGAGACCTAACAGTTCGTCAACACACCGCCCCCGTGCCCGAAGGGCCGTCCGACCGGCCGGGTGTGCGCGGTGCGGCCGGGACTGTGGAGGTGGGCGGTGGGGCGGGGTGGCCGCGCTACCGAAGGGCGGACGCGTCGAAGGGTGGACATGTCGAACGGTGGATGTGCCGAAGGGCGGATGCGTCGAAGGACGGCGCCGCCGAAGAGCGAAGGTGCCGTGGCCGCGCGCCCGTCGGCGGGCGCGCGGCCACGGCGGCCCGGCGCTCAGGACACCGGGCGGTTCGGGTGGCCGCTCCGGATCACGCCGGCGGCGGGCAGAGGGTGGTCCGCAGCGCGTCGTTGATCTTCGCGGCGGTGTCCGGTCCGAAGCCCTGCGGGTGGTCGGGCGAGGTGAAGCGCTGGTTGGCCAGCTCGACCAGCTTCGACTTGTCCTTGGGGAACTGGAACAGCGCCTGGCACTGATTGCGGGCCCGGTCCACGGCCTGGTCCGGCTTGCCGCCGACGATTGCCGGGTCGATCGCGTCCAGCGCGGCGACCAGCTTGCCGGTTAGGTCGGTGCCCGGCTTTCCGGGCAGGCCGGCGTCGCCGGGGGGCGTGGGCTTGGCCGGGGCGGGGGCCCCGGGGGAGCCGGAGTCCGGGGCAGGGACCGAGGGGTTGTCGGGCGCGGGCGTCGAGGGGGCCGCGGGCGCGGAGGGGGAGGCGGCCGGGTCGGGCGCGGAGGCCGAGGGCGACTTGGGCGTCGGCGGCGTCGTGGCGGTGCCGGGGGCGGGGACCGAGGCGGCGGCCGGGGTGGTGGGGGAGCCGGCCGCGGCGGTGGCCGGGTGGGGGCCCGGTCCGGAGCTGGAGCAGGCAGCGAGGCTCACCGCGGCGAATGCCGTGAGGGTGGCGGCGAGGAGACGAGTGCGCATGGCGTCACACTGTCATGTCCGCGGCGCTGAAGGGAAGATCCTCCCGCGAGCGCGGACGGCCCGGGAGGTGGGACCTCCCGGGCCGCCGACTCGCCGCGTCCGTAAGGCGCGTTAGGCGCACAAGGCGCACAAGGCGCGCAAGGCGCCCGCCGAGGCGTGGTCAGCCGAGGCCGTTGGCCTTCAGCCAGTCCTTGGCCACCGCCGACGGGTCGTCCTTGTCGATCGCGACACGCTTCATCAGCGCCGTCAGCCCCGCCGTGTCGAGCTTGGCCGACACCGCGTTGAGGGCCGCCGTCGCGGTGGGGTTCACACTCGCCTTGTTGACCAGCGGGGTGACGTTCTGCGCGCCGAAGAGGTTCTTCGGGTCGGTCAGCGGGACGAGCTTCAGCTGGACGATCTTCGGGTCGGTGGTGAACACGTTGCCGACCTGGATGGTGCCGTCCTTGAGCGCGTTCGCGGTGGCGTCGCCGGTGGGCTTCCACTCCTTGAAGTTCAGCCCGTAGACGTCCTTGAGCTGCTGCTCGCGGCGGGACTTGAACTCCGGCGGACCGCCTATCGTGAACTCGCCCGCCTTGGCGGCCAGGTCGGCGATGCTCTTGAGGCCGTACTTGTCGGCGTTCTCCTGGGTGACGCTGAGCGAGTCCTTGTCCTCGGCGGGGGAGGAGTCGAGGATCCCCAGCGCGGCGGGCAGCGTCTTGGCCAGCGCCGCGTTCACCTCCTCGGTGGTGGCGGCGGTGGACTTGGCGTCCAGGTAGGCGAGCAGCGAGCCGTTGTACTCGGGCAGGACGCTCAGGCTGCCGCTCTGGAGCTGCCCGTAGAGCACCTCGCGGCTGCCGATGTTGAACTTCTCCTCGACCTTGACGCCCTTGGCCTTGAGGGCCTGCGAGTAGATCGAGCCGAGCAGCACGTTCTCCGGGAAGTTCGCCGAGCCGACGACCACCGTCGAGCCGGCGCCGGCGCCCGAGGCGGCGGGGGAGCCCGCCGCGGAGCCGCCGCCGAGCGGGTCGCCGCCGCCGGAGGAGCCGCAGGCGGTGGCGCCGAGGGCGAGCGCGGCGAGCGTGCCCAGGACGACGGCGCGCCTGCTTCCGTGGTTTGTCGACATGGTGACAGATGTCCTTCCGGAGAGGATGGGGAACGAGGTTCAGCGGGCCCGGCGCTGGGCGCGCATTCCGGGCGGGAGCGCGTACCGGGCGAGCAGGGCGAAGAACAACTGGGCGCCGACCGCGAGCAGCACCACCAGCAGCGCGCCGCCGACGGTGACGGCGTACTTGCGGGTGGCCAGTCCGTCGATGACGTAGCGGCCGAGGCCGCCCAGACCGACGTACGCGGCCACGGTGGCGGTCGCGATCACCTGGACGGTCGCGGTGCGGAAGCCCGCCAGCAGGGTCGGCGCCCCGGACGGCAGGCAGACCTGCCACAGCACCTGCGGGTGGGTCAGCCCGATGCCGCGCGCCGCGTCCCGGACGTCCGGGTCGGTGCCGCGCACCCCCTCGACGGCGGCCACCAGCAGCGGCGGCGCGGCGAGCGCGACCAGCGGGATCAGCACGGCCGTGTCCCCGACCCCGCCGAGCAGCACCGCCAGCGTCACCAGGCCGAGCGTCGGCAGGGCGCGGGTGGCACCGGCGAAGGCCGTCACGAGCGTGACGCCGCGCCCGCTGTAACCGATCAGCAGTCCGAGCGGCACGGCGAGCAGCGCCGCGAACAGCAGGGCCTCGCCGGAGAGCACCAGGTGCTCGGTGATCCGGTGCACGATCGAGTCCGGGCCGCTGCGGTGGTCGGGGGCGGAGAAGAAGTCGCCCAGCCAGTTCAGCCAGTTCACGAACCGGCTCCCTTCTCCCGGACGGCCCAGGGCGCGAGCAGCCGGCGGGCGCCCACCAGCAGCAGGTCGACGGCCAGCGCGAGGACGGCGATCAGCGCGATGCCGGCCACGATCGGGGTCGGGAAGGTGCGCTGGAAGCCGTCGATGAACAGGTAGCCGAGCCCACCGCGCCCGATCAGCGCGCCGACGCTGGCCAGCGAGATGCTGGACACCGCCGCGACCCGCAGCCCGGCGATCAGGTACGGCACGGCGGCGGGCAGCTCGACGGAGGTCAGCCGGTGCCACGGCCCGTACCCCATCGCGGTGGCGGCCTGCCGGACCGGGTCCGGGACGGCGCGCAGGCCGTCCACGGTGGTCGGCAGCAGCACGGCGAGCGCGTAGAAGGTGAGCGGGATCATCACGGTGGCCTGGGTGGCGAGGCCGGTGTAGGGGATGAGCACCACGAACACGGCCAGCGAGGGCAGCGCGTAGACGATGTTGAAGACGGCGGACAGCGGTTGGTACAGCCGGGGGAAGCGCGTGCAGGCCAGGCCCAGCGGGACGGCCAGCAGCAGGCCGATGAGCACCGGGACCAGGGCGATCACGGCGTGGTCGGCGAGCAGGTCGCCGAGGTAGCCGAGATGGTCGCCGATCCAGTACCAGCGGACGATCGGTTCACCGTCCACCGGCCGCTCCGTCCGTGAGGCCACCGGCTGCCGGGCCGGCTGCCGTGCCTGCTGCGTCGGCTACCGGGGCGGACAGCGCGGCCAGGACGGCCTCGCGGCTCGCGGTGCCGGTGGCCCGGCCGTCGGCGTCCAGGGCGACGGCGGCCCCGGCGGGGGAGAGGACGGCGGCGTCCAGCGCGGTGCGCAGGGTGTCGGCGTCCGGCCGGTAGCCGGAGACCGGGTGCAGCTCGGCGGTGGCGGCGTCGCGGTCGATCCAGCCGATCGGGCGGCGCTCGTCGTCCAGCGCCAGCTCCCAGCCGCCGTAGCGCAGCCCGTCTGCCACCGGGCGGACGGCGACGGCGGTCGCGGGGCGCAGGGCGAGGCCGCGCAGGCCCCGGTCGCGGCCGAGGAAGGCGGCCACGCCGTCGTCCGCGGGGGTGGTGAGCAGGGTGTGCGGGTCGGCGAGCTGGGCGATCCGGCCGTGTTCGCGCAGGACCACCACCTGGTCGCCGAGCCGGACGGCCTCCTCGATGTCGTGGGTGACGAACAGCACCGTCTTGTGCAGCTCGGACTGGAGCCGCAGCAGTTCCTCCTGGAGCCCGGCGCGCACCACCGGGTCGACGGCGCTGAACGGCTCGTCCATCAGCAGCACCGGCGGGTCGGCCGCGAGGGCGCGGGCCACGCCCACCCGCTGCTGCTGGCCGCCGGACAGCTGGAACGGGTACCGCTTGCCGGTCTCGGGAGCGAGCCCGACCAGTTCGAGCAGTTCGGCGGCCCGGGCGCGGGCCTTCTTGCGGTCCCAGCCGAGCAGGTAGGGCACGGTGGCGACGTTGTCGATCACCTTGCGGTGCGGGAACAGGCCGGCCTGCTGGATCACGTAGCCGATGCCACGGCGCAGCTTGGCGGGCTCCAGTTCGGCGACGTCCGTGTCGTCCAGCAGCACCCGGCCCGAGGTCGGCTCGACCATCCGGTTGACCATGCGCAGCAGGGTGGTCTTGCCACACCCGGACGGTCCGACCAGGACGGTTATCCGACCGGTCGGGACGTCCAGGTCCAGGCCCTCGACGGCGATGGTGCCGTCGGGGTGGCGCTTGCCGGCGCCCTCGAATCTGATCACGGGGAGTTTCCTCGTCAGGGCGCCCCGGGGAGGCGGCGCCTGTTTCGGTCGTGCGGTTGATGGCGGTTCGTCGACAAGCGGCGACGGCGTGGGCCGTACCGGCCGCTGCCGTGACGGCGTCTGTCGGATCGACCGCCTGGGCGTTCTTCCGCCCGCGTGGCTGCCCAGCTTCGGACCGGCGGAAACTCTGATCAGACTATGACCTGGATCATCTCCTGTCTCTCACTTACCACCCGGCACGGGGCCCGGACCCCGCCTCCGGACGGCCGGGGCCGACCGGACGCCCGACGTTCCGGCAGGTCAGAGGGACGGGACGCGGACAGCCTGACGGCGGGTCGAGGGCTCGGGCCCCGGGCGATCAGCCCGTCAGCCGCCGAGCGCCCCAGCCCTCCAGGCTCTCAGCCGCCCCGGCGTGTCGGCAGCCCGGAGGCCGCCCAGCCGACGAAGCCGCCGTCCAGATCGGTCGCCCGGTGCAGCCCCAGCTCGCGCAGCGAGGCCGCCGCCAGGCTGGAGGCGTACCCCTCCGAGCAGACCACGATCACCTCGACGTCGTAACCTGACGCCTCGGGGATCCGGTGACTGCCCGTCGGGTCCAGCCGCCACTCCAGGACGTTGCGCTCGATGATCAGCGAGCCGGGGATCTCCCCCTCCGCCGCCCGCTGCGCCGCCGGACGGATGTCCACCAGCAGCGCGCCGTCCAGCTGCGACTGGTACGCCTCCCGGGCGCGCGGACGGTGGACGCCCTCGCGGGCCCGCTCCACCAGGTCGTCGATCGTGGTCACCATTGCTCCGGTCCTTCCTCCGAGGTGCGGACGAGCCCGCCGGCTCGCAGGTCGTAGTGCGCCATCGAGCCCAGCGGGGGCGAGTAGGCGTGCAGGGTCACGGCCGGGCCGGACGCGGTGTTGCGGACGTCGTGCACGTACTCGGGGCCGAAGGCGCGGGCGGTGCCGGCCGGGACCCGGCGGATCAGCAGGCCCTGCTCCGGCCCGCCGAGGGACAGCTCCTCCAGCTCGCCGAGGGCGACGGTGAACGCGCCGCGCGAGCCGCCGTGGTCGTGGAAGCCGGTGGACTGGCCGGGCAGCCAGCTGATCAGCCACACCTCGTGGTCGTCGTCGGCCACCAGCCGCTGGTACCAGCGCTCCTCGGTGGAGAGTCGGACGAGGTGGATCCACTGGTCGGGCTGTTCGGCCAGTTCGCGGACGACGGTGCGCAGGGCGCTCGGGGTGAGCGGCGCGCGGGTCTCCTCGGTGGCGGTGGCGGTGGCGGTGGCGGTGGCGGTGGCGGTGGCGGTGGCCGTGGCTCTGGCTGTTCTGGCCGGTGCCGGTGCCGGTGCCGGTGCCCGTGCCGGGGTCGGGGCTCGGGCGGCAGCGGGTTCGTCGGGGGCGAGGTTCAGGCTCATGGGGGCGTCCTCGGGTGCAGCGGGAACGTCGGCGGGGTGCGCCCTGGTCCGGCGGCGGGCGAGGGCACGGGCCGACGGAGCGGCACGGCACGCGCGGGTGCGCCGGGCGGGGCGGGAATCAGAACTCTGGGTGCGGGTGTGCGGCGCGGGCCCTGGCGGACGTCACAGGGCGGGGGCGGCGGGGAGAGCCAAGGTCAACAGGCACAGATGGAACTCGCCTGGCGTCGCAGATCGACGTGCAGGCGGCAGACCAGAGTGGTGCCGGTGTCCATGCGCCGGATCCTTCCCGAGCCAACCGGACGAAGTCAAGCCGGATGGGGCCGACCGCCGCCGGCCGCGCCGCGCTGCTCCACCCCGGGCCGACCGGCTGACCGGCCGACCGGTCGTCGAGCCGTTCCGGACCGCAACCGCCGAACGGCACGCACAGGCGTAAGGACCCCACGCGCGGGGTAAATGATCGTTTCATCCCATCCAGGACCCTCCGCGTGTCCGCGTCACGAGATCGCCCCAGATGCGTTACCGCCAACGTATTGTCAGGCCACCGAGGCCCGGCCTACGGTCTACAGACCGCTTTCTACGCACGTAGACCCCTGCGGATCCCCGGCGGTCCGCAGACGAGACCCGCCCGCCCCGTCAACCCTCAGACCGCAGGCCCGACCCCATGGCCGGGCAGCGGAGTTGCGGAGGTATCCATGTCGCAGATCGTCCGTGCCGCGCTCGTCCAGACCCGCTGGACCGGCGACCAGGAGAGCATGATCGCCCTTCACGAGCGGTACGCCCGCGAGGCCGCCGCCCAGGGCGCGAAGATCATCGGTTTCCAGGAGGTCTTCAACGCCCCGTACTTCTGTCAGGTCCAGGAAGCCGAGCACTACCGCTGGGCCGAAGCCGTCCCCGACGGTCCCACCGTCCGCCGGATGCAGGACCTCGCCCGTGAACTCGGCCTGGTGATCGTCGTCCCGGTCTACGAGGAGGAACAGGCCGGGGTCTACTACAACACCGCCGCCGTCATCGACGCCGACGGCAGCTACCTCGGCAAGTACCGCAAGCACCACATCCCGCAGGTCAAGGGCTTCTGGGAGAAGTACTACTTCAAGCCCGGCAACCTCGGCTGGCCCGTCTTCGACACCGCCGTCGGCAAGGTCGGCGTCTACATCTGCTACGACCGCCATTTCCCCGAGGGCTGGCGCGCCCTGGGCCTGGCCGGAGCGCAGATCGTCTACAACCCCTCCGCCACCAGCCGAGGCCTCTCCGGCTACCTCTGGCAGCTGGAACAGCCCGCCGCGGCCGTCGCCAACGAGTACTTCGTCGCCGCCATCAACCGCGTCGGCACCGAGGAGTACGGCGACAACGACTTCTACGGCACCTCCTACTTCGTCGACCCGCGCGGCCAGTTCGTCGGCGACGTCGCCTCCGACAAGGAGGAGGAGCTCGTCGTCCGCGACCTCGACCTCGGCCTGATCGAACAGGTCCGCCAGCAGTGGGCGTTCTACCGAGACCGCCGCCCCGACGCCTACGGACCGCTCGCCGAGGCCTGAGGAGCAGCGCGATGACCACCCGCGACCCGCACCAGCGCACCATCGTCCGCGGCGGCCTCGTCATCACCGCCGCCGACGAACTCCACGCCGACGTCCTCATCGAGGGCGAACGCATCGCCGCCCTCGCCACCACCGGCAGCTCCGCCGCCGAGGCCTGGAGCGCCGACACCGTCATCGACGCCACCGGCCACTACGTCATCCCGGGCGGCGTCGACGCCCACACCCACATGGAACTGCCCTTCGGTGGCACCTCGGCCTCGGACACCTTCGAGACCGGCACCCGGGCCGCCGCCTGGGGCGGCACCACCACCATCGTGGACTTCGCCGTGCAGTCCGTCGGCGGCTCGCTGCGCGAGGGCCTGGACACCTGGCACGCCAAGGCCGACGGCAACTGCGCCGTCGACTACGCCTTCCACACCATCGTCTCCGACGTCGACGAGGGCGTCCTCAAGGAGATGGACGCCCTCGTCGACTCCGGCGAGTCCACCTCCTTCAAGCTCTTCATGGCCTACCCCGGCGTCTTCTACAGCGACGACGGCCGCATCCTGCGCGCCATGCAGCGCGGCGCGGCCAACGGCGGGCTGATCATGATGCACGCCGAGAACGGCATCGCCATCGACGTCCTGGTCGAACAGGCCCTCGCCGCCGGGCACACCGCGCCCCGCTACCACGGTGAGGTCCGCCGCGAACTCCTGGAGGCCGAGGCCACCCACCGGGCCATCAAGCTCGCCCAGGTCGCCGGCAGCCCGCTCTACGTCGTCCACGTCTCCGCGGCCGCCGCCCTCGCCGAGCTCGTCCAGGCCCGCGACGCCGGGCTCAACGTCTTCGGCGAGACCTGCCCGCAGTACCTGTTCCTCTCCACCGACAACCTCGCCGAGACCGGCACCGACGGCTTCGAGGGCGCCAAGTACGTGTGCAGCACGCCGCTTCGGCCGCGCGAGCACCAGGAGGCGCTGTGGCGCGGGCTGCGCGCCAACGACCTCCAGGTGGTCTCCACCGACCACTGCCCGTTCTGCTTCACCGGGCAGAAGGAACTCGGCCGCGGCGACTTCTCGAAGATCCCCAACGGCCTGCCTGGCGTGGAGAACCGGATGGACCTGCTCCACCAGGCCGTCGTGGACGGGCACATCACCCGTCGGCGCTGGGTCGAGATCGCCTGCACCACGCCCGCCCGGATGTTCGGGCTGCACCCGCGCAAGGGCACCATCGCGCCCGGCGCCGACGCCGACCTCGTCGTCTACGACCCCACCGCCGTGCAGACCGTCTCCGCTGCCACGCACCACATGAACGTGGACTACTCGGCGTACGAGGGCCGCCAACTCACCGGCCGCGCCCGCACCGTGCTCTCGCGCGGCACCGTCGTGCTGGACGGCGAAACCTGGCTCGGCCGGGCCGGCCACGGCACGTTCCTGCGCCGCGACACCTGCCAGTACCTGACCTGACCACTCTCCCGTGCCGCCGCCCGGGCCTGTGCGCACGACCGCCCGGGCGGCGGAACCACCCTCCCCGGAGCCACCCATGGACATCGGCCTCGTCCTGCAGACCGACCCGCCCGCCCGCCTGCTCATCGACCGGATGATCCGCGCCGAACAGGCCGGGTTCAGCCACGGCTGGACCTTCGACTCCTGCGTCCTGTGGCAGGAGCCGTTCGTCATCTACAGCCGGATCCTCGCCGAGACACGGCGGTTGACCGTCGGACCGATGGTCACCAACCCCTCGACCCGGACCTGGGAGGTCACCGCCTCCCTGTTCGCCACGCTCAACGACATGTACGGCAACCGCACCGTCTGCGGCATCGGCCGCGGCGACTCCGCCATGCGGGTCGCCGGACGCCACCCCGCCACCCTCGCCCGGCTCTCCCAGGCCATGCACGCGATCAAGGAGCTGGCCGAGGGGCGGACGGTCGAGGTGGACGGCACCGAGATGCACCTGCCGTGGGTCGGCCCCGGGGCTCAACTCCCCATCTGGATGGGCGCGTACGGGCCGAAGGCGCTCGCGTTGACCGGTCGCCAGGCCGACGGGTTCATCCTCCAGCTGGCCGACCCGTACCTCACCGAGTACATGGTCAAGGCGGTGCGGTCCGCCGCGGCCGAGGCCGACCGGGATCCGGACGCCGTCACCATCTGCGTCGCCGCCCCCGCCTACGTGACCGCCGACGACTCGCCCGCCGCGCTCGCCCACGCCCGGGAGCAGTGCCGCTGGTTCGGCGGGATGGTCGGCAACCACGTGGCCGACCTGGTCAGCCACTACGGCGCGCACTCCGACCTCGTCCCGGAGGCCCTCACCGACTACATCAAGGGCCGCCAGGGGTACGACTACAGCCACCACGGGCGGGCCGGGAACCCCGACACCGCCTTCGTGCCGGACGAGATCGTCGACCGCTTCTGCCTCATCGGCCCGCCGCAGGCCCAACTCGCCCGCCTGGAGCACCTCCGCTCCCTCGGCGTCGACCAGTTCGCCGTCTACGCCATGCACGACGCCGTCGAGGCCACCATCGACGCCTACGGGTCCGACGTCATCCCGCACCTGTCCCACCAACCCCGGACGTAACGCCACTCGCGCGGAGGGGAGTTGCCCATGGCCGACACCGCGACCAGCGGCGGCGGGCACCGGCAGCACTCCGACGGCCGGGTCGAACTCGACCCGGCCGCAGGAGAGTTGCCGTCCAACGGCTTCACCAACGACGACCTGCGGCCGGTCCCGGTGGCACGGCGCACCTGGACCACCTACAACTTCCTGGCGCTCTGGGTCGGCATGGCCCACAACATCCCGTCCTGGACGCTCGCCTCGGGGCTCGTCGCGCTCGGCATGGACTGGAAGCAGGCCGTACTGACCATCGCGCTCGCCAACTTCGTGGTGCTCGTGCCGATGCTGCTCACCGGGCACGCGGGGACGAAGTACGGCATCCCGTTCCCGGTGTTCGCCCGGGCCGCGTTCGGACTGCGCGGCGCCAACCTGCCCGCGCTCATCCGGGCGGCGGTGGCCTGCGCCTGGTTCGGCATCCAGAGCTGGATCGGCGGCGAGGGGATCTTCCTGCTGGCCGGCAAGTTGCTGGGCGAATCCTGGCGCACGGCAGCGGAGTTCGGCGGCTACCCATGGACGCAGTGGGTGTCGTTCCTGCTGTTCTGGCTGATCGAGATGGCCATCATCGCCCGCGGGATGGAGACCCTCCGGCGGTTCGAGAACTGGGCCGCACCGTTCGTGATCGTCGGCGCGCTGGCGCTGCTGGCATGGATCACCGTGAAGGCGGGCGGGTTCGGTCCGCTGCTCGACCAGCCGTCCCGACTGGGCTGGGGCGGCGGGTTCTGGAAGGTCTTCTTCCCGGCGCTGATGGGCATGATCGGGTTCTGGTCGACCCTGTCGCTCAACATCCCCGACTTCACCCGCTTCGGCGGCAGCCAGCGCGCCCAGATCCGCGGGCAGGCGCTCGGCCTGCCGACCACGATGACGCTCTTCGCGCTGCTGTCCGTCCTCGTCACCTCCGGCTCGCAGGCCGTCTACGGCGCACCGGTGTGGGACCCGATCGAACTCGCCGCGAAGATGGAGAACCCGGTCGGCATCCTGTTCGCGCTGCTGACCGTCCTGATCGCGACGCTGTCGGTGAACATCGCCGCCAACGTCGTCTCGCCGGCCTACGACCTCGCCAACCTGCTGCCCCGGCTGGTCGACTTCCGTACCGGGGCGCTGATCACGGGCGTCGTCGGGATCGCGATCTTCCCGTGGCGGCTGATCTCCGACCCGCACGTGTACATCTTCACCTGGCTGGGGGTGGTCGGCGGGCTGCTCGGGACGGTGGCCGGGGTCCTGATCGCCGACTACTGGGTGCTGCGCGGCACCCGGCTGCAACTCGCCGAGCTGTACCGGCCGGGTGGGGCGTACTGGTACGCGGGCGGGTGGAACTGGCGGGCGGTGACGGCGCTGCTGGTCGGGGGCGTCCTGGCGGTCGGCGGCTCGTACGGCGGGCCGTTCCCGGCGGACGGGCTGCTGCCCCTGTTCAAACCGCTGGCCGACTACGGCTGGGCGGTGGGCTTCGGGTCGGCCTCGGTGCTGTACCTCGTGCTGGGCCCTCCCGGGTGTCCGGGCGGGCGGGCGGCTGACAAGTGACAGGTAACAGATGACAGATTTCGCCCTGCGGTCCGCACCGAGGAGGCGAAGGTGGCGTGGGTTGCGACGGCCACCTGATGGCCGGCCGTCTGGAGGCGGGCGCCGAGCCCGGTGAACGGGGCCACGTCGCCCCGGGATCCGGCGGTGGCGATCAGGATGCGCATGGCCGCAGTATCCCGGCGCGGGCACCCCGCCGGAAGGGCGCCGCGCCCGGAGCGGCCCGGAGCGGCCCGGTCCGGGGTGGCCGGTTCGGGCCGGTGCTCCCACGGCGCCGGAACCGGGCGGCGGCAGGCGGCGTCCTTCCTGGCAGAGCGGCGGAACGGGGCCGTCGCGCCGTGGACGGGAGGGACAGATGAGCATCGTCGCGTGGATCGTGCTAGGCCTGCTGGCGGGGGCACTGGCCAAGCTGCTGCTGCCGGGGAAGGACCCGGGCGGCCTGATCGTGACCACCCTGATCGGTATCGCCGGTTCCTTCGTCGGCGGTTGGATCGCCTCGCACTTCCTGCACAGGTCGGTGACGGCGCACTTCTTCGACATGGCGACCTGGGTGTCGGCGATCGGCGGGGCCCTGGTGCTGCTGATCATCTACCGGCTGGTGTTCGGCAGTTCCCGACGCTAGCCCGAGCGCCGGGAACCGAGCTGCACCGAAACATCGACGACCGGGCCCGCCGGCGACCGGGTTTCGCTCCGGTGCCGGCGGGCCCGGTCGTCGGTGTCCGGGTCAGGGGCGCCTGAGGTGTGTCACTTGGCGAGCAGGCCGCCGAGGATGAGCTTCCAGAGGGCCTCGAAGCGGTCCTCGATGGTCGGCTCGGACCACGAGGACGCGTACGCCGGGTCGTGGAAGGGGCCGGTGGCGTCGAAGACGGCGCGGGCGGTGGAGAGGATGTGGGCGAGCTTGAACTCCTTGCTCTCCATGCCGTCCTGGACGATCTGGGCGATCTGGGTGACCAGGGTGTCGATGTGTGCCTCGACGATGCCGCTGTTCTCCTCGACCAGCACCATGTAGGTGGCGAACAGCTCCGGGTCGTCCAGCGCCTTCTTCCGCTTGGCCGCGAACAGCGTCACCAGCCAGCGGTGCAGCCGCTCGACGGCCGAGCCGGCCTCGGTCGAGATGAAGGCGAGCTGGTGGTGCGCCTGGTCGAGCCAGCGCTGGGTGACCGCCTCGCGCAGCGCGGCCTTGCTCGGGAAGTGGCGGTAGACGCTGCTGTGGCTGACGCCGAGGATCCGGGCGACGTCCACGACGGTGGCCTTGGCCGGGCCGAACCGCCGGAGGACGTCCTCCGCCGCGATCAGGATCTGCTCGGCGGTGAGTGTGGTGTCCGTGGTCACGGGGAGGTCCGTCCTTAGGGTCGTGCGGTCGAGGGTGGTGCTGCCGTCCCCGGCCGTCGGGCCGGTTCCGGTGGGTCAGTGCTCGCTGTCCAGGTGTGCCATCTGGGCGGCAGCGTAGCGGTCGCCCGCTGCGGAGCCGGCGGGGACGGCCGCCTCGATGGCCGCGAGGTCGGCCGCGGTGAGCGTGACGTCCAGCGCGCCCAGCGCCTCGGTGAGGCGGTCGCGGCGGCGGGCGCCGACCAGCGGAACGACGTCCTCCCCGCGCGAGGCGACCCAGGCGATGGCGACCTGGGCGACGCTCGCCTCCTTCGCGGAGGCCACCGCGCGAAGCGCCTCGACGAGCGCGAGGTTGTGGGCCAGGTTGTCGCCCTGGAAGCGCGGGCTGTGGCCGCGGAAGTCGGTGCCGGCCAGGGCGCGACCCTGGTCCCAGTGGCCGCTGAGCAGGCCGCGCGAGAGCACGCCGTAGGCGGTGACGCCGATGCCGAGCTCGCGGGCGGTGGGGAGGATGGCGTCCTCGATCGAGCGGGAGATCAGCGAGTACTCGATCTGCAGGTCGCTGATCGGGTGGACGGCGGCGGCGCGGCGCAGGGTGTCGGCGCCGACCTCCGACAGGCCGATGTGGCGGACGTAGCCGGCCTTCACCAGGTCCGCGATGGCGCCGACGGTCTCCTCGACCGGGACGTTCGGGTCCAGGCGGGCGGGGCGGTAGACGTCGATGTGGTCGGTGCGCAGGCGGCGCAGTGTGTAGGCGAGGGCGGTCTTGGTGGCGGCGGGGCTCGCGTTGTAGCCGAGCCACTGGCCGTCCGGGCCGCGCTGGGCGCCGAACTTCACGCTGATCTGCACGTTCTCGCGGGCGCGGCCGCGCAGGGCCTCGTGGATCAGCAGCTCGTTGTGGCCCATGCCGTAGAAGTCGCCGGTGTCGAGCAGGGTGACCCCGGCGTCGATCGCGGCGTGGATGGTGGCGATGCTCTCGGCCTCGTCGGCCGGGCCGTACAGGTCGGACATGCCCATGCAGCCGAGGCCGAGGGCGGAGGTGACTGGTCCGGAGGTGCCGAGGGTGCGCTGTGTGGGGCGGGAGGTCGTGGCCACGGGGACTCCAGGGGTGGGTGCGGCGATGGGTGGGGTGACCCAGAGTCCACTATGGCACGACAGCGAACAGATTTCAAAATCTGTTCGCTGTCGTCTGTTATCTGTTATCTGTCATCTGAAAGCTGTCACCTGTTATCTGTCACCCGCCGACTCGATCGGCCGCTCGGCTGCGCTCCTCGTGCGCGAGCGCCTCGTCGGCTGCGGCCTCGCCTGCCGGGAGCCCTGGCGGCGAGGCCGGACCCCAGTCCTCCCGCCCGCCCGGCGATCGCAGCAGGTAGGCGCGGGCCGGCGGCAGGTTGCGCCACACCGTGCGCCGGCCCAGCCCGTACGCCGCCTCGAACTGCCGCAGCAGTCGCACCACTGCCCGGTGGCGGGCGCTCTGCCGGGGCCCCGAGGACAGGGTGCGGGCCGTCGTCGTACCGAGGTAGCCGAAGTACGTCAGCTCGCCCCCGGGCAGCAACAGCCGCAGGTAGAGGTCGAGGAGGTGGCGCACCTGGGCCGGCTCGAAGTTGGTGAAGGGCAGGCCCGATACGATCACGTCGTACCGCTCGTCCTTCTGGTCCTGGGTCAGTTCCTCCACCCGGCAGGCCGACAGCCGCAGGGCGACTCCCGGGCGTCGTGCGGCCAGCACCGGGTCCTCGCGCAGCTGGTCGGCGAAGCGCGGGTTCGCCTCGACGACGTGCAGCCGGTCGCCCGGGAGCAGTACTTGGGCCAGCCGGCGGGTCACCACGCCCGTCCCGGCGCCGACTTCCAGCACCGAGATCGGCCGATTCGGGCGGCTGGTGGCCGGAACCACCAGGGCGTTCACCAGGTCCTCGCCGCTCGGGGCCAGCGCTCCGGTGTCGTGGAAGGTGCGCAGGGCCTCGGCGAGGAACAGCAGGTGGTCCCCGGCGGACCGCGAACTGCGCTGCGGGGCGGAGAAGTCGGGGCGCGGGCTGAGCTGTTCGGTGGTCATGCCGTCGACGCTAGGCAGCCCCGCCGCACCCCGAATCGGCCGACGAGCGACCCGCACCCCCGACGAAAGTCGAGGGTGCGGGTACCCGGGAGAAGGGGGCACCCGCCCGCCGCCCGCCCGTAGCATCGAGCCGGACGGACGGACGGACGGACAGGCAGACGGACGACGGGCGGACGGAGCGAGCACGGAGGGAGCCCGATGCGAGAGGACGGGAGCGGCCCGATGCGCGCGGGCCTGTTGGGCTGGTACGGCCCGGGCCGCCGGCTGTGGGGCGAAACCCTGCTACTGCTCGGCATCCTCGCGCTGACCGCCGAGGAGGGCCTCTCCCAGTGGGTCCACGCCGACGAGCCGTTGCGGCTGCCCCGGACCGTCGTGGCTTCCCTCGCCCCGCTCTCCCTGCTGTTCGCCCGCCGCTACCCGATGGCCTCCGCCGTCCTGCCGGTGCTCACCGGCGGTCTGTTCAACCGCGCCTTTCCCGGGCTGTTCAGCGTCTACTACCTCGCCTCCCTCGGCCGGACCGGCCCTGCGGCGGCCGGCGGCGCCCTCATCGCGGGGGTGAGCGCGACCCGAGCCGACTCGCTGGTCGGCTGGGCGGGCACCACCGGATCCCAACTCCTCGTCCAGGCGGCGGCCTTGTCCTTCGGCCTGTGGCTGCACGGCCGCCGGGTGCTGATCCGCACCCTGCACGAGCAGGTGGACACGCTGCGCCGGGAGCGCGAGTTGCGCGCCGAACGGGCCCGGGCCGCCGAACGGGCCCGGATCGCCCGGGAGATGCACGACGTGCTCGCCCACCGGCTCAGCCTGCTGGTGCTGCACGCCGGGGTGCTGCGCGACCAGGCCCTCGCCGGCACCGTCGCCGCCGACCCGGACCGGCTCACCCACCGCCTCGAACTGCTGCGCACCACCGCCGCCCACTCGCTCGACGACCTGCGCGACGTCCTCGGCGCCCTGCGGGCCGACCCGCCGACAGCACCGGCCGCCGAGGAGGTGCCGGCCGCAGCGTCCCGGGCGGTGTGCGTCCCGGTGCCTGCTCCGGCGCCCGTCCCGGCGCCCGCGTTGCGCGACCTCACCGAACTCGTCGGCGAGGCCACGTCGGCCGGGCAGCAGGTCGAACTGGCCCTCTCCGGCGACCCGGAGACCGTCCCCACCACCCACCGACTGGCCGTGCACCGCCTGGTCCAGGAGGCGCTGACCAACGCCCGCAAGTACGCGCACGCCGCGCCCGTCACCGTCCGGGTCCGCTACGGCGCCCCGGCCACCACCGTCGAGGTCCGCAACGGCCCAGGGGAGGCGTCGCCGAACGGGCCGGGCACCGGCGGCGGGTACGGTCTGGTGGGGCTCACCGAACGGGTCGACGCGCTCGGCGGCCACCTCGACGCGGGACCGGACGGCGGTGGCGGCTTCCGGCTCGCAGCCCGCCTGCCCGCACCGGAGCGCCCGCCGCAGACCGTGTCAGGGTCCGTGCCAGGACCGGGTCCAGGACCGGGACACGGCCTCGGATCCGGGCCTTCCCCGACCCTCGCCCCCTCCCCGACCCCGCAGCCGAAGGACGCCTCATGATCCGCACGATGGTGGTCGACGACGACGCGCTGGTGCGGCTCGGCCTCGTCGACCTGCTGGCCCAGGACCCGGCCCTCACCGTGGTCGCTGAGGCCATCGACGGGCTGCAGGCCGTCGAACTGGCCCGCAGCCGGCGGATCGACGTGGCGCTCATGGACATCCGGATGCCCCGGCTCGACGGCATCGCCGCCACCAGGCGCCTGCGCGAACTGCCCGAGGCCCCGCGGGTGATCGCGCTCACCACCTTCGACCTCGACGAGTACGTGTACCAGGCGCTCGCCGCCGGGGCCGACGGCTTCCTGCTCAAGGACACCCCGCCCGCCGAGATCGCCCGGGCCGTCCACGTCGTCGCCGGCGGCCAGGGGATGCTGCACCCGGCGGCTGCGAGGCGACTGATCGACCGCTACCACCGCACCGGTGCGCCCCGGTCGGTCGCCGCCCGCAACCGGGTCGCCGGGCTGACCCCGCGCGAGACCGACGTGCTGCGCGAACTCGCCGACGGGCTCTCCAACGCGGAGATCGCGGGCGTCCTCGGGATGCGCGAGAGCACTGTGAAGGCGCACGTCAGCCGGATCCTGACCGGGCTGGGCGTCGGCAACCGGGTCCAGGCCGCGTTGCTCGCGCGCGATGCCGGGCTGGTCGGAGACGGCGCCTGAGCCGGCGCCGGGCGTTGTGGGACGCTGCGGGGCGGTGCGGGGCGTGCCGTCGTGGCTCGCGTGGTCGCTGGTCCTGCCGATGCCCGACGCTCGGTGGTGCGCACGGTGGTGGGTGGGGCGTCGTGTCGTCCGGTGTTCACGCGAGTGTTCCCGGGGCGTCGGACCGGGCTCCCCCTGAGCCGGTGGCGTGCTCCCGGTTCGTACCGCGCGCTGAGCCGTTGTCACCCATCCGGCGTGGAAATCCCGCGCCTTGGCGGTTTGCGCTGCCGAACCCGGGCGGCGGGTCCATGGTGGAGATGGGCGCGATCCGGCGACCGCGCCCGCGCGCCGATCCAGGCCCGCGCGCCGCGCGCCCGCCGCTGTTCTCCGACGGGTGTCCGAGGCTGAGGGCCCGGTCCCGGCACGCTGGGAGCAGGGCCACCTCGCAGGAAGCCGAACGGTTCTTCTAGGCTCACATCTCGGCTTCCCTGCGGCGGTCCGGCCCGTTGCGCCCGCCGTCAGGAAGCCGCCGTCCACGGGGCCCCGGGCGGACCGGGGCCACCGGATCGAGCGAGGAGGACGCAATGCCAAGCACGCCGCCCAGCCGTTCCACCGCACTTGGGCCAGACGGTCCGTTCCGAAGGGCCGGGCACCATCCCGGTCGATCGGCACGGTCCGGCCGGGCCTGGCAGCCGGGTTGGGGTGGTCGGCCGGTCCGGCCGCTGAATACCGGCAGCGGCCGCGGAGGCGAACGTTGAGTCCCCAGATCGTCGGGTCGCCCGCCGCGCCGAGTGCCGCCGCCCCCGACGGTGACTCCGCCCCCGCGCCCGCCCCTGCCTCGGACCGCGCCCCCGTCGCCCTCCCGGCTGCTGCTGACGGCGCGGCCCTCACCGCTACCGCTACCGCTACCACTACCGCTCATGCCACGGCCACGGTCACTGTCACGGCCTCGGCCGCCGCTGCCGCGACCGCCGCGCTCCCCGGTCTGCCGCAGGCCCTCAGTACCCGCGCCCGTACGCTGGCCGGGGCCGTCCGGCGCCGGTGCACAGACCTGGCCCGGATCGAGTCGCCCAGCGGAGACATGCCCCGACTCGACGCTCTCGCCGAGGAGTTGAGCGCCGGGTTCAGAGCCACCGGTGCCACCGCGCGGCGCGAGCCCGGGCCGGCCGGCGACCACCTGGTCCTGGAGTGGGAGGGGCAGGACGAGACCCTGCCGCACCTGTTGATCGTCGGCCACCACGACACCGTCTGGCCGGTCGGCACCCTCGCCGACTGGCCGGTCACCGAGCAGGACGGTCTGCTCAGCGGCCCCGGCGTCGTCGACATGAAGGGCGGACTCGCCATCCTGGAAGGCGCGTTCGCCCTGCTCGCCGACCTCGGGCAGCGGCCGCACCGCGCCGTCCGACTGGTCGTCGTCTCCGACGAGGAGGTCGGCAGTCCGGACGGACGGCGCCTGGTCGAGCGCCAGTTGCGCGGCGCGGCCGCAGTCATAGGGCTCGAACCTCCGCACCCCGACGGCCGGTTGAAGACAGCCCGGCGCGGCAGCACCCGGGTCCGGCTCACCGTCACCGGGCGTGAGGCCCACGCGGGCAACGACGCCCACGACGGGGTGTCGGCGGTCGACGAACTCGTCGATCAGCTCGTCGTCGTCCGCGGCCTCGCGGGGCAGCCGGGGACGGAGCTCAACGCCGGTCGGATCAGCGGCGGTTCGCGGGCCAACGTGGTCGCGGGCCGGGCCGAGGCCGAGCTCGGCCTGCGGTTCTCCACCGTCGAGGCGCAGCGCCGTACGCTCGACAACCTGGCTCGGCTCACCGCGCTGCGCCCGGGGGCCAGGGTCCGGACCGAGGTGCTGTCCAGCCGTCCGGCGTGGCCTGAGCGCACCGGCAACCCGCTGCTGCGGCACGTTCGTTCACTCGCCGCGGTGCTCGGGCAGCAGTTGGACGGCGGTCCGGCGGGTGGCGCGGGGGACACCAACCTGCCGGGCTCGCGCGGGCTGCCGACGCTGGACGGCTTCGGCGCGGTCGGTGCCGGCGCTCATGCCCGGCACGAGCACATCCGGCTCGACCAGCTGGCACCCCGGATCGCCCTGCTGGCCGCGCTCCTCGCCGTACCGCTGCCGAGGCTGCGCGACCGCACGGAGGGTTGAGCGGGCCGCCGACGGCCGGGGGCTGTCGGCGAGCAGAGAGTAGAGAGCAGAGAGCAGAGCGCAAGAGCACAGGGTGACAGAGAACAGAAGACGGATGACAAGTAACTGCTGACAGATAACAGCTAACAGATAGTGAAATCTGTTAGCTGTTATCTGTTTGTCGACCGTCCGCCGCCGCCCACTCCCGGCGCTCACTGCCCGAAACCCCGCCCCTCACCCGCGTCCCTTGCCATCCCTCCACCTCGCCGCGCAGAATGGTACCGACCGAACGGTCAGTCGGTTGGCGTCGTGGGCGCCGGCGCGGGACACGAGAGGTGATCGTGGTGACAGCAGAGGTGGCCGAGGCGGTCCCCGCGCAGGCGCAGGAGGACCGGTTCGAGGCGGTCGTCGCCGCCGAGCAGCGGATCGAGCCCAGGGACTGGATGCCCGACGCCTACCGGGCCACGTTGGTCCGCCAGATCGCCCAGCACGCGCACTCCGAGATCATCGGCATGCAGCCCGAGGGCAACTGGCTCACCCGCGCCCCCTCGCTGCGCCGCAAGGCGATCCTGCTCGCCAAGGCCCAGGACGAGGCCGGCCACGGCCTCTACCTCTACGCCGCCGCCGAGACCCTGGGTGTCGACCGCGCCGAGCTGACCGAGAAGCTGATCTCCGGCCGGCAGAAGTACTCCTCCATCTTCAACTACCCGACCCTCACCTTCGCCGACGTCGGCGTGATCGGCTGGCTGGTCGACGGCGCCGCGATCTGCAACCAGGTCCCGCTGTGCCGCTGCAGCTACGGTCCGTACGCCCGCGCGATGGTGCGGATCTGCAAGGAGGAGTCGTTCCACCAGCGTCAGGGCTACGAGCTGCTGATGACACTGATGCGCGGCACCGAGGCGCAGCGCCGGATGGTCCAGGACGCGGTGGACCGCTGGTGGTGGCCGTCTCTGATGATGTTCGGGCCCCCGGACGCCGACTCGCCGAACACCGCCCGCTCGATGGCCTGGCGGATCAAGCGGCACACCAACGACGAGTTGCGCCGGCGCTTCGTCGACATGACCGTCCCGCAGGCCGAGCACCTCGGCGTCACGCTCCCGGATCCCGAGCTGCGCCGGAACGAGGAACGCGGCGGCTGGGACTTCGGCGAGCCGGACTGGTCCGAGCTGACCAGGGTCATCCACGGCCAGGGCCCGTGCAACGCCCAGCGGGTCGAACGCCGCCGGACGGCGCACGAGGACGGTGCCTGGGTCCGTGAGGCGGCCGTCGCCTACGCGGCCAAGCGCCGCGCCGAACAGTGCGCCGAACCCGGGCAGCCCACCGGATCCGAGCAGTCAGCCGAACCCGGGCAGCCCGGGCGTACGGGCGAGTCCACGGAACAGGAGAACGGAAAGTGACCGAGTCCAAGGCCGGCTGGCCGCTGTACGAGGTGTTCGTGCGCCCCCGACGCGGGCTGAACCACGTCCACGTCGGTTCGCTGCACGCGGCCGACGACCGGATGGCCCTGCTCGCCGCCCGCGACCTCTACACCCGCCGCAACGAGGGCGTCAGCCTCTGGGTGGTCCGCTCGGACGCGATCACCGCCTCCACCCCGGACGAGCGCGACCCGTTCTTCGAGCCCAGCGGGGACAAGGTCTACCGCCACCCGACCTTCTACGACATCCCCGAGGATGTCCCGCACATCTGACGGGGGACCCGCCATGCAGGACCACAGCACGCAGGCCGGCGCCGGCGCCGACGTCGACGCCGACGACCACGTCTACCTCGGCCTCGCCGAAGCCACGCCCGGCCCCGAGGGCGAGGGCCGCTGGGCGTACGGGACGGGCTTCGCCGACCCGCTGCTCGGCGTCGACACCGCCGTGCCCGCCGGTATGGACGGCGCGGACCTCGCCGCCTACTGCCTGATGCTCGGCGACGACGCCCTGATCCTCTCCCAGCGCCTGATCGAATGGTGCACCCGGGCGCCCGAGCTGGAGGAGGAGGTCGCGCTCGCCAACCTGGGCCTCGACCTGCTCGGCCAGGCCCGGCTGCTGCTCACCCGGGCCGGCCAGGCGGACGGCTCCGGCCGCACCGAGGACGACCTGGCGTACTGGCGGGAGGACCACGAGTTCCGCAACGTCCGGCTGGTCGAGGTCCCGAACGGCGACTTCGCCCACTCGATCGCCCGGCTGCTGCTGTTCGCCACCGCGCGCTGCGCCCTGTACGAGGCGCTGAGCGCGCACCCGGACCCGGTGCTGGCGGCGGTCGCCGCCCGGGGCGTGAAGGAGTTGGCGTACCACCGCGAGTACGCCACCGCCTGGACGCTTCGGCTCGGCGACGGCACGCCGTACTCCTCGGCGCGGATGCAGGCCGGGCTGGACGCGCTCTGGCCGCTGCTGGAGGAACTGTTCACGGCCCACCCGGTGGAGCTGCGGACGGGCGCCGATCCGGCGGCGCTGCGCGAACCGGTGCTGCGCTCGCTCGGCGCCGTCCTCGCCGAGGCCGGGCTGACCGTACCGGACGTGCAGCCGCTGGCCACCGTGCTCGGCCGGGCCGGCCGGGACGGCGTGCACACCGAGGCGCTCGGTCCGCTGCTCGCCGAATTCCAGGTGCTGGCCCGCGCGCACCCGGGGGCGACGTGGTGAGCGCGGCGCTGACGGAGCGCGGGACGGCCTGGGAGGTCGCGGCGGCCGTGCCGGACCCGGAGCTGCCCATGCTGACCCTGGCCGACCTGGGCGTGCTGGCCGAGGTGGCGGTGGACGACGGCGCGGTGACCGCCTGGCTGACCCCGACCTACTCGGGCTGCCCCGCCGTGGCCGAGATGGCCGCCGACGTGGATCGCCGGCTGCGCGCGGCCGGGTACCGGGACGTCCGGGTCCGGTTGCGGCTCGATCCGCCGTGGTCGACCGATCTGATCACCACCGAGGGCCGCCGCAAACTCGCCGAGGCGGGAATCGCCCCGCCGCGTCCGACCTCCGCCGCCGGCGTGGCCGGCCCGGTCGCGCTCGCGCTCGGTCCCACCCGCACCGCTGCTCCCACCGCCGCTTCCACCGTCGCTCCGGCGGGCACCTCCGCTGCCGCTTTCGCTTCCGCAGTCGCTCCCGTGCCCTGCCCACGCTGCGGCGGCGCGGACACGGAGGAGCTGTCCCGCTTCGGTTCCACCGCCTGCAAGGCGCTCTGGCGCTGCCGCGCCTGCCGGGAGCCGTTCGAACGCGTCAAGGAGATCTGAATGCCCGCCGCCTCGCCCGCCGCGTCCCAGGCCGACGCGTCCCAGCCTGCCGTCTCCCAGCCCACCGCGCCCCAGGCCGATGCTTCCGTTGCCGCGCACGCCGACACCCCCGCTGAGGCCGCGGTGTCCACGCTGCGCCCGGCCCGTCGCCCGACCTTCCACCGGCTGCGGATCGAGCGGGTCGAGCGGCTCTGCGACGACGCCGTGGCGGTCGCCTTCGCGGTGCCGGACGGGCTCGCGGCGGACTTCGCCTTCCGGCCGGGGCAGACCCTGACGCTGCGCAAGGTGGTGGACGGCGTCGACGAGCGCCGCTCGTACTCGATCTGCGCCCCCGCCGGCGGGCCGCTGCGGATCGCCGTCCGGGAGGTGCCCGGCGGGCTGTTCTCCCGGTGGCTGGTGCGGGACGCGGGGCCGGGCGAGGAGGTGGAGGTGCTGACGCCGTCGGGCCTGTTCACCCCCGACCTCGGCGTTCCGGCCGAGCACGTGCTGCTCGCGGCCGGTTCCGGCATCACCCCGATGCTGTCGATCGCCGCGTCCGTCCTGGCCGCCGACCGCAGCTCCACCGTCACCCTGCTGTACGGCAACCGGCGCAGCGACACCGTGATGTTCGCGGACGAGCTGGCCGACCTGAAGGACCGCTACCTCGGCCGCTTCCAACTGGTCCACGTCCTGTCCCGGGAGACCCGTGACGCCGAACTGCTCAGCGGGCGGCTGGACCCGGAGCGGGTGCGGGCGCTGCTGGCGGCGCTGGTGGATGTCGGGAGCGTCGGGCACTGGTGGCTGTGCGGCCCGTTCGGGATGGTCGCCGGGGCGAAGGAACTGCTCGCCGGGCTGGGCGTGCCGGGCGAGCGCGTGCACCAGGAGCTGTTCCACGCCGAGGACGAGCCGGTGTCCGAGCGACCGGAGGACCGGGACGGCGCGGCGGGAGCGGCCGACGGCCCGCACAGCGAGGTCACCGTCGTCCTGGACGGGCGCGGCAGCACACTCTCCCTGCCGTGCGACCGCTCGATCCTGGACGGCGCCCAGCGCTCCCGCCCCGACCTGCCGTTCGCCTGCAAGGGCGGGGTCTGCGGCACCTGCCGCGCGCTGGTCACCGAGGGCGAGGTCGAGATGCGCCGCAACTTCGCGCTGGAGGAGAAGGAACTGGCCGCCGGCTACGTCCTCACCTGCCAGGCCCGCCCGGTCACCGACCGGGTGACGGTCGACTACGACCGCTGAACGGCCGGCCGCCCCACCCTTGCCCCTCCCGACTGCTTCAGACCACGGCCGGGGCGGGCAGCCTGGCCGGGTCGCCGAGCAGGCGGACGAGGTCGCCGACGGCCGCGCGACCGGCCCGGTTGGCACCGACGGTGCTGGCGGACGGGCCGTAGCCGACCAGGTGGACGCGCGGATCGGCGGTGGCGCGGGTGCCGGTGAGCGCGATGCCGCCGCCGGGGGAGCGCAGCCCGAGCGGGGCCAGGTGTCCGACCTCCGGGCGGAAGCCGGTGGCCCACACGATCGCGTCCACCGCCAGCTCCTGCTCCCCCCAGGCGACGCCGCGCTCGGTGAGCCGGTCGAACATCGGGCGGCGGTGCAGCGCGCCCAGCTCCTCGGCCCGTCGGTAGGCGACGGACGGGCCGAGCCCGGTGACGCTCACCACGCTGCGCACCGGCAGGCCCTGCCGGACCCGTTCCTCGACCTTGGCGACCACCGCGCGCCCGTACTCGGGGGTGAACGGCCCCTCGTGGTAGACGGGCGGGGTCCGGGTGACCCAGACCGTCTCGCCGACCGCCGCGACCTCGGACAGCACCTGGATCGCCGAAGCGCCCCCGCCCACCACCAGGACGCGCCGGCCGGCGAACTCCCCGGGGCCGCGGTAGTCGGCGTAGTGCAGTTGGCGACCGGCGAAGTGGCCCGGGTAGTGGGGCAGGAACGGGCGGGTCCAGGTGCCGGTGGCGTTGATCAGCGCGCGGGTGGACCAGGTGCCGTGGTCGGTCTCGACCAGCAGCCGGGAGTCCGGGCGGTCCGACTCGGCGCGCACCGAGCGAACGGCGACGGGGCGTACGACCGGGAGCGCGTGCCGGGCCTCGTACGCCGCGAAGTACCCCGGCACGACCTCGCGCGCCGGGGCCTCGGGGTCGGGCGCGGGGAGTTCGGCGTCCGGGAGGTCGTGGAAACCGTGCACGGTGGCCATCCGCAGGGACGGTGAGCGGTGCGCCCAGGCGCCGCCCGGCGCGGGGTTGGCGTCGAGCACGACGAAGCCGCCGTCGGCGTCCGCCCGGTAGGGGGCGAAGCCGCGGCGGCCGAGGTGGTAGGCGGCGGACAGTCCCGCCTGTCCGGCGCCCACCACCAGGACGTCCACCATCTGGACGCCCACGTGCCGCTGCCCGCCATTGGTTGCACCGTAAACAGTCACGCCGGTGAAACATCGGGGGTGTGGCGGGTGTTCCCGCCTCTGCGGGTGCTTGCCGTCCCGCCGCGCGGCGCCCCGCGCGGGCGACGGGTCAGCGCGGGCGACGGGTCAGACGACCGGGGAGATCACCGCGGCCGTGCCGTAGGCGCAGACCTCGGTGCCGACGTCCGCCGCCTCCGTCACGTCGAAGCGCATCATCAGCACCGCGTTCCCGCCGCGCGCCTTGGTCTGCTCGATCAGCCGCTGCATCGCCTCGTTGCGGCTCTCGACCAGGGTCTTCGTCAGGCCCCGCAGCTCGCCGCCGATCAGCGACTTCAGTCCGGCACCGATCTGGCTGCCGAGGTGGCGGCTGCGCACGGTCAGCCCGAAGACCTCGCCGATCACATGATCGACCCGGAAGCCGGGGATGTCGTTGGTGGTCACGACCAGGACGTCGGCGTTCGGGCCCTGCCCGCCGCCGTACTCGTTGATGTCAGCCATGGGTCCATCCTGCCTTGTCGTACGTCCGAGTGATCGAGGCGGGGCCGGGTGATGGCCGAGAAGGGGTCCAGAAGCTGGTTCAGACCGGTGATCGGGCGGCCGAAAGGCCGTACCGTAGCCCCATGGGCGAGCGAAGCGATCATCCACAGGGGCCGGGCGCGGCGGAGGACTCCGGCGCGCAGGAGATCGAGGCGACGGTGGTGCTGGGCCTGCGGATCACCGACTGGCCGGCGCTGCGCGCTGCCGCGATCAGGGCTGTCGAGGAGCTGGTGTTCGAGGGCGTCGACCCGGCCGGCCAGCGCCGCGAGCTGCTGCGCGAGGTCTCCGAGGACGCCAACGCGGCGCTCGGCGCACTGCTGCACCCGGACCGGCTGGTGGCCGCGATCCCCGGGGTCGAGGCGATCGGCGGCACGCTGGAGATCAGCGTCACCGAGGACTTCGCGCCGGACTTCGCCGAGCTGTTCCCGCTGGAGGGCGACGAGGACGAGGACGGCGGCGCCGGCGCGGACTGGACCCTCACCCCGCGCACCGCCTGCCTCCTGCACGCCCAGCTGATCGGCCTGGCCGACGCCGCCTACGACGACTTCGACGAGCACGGTGACGACCCGGTGGTCGACGGCGAGGACGCCGACTGGGCGGTCTACGCCCGCCTGCCCCAGCGCACCTGGCGGCTGCACCGCAACTGGCGCCGCGCCATGGCCCGGGCCTTCGACGACCTGGCCGACGACCTCGCGCTCGGCGAATGGCCGCTGCCGCGATGTCTGGCCGAGGACATCGGGCTGCGGATGGCCCTGGTGGACGCCCGGGCCCTGCTCGGCGCGCAGCCCGAGTCGGTGGCCGACATGATGGGCGACCTGCCGGCCGACCTGTACGACTACGACTGGGACGGCTGTCACGACGAACTGTTCGGCGTCTACGGGCCGGACGACGGCGACCCGGAACTGGGCGCCGAGCAGCGCACCGAGGTGCTGCTGGCGGCCACGCACCCGGAGGGCTGGTTCCTGACGTACGAGGACGCGGAGGCGCGGGACCCGCAGCGCGGCTACCGGCGCTGACCGGCCGCCGGGCTGGTCCGGTCCGGGGTCGGCCCGGGTTGGTTCGAGCTGCTCCGGATCGGTTCGAAAAGCTTTTCGGGCGCCGCGACGGGTGGGCGACTAGGCTGCGGGCATGTCCGATACGTCTGATGTGCGTGCGGGTCCGGCAGGCCGGGACGATCAGGTGCTCACCCGGATCGCGCTCGGACTGGACGGTGTGCAGGCCGCCCAGCGCGGGCGGACGGCCGAGGCGCGGGCCAGCTTCGAGGCGCTCTGGGCAGCGCTCGGCGAGCGGGGCGACGTCTTCCACCGCTGCGTCCTCGCCCACTACCTGGCCGATCTGCAGGACGATCCGCAGGACGAGCTGGAGTGGGACCGGCGGGCGCTGGCCGCCGCCGACTCGCTGACCGCCGAGCGCGCCCAGACTTACGAGTCCGCCCTCCAGGTGCGCGCGTTCTACCCCTCGCTGCACCTCAACCTGGCCTCGGACCACCTCAAGCTCGGCGAGCCCGACCTCGCGCGCGAGCAGCTGGAACGCGCCGTGCGCAGCCTGGATGCGCTCCCCGAGGACGCCTACAGCGCGAGCATCCGGTCGGCCGTCGACGAGCTGCGGCAGCGGCTGCGCTGAGCGGTGGTGCGCAGGGGCGTGGTGTGCGAGGGCAGGGGTTGGCAGGGGTGGGGTCTGCGGGCTCCCGGTACCGCGTGATCACCGGGGTGGCGGGGCTGGCATGCTGGACGGGTGACTTCTCCGTTCGACACCCCTGCTCCTGCTCCCGTTTCCGATTCCGCGCCGGCCCCCGTTTCCGCTGCCGACGACGCCCCGGCCCCGGCGGACCGTGACGCGCGGCCGCAGTACGTGCTGCCGCTGCTCGTCCGGCTGGAGAAGGCCACGCCGCCCGGGCGGACCGACGCGCTGGAGACCTCGGCCCGGGCGGTGCTCACCCTGCTGTCCGACGCGCGGGTGACCGACGCGGACGGCGAGTGGGCGGAGCGGGTCGAGGCCTGGGAGGACGCCCGGATCCGCAAGGTGGTCCGGCGGGCCCGGGGCGGGGAGTGGCGCCGGGCGAGCGAGCTGCCGGGGATCACGGTGAGTGGACGGGAAGCCGAGGTGCGGGTGTTTCCGCCGGTTCCACTGGACGGCTGGCCCAAGGACCTCGCCAAGCTCCAGGTCTCCGGGACGGACTTGGAGGAGACCGCCGAGGTCGGAGCTCCTGAGCCCGGGTTGCCGGTGCTGTGGCTCAACCCGGAGCTGGAGATGAGCGCGGGCAAGACGATGGCCCAGACCGGCCACGCCGCCCAGCTGGCCTGGTGGCGGCTGGACGAGGCGCAGCGCAAGGAGTGGGCCGAGGCCGGATTCCCGCTCGCGGTGCGGACGGCCACGGCGGAGGCGTGGGAGGGGCTGGTCGCCAGCGGTCTGCCGCTGGTCCGGGATGCGGGCTTCACCGAGATCGCCCCCGGGCCGACTGTTGCACTCGAAGGCGGCACGCGCTACTGCCCCACCCCGCGTCTACGACGCCCGTGACGCATCACCAGGCCCCCAACACGGCAACGTGGCAGGTCAGGTGTGCGCGTCCCGGGCGGTCGCGTGTCTCCGGCCGGTCTTCCGATGCTCGCCTTGTGCGAGGAGGTGCCGTTGCTCGTGACGGGAGTCCAGTGGCCAGACGGCGTTGCCGATGAGATGACGAACGCGTCTCGGGAGCGCAGATCACAGATGCTCTGCATGTGTTGACGTCGTATCGGACGGGGCTATCCGCCGGAGAAGACCTACCTGGTTTTCCAGGATGGGTACGACATCGGCGAATTGGTGCTGCTGTTGGGCCGGGAGGGCTTTGAGGCGGGGCGTAGCTCTGTATGAAAGGTGGATCCCGGGTTCACGGGCATGTGCCGCGTTGTACCGGGTGAGCACCTTCCTGCGCAGGGACACGCCTCGGAGTCGACGATCCGGCCCCATGGCGTCCAGCGGGTCGGCCGGCTGCTTCGCGGATGCGGGTGAGCAGCCACTGGTGGGACGGGTCGTTCTCCCGGCGGGGGTGCCACAGGAGACTGATGCGTAGCGGCTTCAGGTCCAACGGCACGGGAAAGAGGGCTAGTTGGAGTTGGTCCGCCAGGTTGCGCGCCAGGGCGGCCGGCGCGATCCCGACGAGGTCGCTGGTGGCGATCAGGCGCAGCGCCGTCGTGAAGTCGGGCACGGAGGCTGCCACGGTGCGCCGCACTCCTTCGGCCTCCAGCAGTCTGTCGGTCGCGGTGTGCAGTCGGCCGTGGCGGGAGACCACGATGTGCTCCCATGCCGCGAAGCGGGCTGCCGTGACGTGGCCGTGGCTCAGCGGGTGACCGGCGCGGACCACGCCGAGTAGCGGCTCGCGGACCAGTCCCTCGGAGCGGAGGTCGGCTTCCTTGGGGGTGTTGACGCTGATCGCGATGTCGGCGGCGCCCTCTCGTACTGTCGCGCCCTCGTCAGCCGCCCGTCCCTCGCTGAGAAGGCGCAGTTGGACGCCGGGGGCTTCGGCCCGCATACGGGTCAGCAGGTCCGAGCCGAAGCACCCGATCAGGTCCTCTGGAGCCAGGACGGCGAAGGCGCGGCGCAGTGTGGCCACGGTGTCTTCCTCTGCGGGCCCCAGCAGGTTCTGCGCGTCCTCGACCAGGGCACGGACCCGCGGACGCAGCGCCAGCGCGTGGGCTGTCGGCTTCATGCCGCGGCTGGAGCGCACCAGCAGGGGATCGGCGAAGGCGGTTCGCAGCCGTCCCAGGGCCCGGCTGGCGGCGGGCACCGACAGATTCAGTCGGTGGGCTGCCGCGGTGACGCTGCCCTCCTCCAGTACGGCGTCGAGGACGATGAGGAGGTTGAGGTCGAGGGATGTCACTTTCACCAGGTGAAAATACCACTTGCGCTTTTTTCACTGGTCGCAATCCTTGGTCGGTCCTAGGGTCGGGAGCAGAGCCGCAGGAGGTGGCCCCGAGGCCCGGGTGCGCGGCCGGCGATGGCTGCCGACGCGGCGGTCCCGTTACGCGGTGGCCCGATGACGGGCCTGGATATGACATCAAGGAGCACGATCCATGACGGATGACAGGGGCGACGACCCGGTCGCGCTGGTCGCGTTGGGCAGCCGGGTCCTGGCCGCGGCCGGGCAGGGTGACATGGTGTGGGGACACCTGGCGGTCCGCGATCCGGATGGGCGCGGCGTGTGGATGAAGTCGGCCGGCTGGGGCCTGGAAGAGATCACGTCCGACCGCGTCCTGCTCGTCTCGTGGACCGGTGAGCTGTTGGAGGGGAGCGGACGGGTCCACCTCGAACACCACATCCACACCGGGATCATGCGGGCCCGGCCCGATGTGCACGTCAGCGTCCACACCCACTCCCTGACGGTCAACGCCTTCAGCGCGCTCGGCGAGCCACTGCACGCGCTCAGCCACGACGCCGTCGCCTTCGCAGAACACGGCCTGCCCCGGTTCACTGCCACCGACAACCTCGTCCGCACCCCTGAACTGGGGCGTGCCCTCGCGACGGACCTCGGTGACGCCCGCGCCTGCCTGATGCCCGGACACGGCCTGGCGACGGTCGGCCGCGACACCGCCCACGCGGTCATGTACGCGATCCTGCTCGAACGCGCCTGCCGCACCCAGCTCACCGCCCTGGCCGCAGGCGAAGTCCGCCACCGAACCAGCCACCAGGAATGCCTGGAGAAGGACGCGGTGGCCTGGCCCGACAGCCAGATCGATGCCGGATGGCGGTACTGGCAACGCCGTGTCGCACTCGGCCAGTCCCTCTGACCTCCCTGGGGAAAGCCCACCTGAAAGGAGTCCAGCCCGTGAAAGCCCGCACGGACCCGCTACCCTCGTCACCGACTCCGCCCGCCCTGGCCAGGACCGCCGCTGGTCCAAAGGAGGGCGTCCTCACCGGCAGACGGCGGATCGGCACCTGGGCCGTCGCAGGGGCCTTCTGGTCCGTCACAGCCGGGACGACGGTGCCCACGCCCCTCTACCCGCTGTACGAGCGTGCCTTCGGCTTCTCACCGCTGGCCGTGACCGTGGCCTTCGCGGTCTACGCTCTGGCCGTGGTCGTGGGGCTGCTGACGCTCGGGGGGCTCTCCGACCGGCACGGTCGCCGCCCGGTTGCCGCCACCGCCCTGCTCACCGCCCTGGCCGCCACCGCCGTGTTCCTGCTCGCCGAGAACCTGACGGCCCTGCTGATCGGCCGGGTGCTGTCCGGGCTGGCCGCCGCGCTCATCACCGGAACCGCCACCGCCCACCTGACGGAACTGGCGTCCACTGGCAGCCGGCTCCGTGCCGGGCGGCTGGCGCTGATCGCGAACATGGGCGGTCTGGCCTGTGGCCCGCTGCTTGCCGCCCTGCTGGCCGACACCACTCGCTGGCCGCTGCGGGCGGCGTGGGCGGTAACCGCGACCCTGCTGCTGGCAGCCCTGGCCGCGCTCGTGGTGGTCCCCGAGACCGTGACGCCGAGGGAGCGGGGAACCGGCCCGGCGTTCCGCGCGCCCCGGGTGTCCACCGTTATCCGCACGGAGTTCTGGCGCGCCGCACTCGCCGCTGGCGCGGGATTCGCCGTACTGGGCGTGCTCACCGCAGTGACCGGATTGTTCCTGGCCGAAGTCGCGCACATCCACAGCCTCCTGGCCACGGCGGCAACCGTCTCCCTCGCCTTCGCCTGTACGGGCACGGGCCAACTCCTGGCGGGACGACTGGATCGCGCCGCCCTCCCCATGGCGTGCACGGGGCTGGTCGTTGCGGCCGCGCTGATCGCCGCGGCCGTGGCCACCGCCTCACTCCTGCCCCTGCTCGGCGCAGCGCTGATGGTCGGCCTGGCAACCGGCGTCGCCGTCGGCCACGGGATCACGCTCATCGGCACGCGGACCCCACCCGAGACCCGTAGCCGTACCGTCTCGGCCTTCTTCGCCGTCCTCTACACCATGCTGGCCCTGCCCGCCGTGGGCGTCGGCGCGCTCATCGACGCCGTCGGACTGCGTACCGCCGCCACCGTCTTCGCCGCCGTGGTCGCCGCCCTGGCCGCCACCATCCTCCTGACCCAGCGGGTCTCTGCTACCCGCAACGATCCCTGAGTGAGCGGTTTCCAACCTGAAGTCGCTGGTCACGGGAGTGACATGGGGCGAAGGTGGGGTGCTCGGGCTGCTCGCGATCGTGATCGCTGGCAGGTGGTCATCCGTCAGCGGCTGACCTCGGCGTTCGTCAGCACGGAAGGGCCGACGCCCCGCGGCGGCGCTGGGGGAAGGATTGTCAGCCCCGCGCCCGCGGGGGACTGCCGAGGTCTGAGGTCTGAGGTCTGAGGTCTGACGTCTGACGTCCGGGAGCCGACGGCTGGCGTCTGGCGTCTGGCGTTTGGCGGCAAACGGATGACAGCGAACAGCCGGCAGATTTCGAAATCTGCCAGCTGTTCGCTGTTTGTTGTTCGCTGCCCGCCGTCAGCCGGCTGCCTGCTTGTACCTTCGGTGGACCGCGGCATCCAGCGAGCTCGGTCATGCCTCGGCTCACCCGCCGGCGGGCCGCGACCGGGCATGGCGGCGTCCCGACGGTTTGACGACGGAGAGCACGACGTTGGCGACGTACACCGACAGCGCGACGATCGGGATGATCACCAGGTTGTAGCGGGTGAATCCGAGGTGCATGTCCGCGATGGTGCCGGTGGGGTGCTGGTCCACCAGGTGGGCCGCTTCGTGCAGCCGGGCGGTGAGTTCGAAGATCGAGGCGGCGGTGGCGGCCAGGGTGAGCCAGAACTTGACGGCAACCCAGCGGTACCTGAACAGGCGCCAGGGGGTTCCGAGTGAGAGGAGCAGACCGGTCAGCAGGGAGAGCAGGCTCAGCGGGATGACCAGCGCGTCGCCGAGGAGCGGCATCATCCGGTAGGCGCTGCGCAGGGTCTCCGCGCTGTCCGTCAGCAGCCCTGCCGCGCCGAGTGTGAGCAGGCAGAGCATCAGGCCCAGCCAGCTGACCGAGCTGATGACGTGCACGACCACCGCGCCCTTGCGGGCAGTCGGTGAGAGGCGGAAGTTCTTGGGCTGCCGGGTGCCCGGACGGGGCGTTGCCGCGGAGGGCGCGGCAGGGGTGGTCATACGGGGTCCTTAGGGAGACGGCGGGGGAGGGGGCCTGCGTCAGGCTCTCGTGGCGAGCGCCGTGGTTGCCGGCCGGTGGCTGCGGCCGGCCACCGGCGTCAGAGCATGATGCGCCCGCCGGCCACGTCGATCGTCAGGCCGGTCAGCCAGGACGACGACTCGGACGCGAGGAAGAGCGCGGCGTGAGCGACATCGGTGGGCACTCCTGCGCGGCCCAGCGGGAACTGCCTGACGATCAGCGGGAGCTTTTCGGCGGGTATGCGCTCCTGTTGGCTCTCCGTCATGATCAGGGAAGGGGCGAGGCAGTTGACCCGCACTCCGTACCGTCCCACCTCCTGTGCGACCTGGCGGGTGAGCATCAGCACGCCTGCCTTGGCCGCCGCGTAGGAGGCGGCGGCACCGCCGGGAAGCCGCCCGGCGGTGGACGCCATGGTGATGATCGAACCGCCGCCGCGCTCGATCATGCCGGGCAGGAAGGTCTGCACGGCCAGGAAGGTGGCGGTCAGGTTCAGGTCGACCACCGAGTGCCAGTGCGCCAGGCTCATCTGCTCGATCGGCACCGGGTCGCCGCCTCCGCCGACGAACGCGCAGAGCACGTCGATCGGACCGACGGACTGCTCGGCCTGTGCGCGCAGCCGTACGAGGTCGGCGGGATCGGTGCAGTCGGCCGTCATCGCGACCGCCGTTCCGCCTGCCGCGCGGATCTCGCCGACCGTCCGGTCGACGGCACTGCGGTCGCGGCCGACGACGGCCGCCTTGACACCGTTGGCGGCCAGGGCCTTTGCCGTCTCGGCTCCGATGCCCCGGGAACCTCCGGTGACGAGGGCGGCCTTACCCGCGAGATCGGGATAGGTGGGCAGTGGTGTGGTCATCAGTGTGGCTCCGTGGATCCTCGGTTGCCGGTGAGTCGGTCGGCGGACGCCGTGGTGCCGCCCGTGCCGACCCCAGGAATCCTCGTCGCCGTGCCCGCACGCCGTCGTCGCCCGAGCGGCGGCCGTCGGGATACTCCTGCCGACGTAGCGTCGCGTCCCGGCGGTACGACGCTGGGAGAAGGTCGAAGTGCCCGACACAGAGCAGTTGTTGGCGCAGAACAACGACGGTGCTCTCCTGGTCGCCGAGCCGGCCGCGCTGCTGATCCCGGTCGGACGTTACGTCGGCTTCCTCTGGTTCGTCGTGGTGAGCCGGACGCTGTGGCGTCGGGACGGCGGCGCCCCCCTCCACGGGCCGGTCGCGTACTACGGCGGGAGTAGCCGCACCCGCACCCGCGAGCTGATGCCCGGGTGCGGCGCGCCGCACTAGCCTTCCGGCATGAACGAGTTACGCCCGTCGTGGAAGCCGCCGTGGAACCGATCCGGCCGGGCGGGCCTGCCCGTGCTCTCGTCGGTGGCCGTCGCCTGCTTCCAGGTGGCGGGCACGGTCGGCGCAGGACACCGGCAGCCCGACCGCGTCCAGCTCGACGCCCTCGGCTACGTGCTGCTCCTGCTCGGCCCCGCCGCGCTGCTGCTGCGCCGCCGCCACCCGGCGGCGGTCATGGTCGGCACCACGGCGGTCACCATCGGCTACCTGTTCGCCGGGTACCCGTACGGCCCGGTCCTCGTCAGCCTCGGTGTGGCGTTCTTCGTCGCGGTCCAGTGCGGGCAACGGCGGGTGGCCTGGGCGTGCGGCGGCGCCTTCTACGTCGGTCAGCTGCTGATGAGCTACGCGATTCCGCACGACTGGCTGCGGGCCGAGAGCTGGCAGGCCAACGCCTGGCAGGAGTCGGGTGTCATGGCGGTGCTGCTGCTCATCGCGACCGGTGCGGAACTGGCCCGGGTCCGCCGCGAGCAGTTCGCCGCCGCCAGAGCCGCCGCGGAGGAGGCACAGCGGCGCCGCGTCGACGAGGAGCGCCTGCGGATGGCCCGCGAGCTGCACGACATCCTGGCGCACAGCATCTCGTTGATCCACGTCCAGGCCGGGGTGGCGCTCGAACTCATCGACACCCGCCCGGAACAGGCCAGAAGCGCCCTGGCGACGATCAAGGCCGCCAGCAAGGAGTCCCTGGGCGAGGTCCGGCAGGTCCTCGGCACGCTGCGCGGACCGGGGGCCACCGCGCCGCGCACCCCCGCCCCTGGCCTGGACCGGTTGGACGAACTGGTCGACCAGGCCGGCCGGGCAGGCCTGACCGTCAGCGTCCGTTCCGAGGGCGTCCCCGGGGAGGAGTCGGCCGCCGTCCAGCGGGCCGCCTTCCGGATCGTCCAGGAAGCCCTGACCAATGTGATCCGCCACTCCGCGGCCCGGACGGCCACCGTGCTGCTCTCCCGGACGGCCGACGGCCTCACCGTGCAGATCGACGACCCGGGCCCGGTGGGCGGCGGCGACGCGGGCGGCTCGGGAGCCGGACTGATCGGGATGCGGGAGCGGGTCGCCGCCTTCGGGGGCACCCTGGAGGCGGGCCCGTGCGACGCGGGCTTCCGAGTCCGGGCCCGCTTGACGAGGGGTGACCGGTGATCAGGGTGCTGCTGGTGGACGACCAGATGCTGGTCAGGGCCGGGTTCCGGGCGTTGCTCGACGCCCAGCCCGACGTCGAGGTGGTCGGCGAGGCCGCCGACGGCGAGCAGGCCCTGTGCCTCGCCGTCGAGCTGCGTCCCGACGTGGTGCTGATGGACATCCGGATGCCCCGCCTCGACGGCCTGGAGGCCACCCGGCGGATCGGGGCCGACCCGGAGCTCGGCGGTGTGCGGGTGGTCGTGCTGACCACCTTCGAGCTCGACGAGTACGTCTTCGAGGCGCTGCGGTCCGGCGCGGCGGGGTTCCTCGTCAAGGACGCCGAGCCGGCCGAACTGCTCCGGGCGGTCCGGGTTGCTGCCGCAGGCGACGCGCTGCTCTCGCCGGGCGTCACCCGGCGCCTGATCGGAGAGTTCGCCGCCCGCTCGAAGGAGCCGCGGGCGGTCGACCTCGAGATGCTGACCGAACGCGAACGCGAGGTGCTTGCCCTGGTCGGGCTCGGGCTCTCCAACGAGGACATCGCCCGCCGCCTGGCGGTCAGCCCGCTGACCGCCAAGACGCATGTCAGCCGCGCCATGGTCAAGCTCGGCGCCCGCGACCGCGCCCAACTGGTCGTCCTCGCCTACGAATCCGGCCTGGTCCGCCCCGGCTGGCTCGGGTGACGGGCGACGGGCGACGGGCGACGGGCGACGGGTGACGGGCGAGAGATGACAGCTAACAGATAACAGATTTCGAAATCTGTTATCTGTTAGCTGTTACTTGTTTGCTGTCATCTGTTTGTTGTCAGCGGCTGCCGGCCCGCCGCCCGCCGTCGGGTGCTACTCGCCGGACGCCTGGTGCCGCCGGATCGCCCGCAGCCCGCCGTAGGCGGCCGCGGCCGTCCAGAGGGCCATGATCAGCAGTCCGGTCCAGTGACCGTAGTGGACGCCGGCCTCGGTCCGGGTGTGCATCGCGTACAGGCCGGCCCGGTCGGGCAGGAACTGGCCGACCTCGCGGACGCCGGGGATGGCCGCCAGCCAGGTGGTGCCGAGGAACACCATCGGGCCGAGCAGGCCGAGCGCGGCGCTGAAGTTGCCCAGCATCGTGGTCAGTCCGAGGCAGAGCAGTACCAGCAGCGGGTGGTAGAGCACGCCGGCCACGAAGCTGCGGGCCAGACCGGGGGTTGACCAGTCCAGTCCGACGGTGGCGTCGACGGCCAGGAACGAGCCCGCCGTCGACGCCAGCCCGAGCAGCAGGCCCAGCCCGGCGCCGAGCGTGAGCTTGGCGCCGTACAGTCGGGCGCGCCGGGGGACGGCGATGAACGAGGTGCTGATCATGCGGGTGTTGAACTCCTGCCCGATCAGCAGGATCCCGAGGCAGGCCACCGCCACGTGCCCGAAGAGCAGCCCGTAGTAGATCCCGTTGGCCGGATCCGTTCCGGGGGCCACGGTCTTGGGGTCGGAGGCGGCGCTGACGGCCGCGGTGACCCCGACGGTCAGGACCAGGGCGACCAGCGGGGCCGCCCACTGGGAGGGCAGGGTGGTGAACTTGATCCGTTCGGCGCGCAGGGCGTGGGCCGCGCTCATTGTCGTCTTCCCTTCGTTCGTGGTCACTTGGCGCGCCGCAGGGCGAGCAGGCCGCCGCAGGCCGCGGCGCCGGCCCACAGGGCCATGATCAGCAGTCCGGTCCAGTGCCCGTACGAGACCTGCGGGTCGTCGGCGTAGTGCAGTGCGTACTGGCCGGCCCGGTCGGGCAGGAACTGGGCCACCTGCCGCACCCCGGCCACGCCGCCCAGCAGTGGCGAGAGCAGGAAGACGACCGGTACCAGCAGTCCCATGGCGGCGGTGAGGTTGCCGAGCAGCGCGGTCGCCCCGAGGCAGAACACCACCAGCAGCACCGGGTAGAGCACGCCGGCGGTGGCGCTGCGGACGAAGGCGGGGCCGTCCCAGCCGCCGGGGACGGTGGCCGCGTACCCGGCGAAGGCGCCCGCCGTGCCCGCCGCGCCGACGCCGAGGCCGACCAGCGCGCTGAGCGTCAGCTTGGCGCCGTACAGCAGTCCTCGCCGGGGGACGGCGGTGAGCGAGACGTCGATCATGCGGGTGTTGAACTCCTGGCCGATCAGCAGGACCGCGAAGCAGACCAGCGCGGCCTGGCCGAAGTTGAGCCCGTAGAAGACGCCCGCACCGGGGTCGTCGGTGAGGTTGTGCTCCGAGCCGCCGAGGGCCGCGCCGATCGCCGTGGTGGTGCCCACGGTGAGCGCGAAGGCGAGCAGCGGGGTGATCCAGAGCGAGTGGAGCGTGGTGAGCTTGATCCGTTCGGCGTTGAAGGCGCACAGGTGGTGCCGGAGGGTTGAGCCGGGGCTCATGCGGTGGCCTCGGCGCGGTACTCGACGCTGTCGGCGGTCATCCGCATGAACGCCTCCTCCAGCGAGTCCTGTTGGACCGCGATCTCGTACAGGACCACGCCGTGCGCGGCGGCGAGCGCGGCGATCTGCTCGGGTTCGGCGCCGGTCACCTCCCAGGCACCGTCGTCGACCTCGGTCGCGGTGAGGTTGCCGGCGGCGTCCGACTGCTGGAGCAGGTCGCCGCCGAACAGGGCGGCGAGCTTGGCCGAGTTGACGGCCCGGACGCGGATCCTGGTCCGGCCGTGCTGGTCGATGAACTCGGCGGTGGCGGCGTCCGCGAGCAGCCGACCACGACCGATGACCACCAAGTGGTCGGCGGTGAGCGCCATTTCGGTCATCAGGTGGGACGACACCAGCACCGACCTGCCCTCGGCGGCCAGTTCGCGCAACAGGGTGCGGATCCAGCGGATGCCCTCCGGGTCGAGACCGTTGACCGGTTCGTCCAGGAGCAGCACCGGCGGGTCGCCGAGCAGCGCGGCGGCCACCCCGAGCCGCTGGCGCATGCCGAGGGAGAAGCCGCGGATCCGCCGTCCGGCGGCGTCCGTCAGGCCGACCTGGGCGAGCACCGCGTCCACCCGGCGCGGCGCCAGGCCGTTGCTCGCCGCGAGCCAGCGCAGGTGGCCGGCGGCGGTGCGGCCGCCGTGCAGGGCGTGGGCGTCCAGCAGGGCGCCCACCTGCCGCAGCGGCTGGGCGAGTTCGGCGTACCGGCGGCCGCCGACCAGGGCGCTTCCGGCGGTGGGGCGGTCCAGTCCGAGGATCAGGCGCATGGTGGTGCTCTTACCGGCGCCGTTCGGGCCGAGGAAGCCCGTCACCAGGCCGGGCCGGACCTCGAAGGACAGGTCGTCGACGACGCGCCGACCGTCGTACTCCTTGGTGAGGCCCTGGATCTCGATCACGGCCGCGCTCCCCTCTCGGTGCTCCGGTGCCGGGTCGTCCGGCTGGTGGTCACATTCGACCGGAGCGGGCCGTGCCGGCGGATCCCGCCGGGGTCGGGAGCCGCCTCCCTCCCGGGAGGGAGGCGGTGGCAGGCCGGCGGGGGATCCCTGGCCGACCGCCGAGCTGGCAGGATGGCGGAATGCCCAGGATCCTCGCGCCGCTGCTGGCCGGCGCCACGTACGCGCGCCTGCTGCACCTGCTGGTCGGGTGGATCTTCGCGGGCGTCGTCCTGATGGTCTACCCGGGGACGTACCACAAGAGCCTGGGCGAGATCGTGGTCGCGGGCGCCGCGGTGGACACCGCCCTGCTCGCCCTGGTCGCCCTCGTCCCCGCGACGCGGCGCGCCGAGGGGGTGCAGGCGCGACTGCTGCTGCTGCCCGACCGCGAGGAGGACATCGCCGCCGAGTCCTCCCGCACCTGGGCGGACCGGCGGCGCACCGCCGGCTGGCTGATCGGGCGGGTCCTGCTCGGCTCGGTGGTCGGGTTCGCGACGGCCTTCGGCCTCACCAGCGGCTACGACCTGCTGACCGGCCCGGACTCGTTCTGGTACCTCCCGCTCGCCCCGGTGCTGGTGCTCGGCTACGGCTGGCTGGTGGTGTCCGCCGGGCGCCTCCAACTCGCCATGGCCGTAAGGCTGCTGGGGCCGTCCCCGGCGGAGCGGCTGGCGGAGGCCGAGCTGCGCGCCGAACGGCTGCTGGAACGCAACAGGTTGGCCCGCGAGCTGCACGATTCCATCGGCCACGCACTGACGGTGACGGTCCTTCAGGCGGGTGCCGCACGGGAGGTCGGGGACCAGGCGTTCACCGCCAAGGCGCTCGAAGTCATCGAGGAGACCGGCCGCCGGGCCATGGAGGACCTGGAGCGCACCCTCGTCCTGCTCCGCGAGACGCCGGAGGGAGCGGCCGGCAACGGAACGGCCACCGAACAGCCCGGCCTCGACCAGTTGCCCGCACTCTTCGACACCGCCCGGTCGGCGGGGAGCCCGGTCGAGGCGCGGATCGAGGTGTCGGCGGGGGCGCTGCCCGGGGTGCTCTCCCGCGAGTCCTACCGGATCGTCCAGGAGGGTGTCACCAACGCGCTCAAGTACGCGCCCGGCGAGCCGGTCAGCGTCCGGATCGCCGTCCAGGGCGGGCAGTTGGAGCTGCACTGCGCCAATCGCCCGCCGGTCGGCGGCGTTCCGGCGCGTCCGGCCGGCGGCGCGGCGGGCAAGGGCGGCAAGGGGCTGCGCGGCATCCGGGAGCGCGCCACGCTGCTCGGCGGGGAGGCCACCGCCGGGGTGTCGGGCGACGGGGGCGGGGAGTGGGTGCTCGCCGTCCGGCTGCCCCTACGCTTGGGCTCGTGACGAACGATCTTGTAGGCGACGGACCCGCGAGGGGCTCCACCCGGATGATCGACATCCTGCTCGCCGACGACGAGGAACTGGTCCGGGCCGGGATGCGGGCCGTCCTGGAGGCGCAGGGGGACCTGCGGGTGGTCGGTGAGGCCGCCGACGGCGCCGACGCGGTGGCGCTGGCCCGCACGCTGCGCCCGCACGTCGTCCTGATGGACGTCCGGATGCCGGTGCTGGACGGCCTGGCGGCGACCCGAGAGCTCCTGCGCCCCGGCGCGCCGGGGGAGCAGCCACCGAAGATCCTGGTCGTCACCACCTTCGAGAACGACGACTACGTCTACCAGGTGCTGCGCGCGGGTGCCGACGGCTTCCTGCTGAAGCGCTCCCGAGCGGCCGAGATCGCGCACGCGGTACGGCTGGTGGCGGCGGGCGAGTCACTGCTGTTCCCGGCCACGATCCGCCGCCTCGCGGCCGGCCACGGCAATCCCGCCGCCCGCGCGACCATGGAGCGGGCGGCGTTGACCGAGCGCGAGGCGGAGGTGCTGCGGCTGGTCGCGCGCGGCCTCAGCAACGGGGAGATCGCCGAGCTGCTGTTCCTCGGCGTGCAGACGGTGAAGACCCACGTCAGCAGTGTGCTGGCGAAGCTCGGGGCGCGGGACCGCACCCAGGCGGTGATCGCCGCGTACGAGTCGGGCTTCGTCGAGCCGTCGGAGTAGCGCACAGGGCGGCGGGCAGGAGTGGCGCGCCGGGCCGGAGCGGCCCGCCGAACAGGAGCGGCGCACCGGCGGTGGCTCGGCGAGGGCGCGGGCGGCCCGGCGCGGTGTCGGGGTCAGGCCGGGTAGGCGTGGGTCTGGGTGGCCTTGACGGAGGCCCAGACCTCGGATCCGGGCGCCAGCCCCAGCTCGGCGACGGCGGCCGGGGTGAGGTCGGCGGCCATCGGGAGTTCGCCCGCGAGGTCGGCACGCACCTGGTCGCCGTGCAGGTCCAGGCCGGTGACCTCGGCCTTCCACACGTTGCGCGCGCTGGACTGGGGCCGTTCGCGGTGCAGGGTCACGGCGGACGGCGGGAAGGCGACGAAGGCCGGGCCGGACAGCTCCTCGGTGGTGGCCAGGACCGTGCCGGCCGTGAGCGTGACCTGGTGGCCCTCGGCCACGCCCTGGTACAGGTTCAGTCCGACCAGGCGCGCGATGTAGTCGGTGCGCGGCCGCCGGGCGACCTCCGCCGGGCTGCCGGACTGCACCTCGCGCCCGCCCTCGATCACCACCAGCCGGTCGGCGAGCACCATCGCGTCCAGCGGGTCGTGCGTCACCAGCACCGCCACGGCCTCGAACTCGGCCAGGTGGCGCCGTAGTTGGGAGCGAACGTCGAGCCGGGTACGGGCGTCCAGAGCGGCCAGCGGCTCGTCCAGCAGCAGCAGCCGGGGGCGGACGGCCAGCGCCCGGGCCAGCGCCACCCGCTGTGCCTGGCCGCCGGAGAGGCTCCCGGGTCGTACGGAGGCGTGGTCGGCCAGGCCCATCCGCTCCAGCCAACCGGCCGCCTCGGCCCGGGCGGCACGCTTGGGGCGGCCCTGGCAGCGCGGACCGAAGGCGACGTTGTCGAGCGCGCTGAGGTGCGGGAAGAGCAGGTAGTCCTGGAACACCACGCCGACGGGACGCTCCTCGGCGGGGGTGTGCACGCGCTGCCCGGGCTCCTCCAACAGCCGTCCGTCCAGGCGCAGGTGGCCGCCGGTGAGCGGGAGCAGCCCGGCGAGGGCGCGCAGGGCGGTGGACTTGCCGGCGCCGTTCGGGCCGAGCAGCGCGATCACCTCGCCGGGTGCGGCGGTGAGGGCGAGGTCGAGGGTGAACGTGGCGCGCTCCACCCGCAGCCGGGCGTCCAGGGCGGCGTGTGCAGGTACAGCCTCGGTGGCTGTGGAGGCGGGGTCGGCCGAGTGGGCGGGGTCGGTGGGGTCGGTGGGGTCGGTGCTCATCGGGGCGGCGTCCAGGGGGTCGGGGCAGCGGTGGCCGGGCTCCGGCCCGGGGCTCGCAGGGCCGTCACGGGGTCGACATCCAGCGGTCACGCAGGCCGACCAGGACCGCGACGGAGACCACCAGCAGGACCAGCGACAGCGCGATCGCCGCCTCGGGGTCCGATTCCATGGCGAGGTAGACGGCCAGTGGCATGGTCTGGGTGCGGCCCGGGAAGTTGCCCGCGAAGGTGATCGTGGCGCCGAACTCGCCGAGCGCTCGGGCCCAGGCGAGGACCGCCCCGGCCGCGATCCCCGGGGCGATCAGCGGCAGGGTCACCCGGCGGAACGCCGTCAGTCGGGAGGCGCCCAGGGTCGCGGCCGCCTCCTCGTAGCGGGGGTCGGCGGCGCGCAGCGCGCCCTCCACGCTGATCACCAGGAACGGCATCGCCACGAACGCCTCGGCGATGACCACCCCGGTCGTGGTGAACGGCAGCGTGATGCCGAAGGCCGAGTCCAGCCAGGAACCGACGATGCCGCGCCGCCCGAGGACCAGCAGCAGTGCCACGCCGCCGACCACCGGTGGCAGCACCAGCGGCAGGGTGACCAGGGCCCGGATCACCCGTCGGCCCGGCAGTTCGGTGCGGGCGAGCAGCCAGGCCAGCGGGACGCCGAGGACCAGCGAGACCGCCGTGGCGGCCGTCGCGCAGATCAGCGACAGACGCAGGGCGTCCCAGACGGCGGCGCTGGTGAGCTGCTCGGACAGGCCGCTCCAGGGCGCCCGGACGAGCAGGCCGACCAGCGGCAGGATCAGGAACGCCAGCCCGAGCAGCGCCGGGAGCAGCAGCGTGACCGGGACGCGGTGGGTGCGCCGGCGCCGGCGTGGCAGGGCTTTCGCCGTTCCTGCCACGCCGGGTCGCCCGGTGCCGGTGGCTCGCTCGGTGGTGCGCCCGGTGCCGGTGGTGCGCTTGGTGGTGCGGTCGCTCACGGCGCCTGAAAGCCCGCCGCGGTGAGCACCTGCTCGGCCTCGGGCGACTGGATGTACGCGACGAAGGCGGCGGCGCCGTCCTTGTTCGGGGCCTTGGCCAGGGCGGCGATCGGGTAGTCGTTCACGGCCTTGTCGGCCTCGGGGAAGTCCACGCTGTCGATCTTCCCGGCATCCGCCTTCACGTCGGTCTTGTACACGAGCGAGGCGTCGACCTCGCCGAGCTCGACCTTGGTCAGCGCGCCCTTGACGTCCTGCTCCAGGGTGACCGGGGTGAGGTTGACGTTGGCGGCCTTGAGCGCGGTCAGGGCGGCGGCGCCGCACGGCACCTCCTTTGCGCACAGCGCGACCTTCACACCGGAGGCGGTGAGGTCGTTCAGGCCCGCGACGTGCTTGGGGTTGCCCTTGGGCACGGCGATGGTGAGCGTGTTCCTGACGAAGGTCTTCGGGTCGCCGCTGGCGCCGCCCGCGTCGGTCACGGTCTTCATGGTGGCCGGACTGGCGGCGGCGAACACGTCCGCCGGGGCACCCGAGTTGATGCTGGTGGCGAGGCTGGAGCTGCCGCCGAAGTTGAACTTGACCTTGGCGCCCGGGTTCGCGGCCTCGAACTTCTTGCCGAGGTCGGTGAACGTCTCCTTGAGCGAGGCGGCGGCGAAGACGGTGATGTCGCCGGTGGCCTTCGGGACGCTGCCGCCGCCGGCCGCCGACGAGGCCGAGGAGCCCGCCGCCGAAGCGGCCGAGGAGCTGCCGGACTTGCCACCGCCGTCGCTGCCGCAGGCGGTGGCCCCGAGGCTGAGGACGAGGGCCGCCGCGGCGGCGACGGCGAGTCTGCGGGTGGTCGTACGGGTGCTCATCGGGGCTTCCCCTCCAGGGCCGCGCCGGAAGAGGCGCGGAGTGAGGCCGCAGGTGCGGCCATTACAGCGATCATAGTGCCGCAAATGCGAGTGATAAGTCCTCTGTCGCTTCGCACAGGCGGGGAGTGGCTGCGGTCTCCGCCCGGCTGTGCGAAGGCTCAAACGTGCACGGACGGCGCCGGAGCGGGAGTGCTGCGGGGCCGTCCGACCCGGAGACCGTGCCGGCCTTCGCCCTCCCGCGCCCTCCCGCTCCCTCCTTCGCCCTCCCGCGCCCTCCCACTCCTCCCTGCGCCCTCCCGCGCCCTCCCGTGCGCTTTCGCGCCTTTCGGTGCTGATGATTCGTCAGTTACGTTGGTGGGTCGCCTGCGGAGAATGGAGTGCCGATGACCAGCGCCACCGCCCTCATCCCCGGGCCGGCCGGAAACCCCCTGGTCGGATCGTTGTTCGACCTCACCCGCCGCCCGCTGCGCACCTACCTCGCCGCCCACCGCGACCACGGGGACGTGGTCCGGTTCCGGGTCGGGCCGCCCGGGCTGCGGGTCGAGTTCTACGGGGTGTTCTCCCCGGAGGGCGTCCAGCAGGTGCTGGGCAGCGAGGCCGCCAACTTCCGCAAGGAGAACGCCTTCTACGACGAGCTGCGCAGCAGCGTCGGCAATGGCCTGCTGACCAGCCAGGACGGCGACTACCAGCGCCAGCGCCGACTGGTCCAGCCGCTGTTCACCCGCCGCCGGGTGGACGGCTACGCGGGCGCCGTCGCCCAGGAGGCGCGGGCGCTCACCGAGCGGTGGAACGCGATCCCGGTCGGGGTCGTGGACGCGGCGGAGGAGATGTCCCGGTTCGCGTTGCGAGCCGTCGCCCGGATCCTGTTCGGCGCGGACGTCGACGAGGCGGTGGCGGTGGTGGACCGCAACTTCCCGGTGCTCGGCGAGTACGTCTGGGAGCGGGGCTTCGCGGCGATCCGCACCCCGCGCAGCTGGCCGACCCCCTCGAACCGGCGCGGCGCCGAGGCCCGGCGCGCCCTGTACGCGGTCTGCGACCGGATCGTCGCCGAGCGGGCCGCGCGCGGCGACCTGGACGAGGACGCGGACGACCTGCTCACGCTGCTCGGGCGGGCCCGCGGCGAGGACGGGGAGCAGCTCGACCCGGCCGAACTGCGGGACCAGGTGCTGGTCTTCCTGCTCGCCGGGCACGAGACCACGGCCACCTCGCTGGCCTTCGCGCTGCACCTGCTCGCCAAGCACCCCGAGCAGCGCAAGCTCGCCCAGCGGGAGGCGGAAACCGTGCTGGCCGGCCGGGAGCCGAACGCGGCGGACCTGGAGTCGCTGCCGTACATCACCCGGGTGCTGAAGGAGGCGATGCGGCTCTACCCGGCGGCGGCCCTGGTCGGGCGGCGGGCGGTCGCCGAGACGGTCATCGACGGGTACGTGATCCCGGCGGGTGCCCAGGTCGTCGTCTCGCCGCTGGTCACCCACCGGCACCCGGCGCACTGGCCGGACCCGGAGCGCTTCGACCCCGACCGCTTCCTGCCCGAACAGGAGAGGGGCCGGCACCGCTACGCCTGGTACCCGTTCGGCGGCGGTCCGCGGGCGTGCATCGGGCAGCACTTCGCGATGCTGGAATCGGTGCTGAGCCTGGGCGTGCTGCTGCGGGACTTCGAGATGGAGGCGGTGGACGAGCGGGTGGCGCTCGCCCAGGGCATCACGCTCCGCGCGGCGAGCCCGATGCGGATCCGGGTGACGGCGCGGGGGGCCGCGGGGCTCGCCGGGTAGCGGCTGACAGTCTTCAGTCTTCAGCGTTCAGATTTCAGATGACAGATAACAGAAGATGAAATCTGTCATCTGTTTGTCGTCATCTGTTCGCTGCCTCTCCGGGCATGCGGCGGGGGCGCCGCCCTGGCGGGACGGCACCCCCGATCGGTTCTGCCGGTGCGTCAGCCCCGGCTCTGGAAAACGATCTTGGTCCAGCTGGAGCCCGGGCAGTTGCCCCAGACGTCCCAGGCCTGGGGTCGGGCGCCGATCCGCAGGCCGGTGGTGCTCGTGCCGTTGGCACAGTAGGTGATGGTGCGCAGCTGGCCCGAGTAGACGTTGCAGTAGCCCTCCCAGCGCCACCCGTAGTCCGCGGTGATGACGCAGTGGTAGGAGGCGGCGGCCACCTCGGGTGAGGCTCCGATGGTGCCGGCGGTGATGGTCTGGTCGGCGGCGGCGACGGTGGGCGCGGCGGCGGCGGGCAGGGTGGTGGTCCCGAGCACGCCGAGGGTGGCCGCAGCGGCCATCCCGAACGTGGCGATCTTCCTGGCGAAGCGACCTCGCATGGCAGTTTCTCCTCGCTCAACGGGTGCGGATCGGGCGGTGCGTCCCCGGCCGTCCGGATCTGCGGGGTGGGTGAATTCCGGCTTCCCGTCCGGCTGATGACGTATTGCGCACGAATGACTGCGGACAGTGAGGCGACGGCCTATGATGTGACCTGTGTCACAACCTTTCTCGACGGGTCGTGACCTGCCCAACTGGGCTTTCGGGGTGCCGATTTCCGGGGAGGGCGGCATGGCGGAATGCGGCGGCCGGTGTGCCGGCGGACGCGGGGGCGGCGGCGGGAAGGACTTCGGTCCGAGGCCCGCCGATCGTCAATCGGACGATTTCAACCGGGTGTTCACGGAAATGCTGCCGAGGCTCCACCGGGCGGCCGCGTCGCTCACCGGCGGGCTCGCCGCCGGGGACGTGGTGCATGACGCGTATCTGCGGATCGCCCGCAGGCCGGAGCGGTTCCTGAGCCATCCGCAGCCCTACGCCTACGTGTTCACCACGATGGCGAACATCCTGCGCGACCAGTGGCGCCGGGAGCGGCGCAGGGTCGTGCTGCCCGATCCGTCCGAGGCGGCCGAGCGGGAGCGGGGCCAGCCGCCGGTCGAGTCGCCGTCCGGCGGGATGGTCGAGCTGCAGGCGCGCTGGGAGGTGCTCCGACTGCTGGGCTGCCTGACCGCGAAGCAGGCCCGCGTGGTGGTGCTGGTGGACCTCGACGGCTACACCGTCGACGAGGCCGCCGACCTGCTGGGCCTGCATCGCAGCACGCTGGCCGTCACCCGTCGCCGCGCCCATGGGAGGCTGCGCGCGGTCCTTGCGCGGGAACGGGAACACGAGCGGGAGGGTGGGCGGGACCATCGGCCAGGGCCCGCCCCCGCGGCGGCGCCCGACATGGCGCCCGGCACGGAGCCCGGCGCGGGGTCCGATGCGGGGCCCGGAGCGAGCCCTGGGGCGGCGTCCGAAGCGGCACCCGACGCACCGAGCTGACGCTAAGTCAGCTGATGCGCCGCCCCGGCCCGTACGCTGAAAATCGTGATCACGTACGAGGACCACCGCCTCCGCGCCCTGGCTGACGACGGCCGCTGGCCCGAACTGCTGACCGCCTACCGGCAGGGTCGGGCGGCAGCCGTGGAGCGTGCCGGGGAGGAGCCCGCAGCGGCGCTGACCGCGCCGCTCGGCCACCTGATCGCCTACTCGGCGCCGCCGGAGCTGGCCGTCCGGCTGTTCGACCGGGACGGCGGCCCGGGGACGGTCGCCGGGGTCGCCGACCATGACGCCGGTCCGCTCTGGGAGGTGCTGGCGACCCGGCATTCCTGGCTGCGGCTGGCCCCGCTGCTCGTCCCGGCCCCGGTGCGCCGACTGGTCGCGCAGACCCGGGTGCTGCTCGGTGAGGACCTCTCGTACGGGGCCGAACCCGACCCGGAGGGCGTGCCGCTGCTGCTGGCGCCGTGGGAGACGGCCGGATGGGACGAGGGGGCGCGGGTGCGCCAGTACCTGCCCTGCGGGGGCGCGCGCAGTGCGCTGCTGACCCTGCCGGCCAGCCGGGAGGGCCTGGGTGGGGTGACGCTGCCCGCTTCGGGCGTACGGCTGGGCGGGCAGCGGGCGACCCGGGCGCTGGCCGCGCTGGCGGACTGGGCGGAGGTGGTCTGCGTCCGGGGTCCGGCGCCGCAGGCGGCCGCCCAACTGGCCCGTAGTTCCCGCGTCACCGGCGGGTACCTGCCGTTCGCGCTGGTTTATCCGGCGCTGGTACAGGCCGCCGTCGTGGACCGCGGGCGGGGCTCGGCGCACGGACGGCTGGCGCTCTGGCGGGCGCTGGTCGCGATGGCCGGCGCGGAGGGTACGGACGGGTCGGACCGGGCGGAGGTCGACGCGCTGGTGGCCCGGATGCGCTGCTTCATCTGGCACGAGCCGGCCGCCGGGCTGCGCCATCTGCACGTCGCGCTGGAGGACCCGGCCTGTGGCCTGGCCTGGGCGGTGAGCGGCTCCGAGGACCTGTGAGGGCGGGAGGACCTGGAGACACCGTCAGGACCTGCGGGGACCCGCGAGAACCGGTGAGGACCTGTGGCGAAGGCCCGTCGGGCATGCGGAACCCCCGGTCCGGCGCCGTTTCCGGGGGAGGTGGTGGCGCCGGACCGGGGGCGTATGAGGGGGCCGCTCAGGCGGCCGCGGCCGCGCCGCTCCGGGTGGGGACGGCTTCCGGAGTCGCCGGGACGGCCTCGGGGGCCGCGGCCGGTCCGCCGTGCGCGTCGACCAGGGTCCGCTCGTCGAACGGCTCCTCGCCGGCCAGCACCCGCTGGGCGCGGTCCGCGTCCAGTTCGCCGGTCCAGTGGCCGATCAGGACGGTGGCGACGGCGTTGCCCGCGAAGTTGGTGAGCGCACGGGCCTCGGACATGAAGCGGTCGATGCCGACGATCAGGCCGACTCCGTCCACCAGCGCGGGCTTGTGCGACTGCAGCCCGCCGGCCAGGGTGGCCAGCCCGGCGCCGGTGACCCCGGCCGCGCCCTTGCTCGCGATCACCATGAACACCAGCAGCGAGAGCTGCTCGCCGATCGACATCGGCTTGTCCATCGCCTCGGAGATGAAGATCGACGACATGGTGAGGTAGATCGCGGTGCCGTCGAGGTTGAAGCTGTAGCCGGTCGGCACGGTGATGCCGACGACCGGGCGGCTCACACCGAGGTGCTCCATCTTGGCGATCAGGCGGGGCAGCGCGCTCTCGGAGGAGGAGGTGGAGAGGATCAGCAGGAACTCGCGGCCCAGGTAGCGCAGCAGCGCGAACACGTTGACCCCGGCGACCAGTCGCAGCAGCGCGCCCAGGACGACGACGACGAACAGCACACAGGTCGCGTAGAAGCCGAGCATGATGACCGCGAGGCTCTTCAGCGCGGCCGTGCCGGTCGCCCCGACGACGGCGGCCATCGCCCCGAAGGCGCCGATCGGCGCGACCCACATGATCATCGACATGATCCGGAAGACCAGCCGCTGCACGTGCTCGATCCCGCGCAGCACCGGGGCGCCGGCCGGGCCCATCGCCTGGAGGGCGAAGCCGGCGAGCAGTGCGACCAGCAGGGTCTGCAGCACCTTGCCCTCGGTGAGGGCCGAGAACGTGGTGGTGGGGATCATCCCGAGCAGGAAGTCGGTCGTCGACTGGGCGCCGCCGGCGACGGCCTGGGCGTGGCCGGACTTCGCGAGCGCGGCGGTCAGGTGCAGGCCGCCGCCGGGCTCCAGCAGGTTGCCGACGGCCAGGCCGATGGCCAGTGCGACGGTCGACATGACGAGGAAGTAGCCGAGGGCGAGGCCGCCGACCTTGCCGACCTTGGCGGCCTTGGTCACCGAGCCGATGCCCAGCACGATGGTGCAGAAGATCACCGGGCTGATCATCATCTTGATCAGGTTGACGAAGCCGGTGCCGACCGGCTTCAACTCCACGGCGAAACCGGGGGCGGCCAGCCCGACCACGATGCCCGCGATCACGGCGGCGATGACGGCGAGGTAGAGGTAGTGGGTCCGGTCCCTGCGTCTGGATCCCCCCGCCGGTGCGGCTCCAACGATCGACATCTGCGGCTCCTTCGCCGTGCGGTCCTGGCGGCCCCGGGTGGTGGGCCGCTCTGACTATCGGGCCTGGGCGTGACGGAGGTCACGTTTGCGTTCATAGAGTTCACGACCGGGTGCCGCCGGGCCGTGGGGAGCGGCGGGGCTGGGGGGCGTTCGTCGAGAGGCCGTCGAGAGGCCGTCGGCAGGTCGTCGACCGATCGCGGGCCCCTGGGGGACCCCGGGCGCGTGGTGCACACTGGCAGGCATGTCCGTGCGCACCGCCCCCACGCCCTCGCGTCGACGGCTCCCGGCGCCCCGCGGGCTGGTCCGCAGCCTGGCCGGGCAGCTCTTCGTCGTCCAGGTGGTCATCGTCGCCGCCGTGGTGGCGGGCGGTGCGGTGCTCGCGTACCTCTTCACCGCCGACCGGGCCGAGGACGCGGCCCGTCGCCAGGTCACCACTGTCGCCCACGCCGTCGCCGACTCGCCGTCCGTGCGGGCCGCCGTCACCGCGCCGGACCCGACCGCGGTGCTCCAGCCGTACGTCGAGCAGGTGCGGGTGGACACCGGCGTCTCCTTCATCACCGTCATGGACACCGAGGGCGTGCGCTGGACCCACCCGCTGCCCGAGCAGATCGGCAAGCGCTTCCTCGGGCACATCGACTGGGCACTCGCGGGGGAGACCCGCAGCGAGACCTACACCGGCACGCTCGGACCGTCCGTGCGGGTGGTCACGCCGGTGCTGGACGACCGGCACCAGGTGATCGCGCTGGTCAGTGCGGGCCTCACGGTGGAGTCCATCTCCGCGCAGCTGAGCGGCCCGCTGCTCGCGCTGGTCGGGGTGGCGGTGGCCGCGCTCGGGGTCGGCGGCGTGGGCACCTACCTCGCCAACTCCCGGCTGCGGAGGCACACTCATGGCATGGGGCCGGCCGAACTCAGCCACCTCTACGAGTACCACCAGGCGACCCTGCGCTCGGTGCGCGAGGGGCTCGTCCTACTGGACCGCGCGCACCGGGTGGTCCTCTGCAACGACGCAGCCCGCGAACTGCTCGGACTGGGCGGCAACTTGGAGGGACGCCTGATCGTGGAGCTGGGGCTGCCGCGGGCGCTGGTCGCGGCCGTGCTCGGCGACGAGCCGGTCCGGGACGAGGTGCACCTGACCGCCGAGCGGGTGGTGGTGCTCAACACCTCCACCATCGGCACCGGCCTCGGGCGGGTCGTCACCCTGCGCGACCACACCGAACTTCAGTCGCTCAGCGGGGAGTTGGACTCCGTTCGAGGCTTCACCGAAGCCCTCGGGGCGCAGGCGCACGAGGCGGCCAACCGGCTGCACGCCGTCGTCTCCCTGATTGAACTCGGCCGCCACGAACAGGCGGTGGAGTTCGCCACCGCCGAACTCGCGCTCGCCCAGCAGCTCACCGACCGGGTGGTCGCGGCGGTCGGCGAACCGGTGCTGGCCGCGCTGCTGCTCGGCAAGGCGGCCCAAGCGGCCGAACGGGGAGTGGACTTGACTCTCACCGACGACAGCCGGATCGACGACGGGCTGCTGCCGCCCGGGCTCTCCGCACGGGACCTGATCACCGTCCTCGGCAACCTGATCGACAACGCCGTGGACGCCGCCATCGCCGGAGCCGCGCAGAGCGCGGTGCCCCCGGAGGTCACCGTCACCGTACGGATCGACGCGGGTGGTGGCGATGCGGCCGGCGGTGGTGGTGGCGGCTCGGGGGGCGGTGGCGTGGCGGGCGGCGACGCGGCTCCGGGTGGCGGTGATTGCCTGCTGCTGCGCGTCGCCGACACCGGGGCGGGGATCGACCCGGCCGCCGTCGAGGACGTGTTCCGGCGCGGCTGGAGCACCAAGCAGGACGTGCGCGGGCACGGTCTCGGGCTGGCGCTGGTGGCCCAGGCCGCCCGGCGCAACGGCGGCAGCGTCGAGGTCGGGCGCGACCGGGGCGCGGTGCTCACCGTCCGGCTGCCGCTTGCCGGGCTGCCGACGCGATCCGGTGAGCGGCAGCCGGGGCGGGCTGGGCAGCCGGGGCAACTCGGGAGCCCGGAGCAACTCGGCCGGGCAGGACAGCCGGGGCAGCCGGGTCGGCGGGAAGGGGCGTCGCGATGACCGAGGTGACCGCCGGGCCGGGGATCTCCGTGCTGGTCGTCGAGGACGACCCCGTGGCCGCGGCCGCGCATACCCTCTACGTCGAGCGCGAACCCGGCTTCCACGCCGCCGGGACGGTGCACAGCTGCGCCGACGCGCTGCGCTTCCTGGATCGCGCCCGCACTGCCGGGAGGCCCGTCGACCTGACCCTGCTCGACCTCTACCTGCCGGACGGCCACGGCCTCCAGCTCTGCCGTTCGCTGCGGGCCGCAGGCCACACCACCGACGTCATCGCGGTGACCTCGGCCCGCGACCTGGCGATGGTGCGGCAGGCCGTGTCGGCGGGCGTGGTCCAGTACCTGCTGAAACCGTTCAGCGCCGCCGCCCTGCACGATCGCCTGGAGCGCTACGCCCGCTACCGGGACAGTCTCGGGCGCACCGGCGAGGCGACCGGACAGGACGAGGTCGACCAGGCGTTCGCCCTGCTCCGCACGCCCGAGCGCAGCAGCCTCCCCAAGGGGCTGAGCGCGCCCACCCTGGACACCGTCGCCTCCGTGCTGCGAGAGACGGCGACGGGCCTGTCCGCCGCCGCCGCGGGCGCCGCCGCCGGGGTCTCCCGGATCACCGCGCGCCGCTACCTCGAACACCTCGTCGACACCGGGCGGGCGGTGCGGGAGCCACAGTACGGGAGCGTGGGGCGGCCGGAACTCTGCTACCGGTGGAAGGGCGGCGGGGCGGCTCCGGGTCGGCGGGGGTGAGGGCCGTGACCTTTTCGCCGGTCGCTCGTTGGCAGGACCGGGGGTGGTTCACTCACTCGGGTGGTTCTGGGGGCCCCGGGATATCCCGCCAGGTCAGGGGCAGTAAAGTTAGGCTTACCTAACTTCTTCTGGGGGTTTGCCTTGTCGCTCGCCGCCGTTCCCGCCCAGGCCCCGGCCTCCTCCTCCGGAACTGTCGGAGCCGCCGGAGCCGTCGGAGGTGTCGAAGCCGCCGGTGTCGCCGGTGTCGCCGGAGCCGCCGGTGCCCCGGCCTCCGGCGAGGCCATCCTGCGCCGCCAGCGCGTACGCGAGTCCGCCGCCCGTACGTACGCCCGGTCCTTCCCGATCGTCCCGGTACGGGCCCACGGCATGACCGTCGAGGGCGCCGACGGGCGGCGCTACCTGGACTGCCTCTCCGGCGCCGGGACGCTCGCCCTCGGGCACAACCACCCGGTGGTGCTGGAGGCGATCCGCCGCACCCTCGACAGCGGCGCCCCGCTGCACCTGCTCGACCTCGCCACCGCCGAGAAGGACGACTTCACCAGCGCCCTCTTCGAGAGCCTGCCCGCCGACTTCGCCGCCGGCGCCCGGATCCACTTCTGCGGGCCCGCCGGCACCGACGCCGTCGAGGCCGCGCTCAAACTGATGCAGACCGCCACCGGCCGGTCCGGGGCGCTCGCCTTCACCGGCGCCTACCACGGCATGACCGCCGGAGCCCTGGCGCTCACCGGCAACGTCGCCGTCAAGGAACCGCTGCCGAGCGGCGGCGAGGTCGTCCGGCTGCCCTACCCGTACGGCTACCGCTGCCCGTTCGGCGTCGGCGGCGAGGCCGGCGCCGACCTCGCCGCGACCTACGTCGAACGGCTGCTCGACGACCCCTCGGGCGGGGTCGTCCCGCCCGCCGCGATGATCCTCGAAGCCGTCCAGGGCGAGGGCGGCGTCGTCCCCGCGCCCGACGGCTGGCTGCGCGAGATGCGCCGGATCACCGCCGAACGCGGCATCCCGCTGATCGTCGACGAGGTGCAGACCGGCGTCGGGCGCACCGGGGCGATGTGGGCCGTCGAGCACAGCGGCATCGTCCCGGACGCCATGGTGCTCTCCAAGGCCATCGGCGGCAGCCTGCCGCTCGCCGTCGTCGTCTACCGGGAGGACTACGACGGCTGGCGCCCCGGCGCCCACACCGGCACCTTCCGCGGCAACACCCTCGCCATGGCCGCCGGCGCCGCCACCCTGCGCCACGTCGCCGCCCACGGGTTGACCGAGCGCGCCGCCGTCGTCGGCGAGCGGATGGCCGCCCGGCTGCGCGGGCTCGCCGCCGAACTGCCGGTGATCGGCGACGTGCGCGGGCGCGGCCTGATGCTCGGCGTCGAACTCGTCGACCCCGCCGCCGAACCGGACGCCTGCGGGGCCCGGCCGGCCGACCCGGCGCTCGCCCGCCGGGTCCGGGAGGCCTGCCTGGCGCGCGGGCTGATCGTCGAACTCGGCGGACGCCACGACGCGGTGCTGCGACTGCTGCCGCCGCTCACCATCACCGACGAGCAGGTCGCCGCGGTGCTCGACCGGCTCGCCGACGCGATCGCGGCCGCGGCGGCCGTCGATCCCGCCGCTGCGGCGGGTGCCGCGACTCCCGTGGTCCGGGGCGCCGAATGAGCGCTGGGCGAGGGGGCGGTGGCGGTTCAGGGGAAGGCTCGGAAGGCGGCTCGGGCGCCCGAGCCGGGGCCGGTGGTGACTCCGGAGACGGGGCCGGGGGTGGTTCCGGAGACGGGGCCGGGGGCGGTTCCGGCGCCGCCGCCGGACTGCCCGGCGGGTCCGTCCCGTTGGACGCCCTCGCGGGCGGCGTCGGCGGGCCCGGCGCGCTCGGACCGTTGCTGGCCACCGTCCTCGACGCGCTCGACCACGGCATCGCCCTGCGCGGCGGGCCGCTGCCCGCAGGCAGTCCGGCCGAACTCGGTGCGCTGGTCGCCGACGGCCTGGCCGGCGCCCACGGGCCCGGCGCGCTCGCCCGCCTCACCGAACTCCTCGCCTACGGCGCCGCCGACCCCGCCGACCCGGCCTGCGCCGCCCACCTGCACTGCCCGCCGCTCGCCGTGGCCGCCGCCGCCGACCTCGTGGTCAGTGCCCTCAACCCCTCCCAGGACTCCTGGGACCAGGCCCCCGCCGCCACCGCCCTGGAGACCGCCCTCCTCGCCGAACTCGCCGCCCTGGTCGGCTACGACCCGGCCCGCGCCGCCGGCGTCCTCACCTCCGGCGGCACCGAGTCCAACCTCATGGGACTGATGCTGGCACGGGACCAGAAGCTGGACGGCATCGTCGAGCTGGACGGCATCCCGGGCGGCGTCCGGCCGTGCATCGTCGCCTCCGAGGCCGCGCACTTCTCCGTCCAGCGCGCCGCCGCCCTGCTCGGGCTCGGCGAGCGCGCCGTCACCACCGTCCCCGTCGACCGGCAACTCCGGATGGAACCGAAGGAGTTGGAGCGGACCCTGGCCGAGGCCAGCTGGGCCGGACGCACCCCGATCGCCATCGTCGCCACCGCCGGCACCACCGACACCGGAGGCATCGACCCGCTGCCCGTCGCCGCCGACCTGGCCGGCCGCTACGGCGCCTGGCTGCACGTCGACGCCGCGTACGGCGGCGGCGCGCTGCTCTCCGACCGGCTCGCCCCGCTCCTCGACGGCATCGACCGTGCCGACTCCGTCTCCCTCGACTGGCACAAACTCGGCTGGCAGCCCGCCGCCGCGGGCGTCTTCCTGGTCCGCCGCACCGAGACCTACGTCTCGCTCGCCCGCCGCGCCGAGTACCTCAACCCCGTCGACGACGAGCAGGCCGGCTACCCCAGCCTGCTCGGCCGCTCGCTGCGCACCACCCGGCGGGCCGACGCCTTCAAACTCGCCGTCACCCTGCGCACCCTCGGCCGCGACGGGCTCGGGCGACTCGTCGACGCCTGCCACGAACTCGCCCGGTCCGCCGCCGAGGCCGTCCGCGCCGAACCGTCGCTCGAACTCCACGTCGAACCCGCGCTGACCGTCGTGCTGTTCCGCTACCGGCCGCCGGGCCTGACCGACGAAGCTGCCGTCGACGAACTGAACGGCAACCTGCGCAGGTTGCTGCTGCGCACCGGGCGGGCGGTGGTCGGGCGGACCGAACTCCCGGGCGAGGGGCCGGGCCGGGTGCGGCTCAAGCTCACCCTGCTCAACCCGCACGCCACGGCGGGGGAGGTCCGTGCACTGCTGCGCGAGGTGGTGAGCGCCGGACGGAAGGCCGACGGGGACCGGGCCGGCTAGGCGCGTGCTGTGGGGGAGTCGGTCAGTCGCTCAGGAGGGTGGTGCGGGTGAGCTCCCAGGTCTCCGGGTCGGCGGCGACCAGCAGGCCGTTCTCGCAGCCGGGGGCCTCGGGGCGGTAGGGGGTGCCGTCCAGCCGGGCGGACATGCCACCGGCCTCGGTGACGAGGAGGGAGCCGGGGGCGTGGTCCCAGGGGAGGGTGCGCCAGTAGAGGAGGAAGTCGAAGCGGCCCTCGACGACGTCCGGGTACTCGATTCCGGCGGCGTGCCGACCGGGGGAGACCTCGCCGAAGGCCGACTCGTTGGCCTGTAGGAGCCGGCGGTGTTCCGGGTCGAGGTAGCGGCTCTTCACGGATCCGCGCAGCTTCGCGGCGTCGCGCGGTGCCGGCGGCCGGGTCAGGCGCACGCCGTCGCGCCAGGCCCCGGAGCCCAGTTCGGCACAGTAGGCGGTGGCGGTGGCGGGCTGCCAGATCCAGGAGGCGACGGTCTCCCCGCCGCGGACGAGCGAGCACATCACGGCGTACTCGGGGCGGCCGGCGACGAAGTTGGCGGTGCCGTCGACCGGGTCGACCAGCCAGGCGGCGGGCTCGTTGTGGAGGGCCTGGGCGAGCTCGGGGTCGGCGGAGACCGCCTCCTCGCCGACCACGGGGACGGGCAGCAGTTCGCGCAGACGGCGGGCGATGATCACCTCGGCCTCGCGGTCGGCGACCGTCACGATCTCGCCGGGCGCCTTCTCCATCACCTCGCCGGCGGCCAGCGCCCGGAAGCGCGGCTCCACCACCTCGGCCGACGCCTCGGCGAGTATCTCCGCCACCTTGTCCATCAGCACGTTCGCGCTCCCTTCGCTGCCTACCACTGTCGCACGAGTGTGCGGAGGCGACCTGCGGCGACCCCTGGGGCGGACGGGGCCCGCGGGTGGGGTCCGGCGCGCGGACGGGCGGGCGGCGGGGTGCGAACAGGGAGCGGCGAACAGATAACAGATAACAGCTGACAGGTAACAGATAACAGATTTCGAAATCTGTTATCTGTCGGCTGTCATCTGTTACCTGCCGGCCGTCGTTCGGGGGTGCCCTCAGCCGCCCAGGTAGTGGAACCCCGGGTGCGGGTGCATCAGGAACTCGTGGTGCGAGATGTTCCAGGCGTACGCGCCGGCCATCGCGAACAGCACCCGGTCGGCTGCCCGCAGGCCGTCGGCGTCGGCCCGGGCGAGGACGTCCTTCGGGGTGCAGAGCTGGCCGGCCAGGGTGGCGCGGCCGGTGGCGACGGCGGGGCGCGGCCACGGATGCGGCCAGGCGTCGACCGGGAGCACCTCGAAGGGCTGGGAGTGCCCCCGGGTGGCGGGGGTGCGCAGGTGGTGGGTGCCGCCGCGGACCACCGCGAAGTCCTCGCCGTGGCTCTGCTTCACGTCCAGCACCTCGGTCGCGTACCAGCCGCAGTGGGCGGTCAGGGCCCGGCCGGGTTCGATCCGCAGGGTCAGACCGGGATGGGCGTCCAGCAGCTTGGCCAGCCCTTCGCCGAAGGCCGTCCAGTCGAAGTGGTTCGCCGGGTCGTCGTAGTCCACGGCCATTCCGCCGCCGACGTTGACCTCCGCCAGCGGGAAGCCGTGCCGCTCGGCCAGTTCGGCAGACCAGGCCACGATCCGTTCGGCGACGGCCAGTTGCTCCGCCGCCGCGAGCCCGCTGGCCAGATGCGCGTGCACGCCGCGCAGGCGCAGCTGCCGCCCGAGCGGGCCGCCGCCGGCGCCAGCGCCGGGTCCGTCGCCGATGAGCTGGCGCACGCACTCCTCGGCGCGGTCCGGATCGAGCCCGAACGGCGTCGGCCGCCCACCCATCGCGAGTGCCACCCCGTCGAGCGCACCGGTGGCGACCGGCAGGTTGACCCGTAGCAGCACGTCGACCACCGTGCCCGGCCGGTCCGCGAGGGCGGCGTCGAGCCGGTGCAGTTCCTGCTCGCTCTCGATGTGCCAGCGGTGCACCCCGGCGTCCACGGCGGCGGCGATCTCGGCGGGCGTCTTGCCAGGGCCGCCGAAGGCCAGCGGCGCGTCCGGAACGGCCGCCCGCACGTGCGCCAACTCACCTCCGCTGGAGACCTCGTAGCCGTCGACCGCGTCGCGCAGCGCGGCCAGCAGCGGCGCCTCCGGATTGGCCTTGGCGGCGTAGTACAGCTCGACCCGCGCGGGCAGCGCGGCCCGGACGGCGGCGGCGTGCACGCGCAGCGCCGCCAGGTCGTAGACGTAGGCGGGCAGGGCGTCGGACGCGAGGCCGGCGACGTGCCGGCGGACGATCTCGGTCATCGGGCGGCGCTCCCGAGGGAGAGGGGGGCGCAGGCGCGGGTGGCCTGGGCGAGGACGGATCCGGCGAGCGGTGAGGGCAGGCGGACGTAGCCGGCCTGCCGGTCAGCCTTGCGCTCCCAGCGGGTGAGCAGGTTGGCCTTGGCCGGCAGCGGCACGCCCGCGAGCAGTGCCCGCAGCCGGGGCGGGCGGCCGTGGCCTGCCGCGTACTGCTCCAGGGTGTCCCGGACCGCCTGCCACAGGGCGCCCTCCAGTTCGGGGTGGCGGTCGGCGAGGGCGGCGAGCAGTTCGGCGACGTGGTTGACCAGCAGGCAGTAGACCACCCGGTCCCAGCCGCGTTCGGCGTCGTACGTCATCGGCCCGGCGACCTCGGGCGGGAGGGCGGCCAGGATGTCGGCGTTGTGCTCGGGGACGAGCTTGGTGCCCTCCAGGTCGCGGAAGAGTACCTGGGTGGGCTGCCCGGTGGCGTCGACGCCGATGAGCACGTTCTGCAGGTGCGGCTCCAGTGCCACGCCGTGGTCGAAGTAGGCGGCGAGCACGGGCGGGATGAGCAGTCCCAGATAGGCCCGCCACCAGTCCAGGGCCCGGGAGGCATCCGAACTCCCTTCCAGTAGGCGGGAGATGTGGGCGGAGCTGGTCGGGTGCTCGTCGGCGACGGCGGCGGCCAGCAGCGGGGTGACGTCGGGTCGCAGTACGCCGCCGAAGCCCTCGCGGACGATCAGGCCGAAGCCCTCGTAGAGCGCCTGGTCGGGTCGGCTGTCGGCACCGGGCAGGGCGAGGGTGCGGAACGCGGGCTCGCGCAGCATTGCCGCGTCGGGGAACCGCCGGGCGAGGTCGGCGAGGGCTGGGGCGAGCAGCCGGGTGAGCTCGACGGCGCCCGTGAGCTCGTAAGCGGCGTTCTTGCGCAGGCAGTTGGTGATGCGCACGTTGAGGCTGAACTTGAGGAAGGCGTCCGCGCCGTGGAGGGTGCGCACCGAGGCGGTGGCGGCGAACTCCTCGCCGCGCGGCCCGAGGTCGAGGACGTCCCCGCGGTCCAGGGCGTCGCGCAACAGCTGGTGGTCGCCGATGAGTTGGTACTGCCAGGGGTGGGCGGGCAGCAGGCGGTAGCCGTCCGGGACGTCGCCGAGGCCGTCCAGCAGGGCGCTCGCGCTCTCGTCCAGGGACTGTTCGGCGAGCAGCTCGGTGCGGACGGCGAGGTGGCGCAGGGGGAACGCCGCACGGGATTCCGGGGCGTACCCGCGCCAGTCCCCCCGGGCGGCGGAGCGGGACTTGGGCGCGGGGTGGAAGCGGTGGCCGAACAGCAGGGCCTGCTCGGACTCCAGGTAGCGGTCCGGTCCGGAGGCCGGGCGGCCGCTCAGGCTCTGCCGGAGGCCGTCGTGGCTGGAGGTGACCTGGCCGAGGAACTCCTCGTTCACCGTGCCGGTGCGCAGCTCCAGTTCGTCCTGTAGATGTTCCGCCAGCTCGCGCCAGTCCAACTCCGCCCAGCTGTCGCCTCGTTCGATCTCGACCGGGCCGGTGAAACGGTGCGCGCCGAGCAGCGAGGTGCGGCGCAGGGCGATCCGCAGCAGGGCGCCGCGCCGGGGCAGGCGCAGCAGCAGGCGGTCGTCGGCCACGGCGGTCTGGTGCTCGGGGGCGGAGACCTCGCGCAGCAGGCAGTTCAGCAGGGTGTGGGCCACCGCGTCGTCGGCGGTGGGCAGTTCGTGGCTGACCGACTTGTGGCTGATCGGCTCGGGTGTGATCGGCTCGGGGGTCATCGGCTTGGGGGTCATCGGCGACTCCAGCGCTGGTGGAGGGGCGGGAGGGATAATGCGGTGGCCGCGACGGCGGCCAGCAGGGCGGCGGCGGTGCCGGCCACCACGGGCGCGGCGGCGCCGAACTGCCCGTTGGCCAGCGCTGCGACGGCGCCGGCGGCGACGGCGCCGCCCTTGGAGACGAGTTCGAGCGTGCCGAACATCCGCCCGGGCGCGCGCCCTTGGGCCGCGCCGGCGGCGAGCACGGCGAGGCAGACCAGGCCGAGCGTGAGCCCGGCGCCGAGCAGCAGCCGGACGGCGACGAAGACCGGGAGCGAGTACGCGACGGCGTGCCCGGCCAGGCCGAGCGCGACGAGGCCGAAGCCGAGCGCGATGCCGGTGTGCGGGCGGGCGTGGAACAGCGTGTGGATCCGCGCGGCGAACAGCAGGTAGCACAGGTGCGGCAGGGCGAACAGCACGCCGGTGGTGGTGCCGGAGACGCCGGGAAGCCGCTGCTCGGCGAACGAGACGAGATAGGGGAAGGAGATGACGGTGGCGAAGACGAAGACGAACTCGAAGACGTAGAGCGGGAGGAGCGGGGCGGCGGGTGCCCGCTCGGCGCGGCTCTTTGACGCGGGGGCGGCCGCCGGGCGGTCCGGCTCGGGTAGCAGGGACAGCAGCAGTGCGGCAGCGAGCGGGAGGACGGCCATCACCAGGTACTGGCGGTGCGGGTCGATCCACGGGGACAGCGCACCGACCAGGATCGGTGCGGCCACCAGGGCCGCCCGGGCGCTGCCCTGCATCAGGGTGAGTGCGCGGGAAAGCCGCGGTCCGTCGAGGGCGGCGGCGAGGTAGCCGTTGGTGGCGGCGAAGGTGCCGCCGAGGAAGCCCTGGAGGACCAGCGCGAGGGTGAACGCGGGCAGGCTGCCGGCGGCTCCGGCCAGCAGGAAGGAGACGGTGAGCCCGAGTTGGGCGCGCAGCAGAAGCCGCTTGCGGCCGAAGCGGTCGGCGAGCCGGCCCCACAGCGGTGCGCCGAGCGCGCTGAAGACCGTCGGGACGATGTAGAGCACGCCGGCCCACCGGGCCTGCGGATCGCCGAGCGCGGGCAGGATCGCGGTCAGGTACGGCGGCAGGCCCAGTGCGGCGAAGGAGGCGACGAAGTAGCAGGCGGCGACGGCGCGCACCTGGCGGCGGCCGAGTCCGCCGGAGTGGTCCGTCCGGTGGCCGGACCGCTGCGGGACGGTCTCCACGCTCAACGGGCGATCCCTTTCGCCAGCAGGTAGTTGGGGCCGCTGGTGTAGTGCTTGTTGATGTCGGCGGCACCCGAGCGCTGCTTGCTGAGCAGGGTCCCGGCGCTGACCATGGCCTTGACCGGCAGGCGTTCGGCCTCCAGCAGGTCCGTCCGCAGCGGCTCGCCGGCCGGCCCGATCCGGTCCACCGCCTCGGCCAGGCGCTTTCGCAACAGCGCGACCGCGTCGGTGAGTTCGGCGCGCCGGTGCTCGGCGAGGCCGAACGCGAGCGCGCCGGTGCACAGGTGGCCGGTGATGGTGGTGAACAGGTCGGTGAGCACCCGGTCGTCGTCGCCGAAGATCCGGGCGTCGTCGAAGTCGGCTCGGGTCGGGGCGAGTTCGCCGAGGCGGGTGGTCATCCGGGCGGTGTGCACGCGCGGGCCGTCGTCGTCCTTGTAGAGCAGGCGCAGTCCGTCGCCGTCGAGCACCAGGGAGGTGTTCTGCTGGTGCGACTCCAGCGCGATGCCGTAGTCGAACAGCGTGGTCTGCCAGTCCAGCAGCAGTTCCAGCAGGGAGTCGTAGAAGGCGAGTTGGTCGCCGCCGTGGAAGCGGTCGGCGAGGTGGTCGAGCACCAGGCGACCGCCGGGCGCGGGGGCCAGCAGGGCGGCCAGCGGGACGGTGACGGCGCGCTCCAGCCCGGTGGGGTAGCGGCGCAGCAGGACGGCCAGCAGTTCGTGACCGGCGTGTGCCCAGGTCTGCTCGTCGGCGTGCAGGACGCGACCGGCGAAGCGCGGCTCGCGGGCCAGCACGGCCTCGATCAGACGCTGGCCGGCGGCGCCGTCGAGCAGGGTCCCGGGCTTGATGGTGCGGCGGTTGAGCCGGCCCAGCGTGGCGGTGGCGAGCGGGAGTTTGAGGTGGCAGGAGGGGTCGTCGGCGACGGCGACGGTGCGCATGGAGAGCGTCGGCACGACGGTCAGGTAGGGCCGTTCGGCGAGCACCGTGCGGCCGGCCAGACCGGCCGCCTCCAGTGCCTCGTCCAGCGGGGCGCCGACGGTGAGGGGGTGGACCGGCAGGGTGGTCCAGCCGTCGCCGGGGCAGGCGTCCGCGAGGCCCAGCCAGGCCGGAGTGGGCCACCAGCTCGGGAGCGGGCGCCCGTGGGTGGTGAGGGCGTCGCTCGGGACGGCCAGCCAGCGCAGCTCGAACGCGGGGTGGAACTCCGGTGCGTAGGAGGTCAGGTGGAGTTCGGTGAGACCGGCCCGGCCGCGTGCGGTCGGGTAGACGGGGTGGTCGAGGTAGGCGGCCAGGGTGTCGTGGCCGAGGGCGGCGGCCGGGCCGGTCCAGTCGGCCGGGTCCTCGCCGTACAGGTCGGTGAGCCGGGCGTGCACCTCGGGCCGAGCGCGCTCGTGCAGTTCCATGGTGGCGAGGGTCTGGCGGCACTCCTCGGCGAAAGCGGCCCAGCCGGGCCGGTCCTCGGCCTCGGCCAGGTCGGCCAGGGCCGCCACGACGGCGTCCAGGCCGGTGAGCCGGCGCCCGGCCAGCTCCAGCAGGGGCAGCCGGGCGGCGTACTCGCACTGGAAGCCCTCGGGGGCGACGGGCAGGGCGAGTTCGGCGTCCGGGACGGTGATCCAGGCGCCGTCCGCGCGCTCCTCGACGGCGCCGCGGGTGCGCAGGCCGAGGACGTCCTCGCGCAGCAGGGCGGAGAGCACCCGCAGGGTGAGCTGCTCGTCGGCGGTCACGGGGTGATCTCCCAGCGGTTGGCGGCGCGGAACCGGGCGACGGCGGCGTCCACGGCCTCCTGGTCGGCGCCGACGGCCCAGATCACGCCCAGGTAGTCGCGGTTGGTGCGGTAGTGCTCGTGCCGCTCGCCGAGCCGGCGCAGCGGGCGGTAGGCGAGCCGGACGCCGTCGCGCTCCTCGTCGTACGGGCCGGGGGCGGCGGTGAGGAGGCCGGCCCGGTCGGCGCAGACCGGCTCGTTGCGGGCCCGGCGCGGGGTCGCGGCGCACTGCGCGCCGAGGTCCGCGGGGAGTTCCCGGCCGAGGTGGGCGGCGAGGATGTGCTCGAAGAGCGGGACGCCGAGGATCTCGGCGAGCATCAGGTCGCACTGGTCGCCGATGGCGCGGTAGTTGACCTCGATGATCCGGGCGCGGCCGTCGGGCTGCACGACGAACTCGGTGTGGCAGGCGCCGAGTCCGATGCCGAGCGCGTCGAGTTGGGCGAGCACCTGCGCGACCACCTCGGCGGGGTGGGCGGGGACGAACTCCAGCACCTCCTCGATGAAGTCCGGCGGCGGGGAGAGCTGCGTGCGGAAGCCGCCGAGGACGTGCCGGCGGCGGCCGTCGCCGAGCGTCTCCAGGGTGCACAGCGGGCCGTCCAGGAACTCCTCGACGACCAGCGTCGCGCCGGCCCGCCGGTGCTGGATCTCCCGGCAGCGGCGCGCGAGTTCGGCGGCGTCGGCGACCAGTGTGACGTCCTCGCTGGCCACTCCCTCGCGAGGTTTGACCACGCACGGGAACGGCGGCTCCAGCTCGGCCGGGTCCTGCCCGGAGGCCAACTCGGCGGACCAGACGGCGTCCTGGCCGGTCAGGGCGAGGTGGCGGCGCAGCTGGCCCTTGTCCTTGGCCCGCAGCGCGGCTTTCCAGTCCTTGGCGGGGAGGCCGAAGTACACGGCGGCCAGGGCGGTCTCGGTCTGCAGGTGGTCGCTGTTGCTGAACACCGCGTCGGGCGCGTGGTGGCGGGAGACCAGGCTGATCACGGCGCGGAAGTCCCGGACGTCGCACTCCAGCACCTCGGGTGCGGCGAACGGGAGGCCGGCGTAGGCCTTCTGGTGGGGTTCGGCGTGGTCGGTCAGGACGGTGACGTCGAGCCCGAGCCGGGCGGCGGCGGGCAGGAAGCCGGCGGTGACCGAGTCGGTGGGGTTGAGGGCGAGCAGGTAGAGCCGCATGGGGTGCTGGTCCTTGAGGGTGCTGGTCCTTGAGGGTGGTACGGAGGAGGGTGGTGACGGACGAGGGTGACGGCGGGCGGTGGCGGTGGCGGCCACAGCGGCAGCCGCCTCCGCCCGCCGTCGTCCGTCGGCGGTTACTTGGGCGCGTCCACGCCGGTGGCCTTGGCGATGTCGCCGAGCATGGCGTCGGCGGCCTGGACGCCGATGCCGGACATCCAGGTCTCGTCCGGGACGTTGAAGACCTTGCTGTTCTTGACGGCGTTCAGGCCCTGCCAGACCGGGGTCTGCTGGACCTCGCTCTCCTTGGTCTTGGACGGGTCGTCGGCGGTGGTGACGAACACCAGGTCGGCGTCGGCCTGGTTGATCTGCTCGGCGCTCACTTCGAGGATGTTCTTGTCGACGTCCTGGGCGGCCGGGCGGGCCAGACCGACGTCCTTCAGCACCACGCCGCTGTAGGAGGCCTTGGCGTAGAGGCGGGTCGGTCCGGCCACGAAGCGGACCACCGAGGCGGTCGGCATGGCGCCGCCGTTCTTCGCCTTGATCGCCTCACCGAGCTTGGCGGCCCGCGCCTCGTAGGCGGCGAGCGCCTTCTTGGCCTCGTCCTCCTTGCCGAGCGCCTGCGCGTAGAGGGCGAGGTTCTCCTTCCACGGGAACCCGGTGGTCTCGGCGAGCACGGTCGGCGCGATGGCGTTCAGCTGGTCGTAGACCTTGGCGTGGCGGACCTTGGAGGAGAGGATCAGGTCGGGCTTGAGGGAGGCGATCAGCTCCAGGTTCGGCTCGTTCATCGGGCCGACGTCCTTGGTGTCCTTGATCTTGTCCTTGAGGTAGTTCGGGAACCCGCCCTCGGTCTTCATGTGCGGCGACACCGCGCCGACCGGCGTGATGCCGAGCAGGGTGACGTCGTCCAGCTCGCCGCTGTCCAGCACCACGACGCGCTTGGGCTGGGCCTTGATCTGGGCCGTTCCGGCGGCGTGGGTGACGGTGCGCGGGAAGCCGGCGGAGGCGCCGGCGCTCGCGGAGGAGGCGTCCCCGCTCTGCTTGGTCCCTCCGTCGCTGCCGCAGGCGGCGAGCAGCGTGGTGGACAGGGCGACGGCGAGGGCGGCGACGGGGAGGCGGCGGTTCATGGGGGTCCTTGGATGGGGTCGAGCGGGTGTCGGGTTGCGGGGCGTCAGGGTGAGGAGCGTCGGGGGGTGACGAACGGGTGGCGGTCGGCGGTCAGCGGTCGGCGGCGCGTGGCCGGGTCCGCGCGCGGGGGACGACCAGCGGTGTGCCGGTCTCCGGGTCGGGCACCACCCGGCACGGCACCTGGAACACGGCCTCGACCAGGTCGGCGGTGAGGACCTCGGCGGGCGGCCCGGCGGCGGCGAGCCGCCCGTCCTTGAGCACCACCAGGTGGTCGGCGTACCGGGCGGCCTGCCCGAGGTCGTGCAGCACCATGACGACGGTGCGTCCGGCCTCGGCGTGCAGGTCGGCGACCAGGTCGAGGACGTCGAGCTGATGGCGCAGGTCGAGGAAGGTGGTCGGCTCGTCGAGCAGCAGCAGTTCGGTGTCCTGGGCCAGGGCGAGCGCGATCCAGGCGCGTTGGCGCTGCCCGCCGGAGAGCCGGTCGACCTGCTGCTCGCGCAGTTCGGCGGTGCCGGTCCGGGCGAGGGCGTCCTCGACGGCGGCCTGGTCGGCCTTGGACCACGGGCTGAGCATCCGCTGGTGCGGGTACCGGCCGAGCCGTACCAGCGCCTCGACGGTGATCGCCTCGGGGGTGACCGGCTGCTGCGGCAGCAGGCCCATCCGCTTGGCGAGGGTCCGGGCGGACATCCGGTGGATGTCGGAGCCGTCCAGGGTGACGGTGCCGGCGGCGGGGTCGAGCAGCCGGACCAGTCCGCGCAGCAGGGTCGACTTGCCGCAGGCGTTGGGCCCGACGATGGCGGTGACGGCGCCGCCGGGCAGTTCGAGGTCGAGCCCGTCGACGATCGTGCGGTCGCCGTAGCGCAGGTGAAGGCCGTGCGCGGCGAGCCGGTTGGGGGTGGTGGTGACGGACCCGACGGTCGTCGTGGGCGTCATCAGTTGCTCCTCTGGGGAGGCCGGCCCTGGCGGATCATCAGCGCCAGGAGCCAGGGCGCGCCGAGCGTGGCGGTGACGGCACCGACCGGCAGGCCGTGGACGGGGATCACGTGGAGCACGAGGAGGTCGGCGGACAGCAGCAGGACGGCGCCGGTGAGCGCGGTGAGTCCGAGCGTGCCGAGGGTGGGCGGCCCGGCGAGCAGCCGGACCAGGTGCGGGACGGCGAGCGCGACGAACGCGACCGGGCCGGTGAGGGCGGCGGCCAGCGAGGCGAGGGTGATGCCGAGCAGCAGCAGCCAGAGCCGGTCCCGGCCGGGATCGAGGCCGAGGCCGCCGGCCGAGTCGTCGCCGAGGTCGAGGACCGCGATCCGGCGCTGGCAGAGCAGCACGGCCAGGGCGGTCAGCGCGATGGCGGTGCCGCCGATCCACACCTCGGTCCAGTTGCGGCCGTAGAGCGAGCCGGTGGTCCACTGCATCGCGGAGGAGGCCAGCTCCGCCGGGAACCGTACGATCATCAGGTTCACGGCGGCGGCGAGGCCCTGCTGCACCGCCAGGCCGACCAGCACCAGCCGGGTGACGGCCATCTTCGACCGCCAGGCGAGGCCGCCGAGCAGCAACGCCGCCAGCAGTCCGCCGCCGAGCGCGGCCAGCGGGATCAGCTGCTGGGAGGCGCCGGTGGCGAGCATCAGCACCGCGCCGAAGGACGCGCCGCCGGTGACACCGATGGTGTCGGGGGAGGCCAGCGGGTTGCGGAAGAGCCGCTGGAGCATCGAGCCGGCCATCGCCAGCCCGGCCCCGGCGATCAGCGCCGACACCACCCGGGGCGCCCGGAACTGCTGCACCACCAGGACGTTCCCGGGCTCGCCCTGCCCGACCAGGGCGCGCAGCGCGTCCCATCCGGACAGGCTCACCTGTCCGGTGCCGAGCGCGACGCCCGTCAGCACCACCAGGACGGCGGCGGCCAGTGCCGACCACGCGGCGGTGCGGGCCCGGCGGCGGGCGAGCGTGCCGACGGGCGCGGCGAGCGCGGTCACCGGGCCACCTTCCGGGCCAGTACGGCGAGCAGTGGCGCGCCGAGGAAGGCGGTCACGATGCCGACCTCGATCTCGGAGGGGCGCACCACGAGCCGTCCGAGCACGTCGGCGGCGAGCAGCAACAGCGGACCGGCGATCAGGCAGCCCGGCAGCAGCCAGCGGTGGTCGTTGCCGAGCAGCGGGCGGACCAGGTGCGGTGCGGCCAGTCCGATGAACGCCACCGGCCCGGCGACGGCCACCGCGCTGCCCGCGAGCAGGACGACGGCCAGCCCTGCGGCCAGTCGGATCCGGGCCACCGGCACGCCGAGCGACTGGGCGGTCTCGTCGCCGAGGGCCAGCGCGTTGAGGGCGGGCGAGATCGCGAACGCGCCCAGCAGGCCGAGCACCAGGAACGGCAGCACGGGGGTGAGGGTGTCCAGCTGCCGCCCGCCGATCGAGCCGGCCAACCAGAACCGGGCCTCGTCCAGGGTGCGGTGACTGGCCAGCATCAGCGCGGAGGTCCAGGAGGTGAGCACCACGGTGAGCACGGTGCCGCCGAGCGCGAGCCGGACCGGGTCGAGGTCGCCGCCGCGCCGGGACATCGCGTACGCGGCGACCGCGGCGACGGCCGCCCCGGCGAAGGCGAACCAGACGTACTCGACGGGCCGGGTGAGGTCCAGCGCGTAGATCGCGGCGACCACGGCGAGGCTCGCGCCGGCGTTGACGCCGAGGGTGACCGGGGAGGCGAGCGGGTTGCGGGTGACGCCCTGGGCGACCGCCCCGGCGACGCCGAGCGCGGCCCCGACGGCCAGTCCGATCACCGTTCGCGGCAGGCGAAGGCCCGTCACCACGTCGGCGTCGCCGCCGTGGGCGGCCCCGGTGAGGGCGTCGGCCACGGTGGACAGCGGGATGGAACGGGAGCCGAGCGCGAGGCTCAGCGCGGCACACAGCACGAGCGCGCCCACACCGGCGACCAGCAGCAGGGGCCGCTGGACCGTCGACGATCGAGGCGTCGCCGGGACTGTGGTGGCCGGCGGGTCGGTTCTCAACACGAGTCGAGATCTTAAGTTAGGTTTGCCTAAGTTCGTCAATCTCGGGTCGCCCGGTCCGATGCCGGGCCGTTCGCCGCGGCGTCGCCCCGCCCGGGTGTCGCGGGTGTCGCGCCGCCCGTCCTGGGCGGTGCACTTCCTGAGACGTTGTAAGGTGAGCCTCACCTTATTCGATCATGCGGAGTCGATCCACGGAGCGCCGATGATCCCCGGAACACCCCTGCCCGTCGCGCCGACGTCCACCCTGTCCGGCGACTACCGGCGCCTGCGCGAGCTCTGCCCGGTGCTGGAGCTGCGCCTGCTCGGCGCCGACGAACCCGACCCCCGTGCCGCCGACGGCTGGTACTCGGGGGCCGAACTCGCCACCGACGAACGGGCCCTGGCCGCCGTCCTGACCGGCGAGGAGGAGCGCATCGCCGCCGAGCACGGCCGCGCCCCCCGCCCGCACGTCACCGCCTCCAGACTGCTGCACCACTACGTCTGGTCCGCGTGCCTGCTCATCGCGGGCCCCTGGCACCTCGCCCGGAAAGTCCCCCTCGTCGACCCCGCCGACCTCTGGCTGCACGCTCCCACCGGGGGCCTCGCGCTGCGCCCGCGCGGCCACGTCACCCTCCCGGGTGACGACGAACTCCGCGCCGAACTGCGGGCCGCCGTGGTCGCCCACGTCGAACCGGTGCTCGCCGCCTTCGCCGCCCCCAGCCGGCGCCGCGACCGCGCGCTCTGGGGCATGGTGACGGACGACCTCGCCTCGGCCGTCTGGTACCTCGGCCGGATGCTCGGTGAAGAGGACGCGGGGGTCGTCGCCGCCGAGGCGGTGCTGCCCGGCGGCACCCTCCCGCTGCCCGGCGCCGCCGACTTCCGCCGCCTGCACACCCCCGACGGGCGCGGCCACCACACCCGTACCCGGCTCGGCTGCTGCCTCTACTACGCCGTCAAGCCCGAGGCCGCCGCCTGCCTGACCTGCCCGCGCACCAGCGACGAGGAACGGCTGCGCCGGTTCTGAGGGGTCCGTCCGCGGATCGTCGTCGGGGGATCGTCGACGGGGGATCGTCGACGGGATTGCGGGTGGGGGGATCGTCGTGGACGGCTCATTGTCAGTGGTATCGGCTAGGGTCGCGGCCATGATCGATTCGACGACGCGGATTCGCATCGCCCGGCCCTCGCGCGACCTCGCGGCGGCCGAGCGCTTCTACGTCGGCGGCCTCGGCCTCGACGTGCTGTGGCGCACCACCGAGCGGGTGTCCGGCGAGCACGACCTGCTGATGGTCGGCCCGCCCGGTGGAGCCTGGCACTTCGAACTCACCCACGACCCGGAGAACCCGCTGGAGCCCACCCCGACGGTCGACGACCTGTTCGTCGTCTACCTCGGCGCGCCGGTGGACGACGCCCTGGTCGCCCGGCTGGAGGCCGCCGGCGGCACCCCGGTCCGGGCCCACAACCCCTACTGGGAGGAGTTCGGCGTGACGATATCCGACCCGGACGGCTACCGACTGGTGCTCTGCTCCCGTGGCTGGGGAGCCTGACCGCCTGTCCGACCCCGTTCGGTCTCGCCGCCCGCCCCGCCCCCGCCGTGCAGCACCGCCACGCCCCGGTCCAGGTCCACGCCGAAGTGTGGCGGCGCTCCGACCTGGGCGTCGTCCCGCAGCGTCAGCTGTTCCCGCCGCTGTTCGACCTGCACCCGCTTGCCCGGGCTGAACAGCGCCTGCAACTCCTCCAGCCCGCCGCCCAGGCCCACCCCGCCGCTCCCGCCGCCGCGCCGCCAACGCTCCGACGACTCGCCCCGGATCTGCCATGCGATCAGGAGCACCAGCCCGATCACCGCCGCCGCCACGCACGCCACATCTACGATGACACCCATGTACGCCCAACGCCGGGCGGTCGCACCCGCGTTCCCCGAGGGCGCCGCGCCGACGGCGGCGTCCACCGGCTACCCTGCCGCGCGAACCGAAGGAGACCCCTCACCATGACCGTGCGCGGAACCACCGTGGACATCCCGACGGCGGACGGCACCGCCGACGCCTACCTCGCCCATCCCGACGACGGGCGGGCCCACCCCGGCGTCATCCTCTACATGGACGCCTTCGGGCTCCGGCCCCAGCTGAAGGACATGGCCGACCGGCTCGCCCAGGCCGGGTACGCCGTGCTGGTCCCCAACGCCTACTACCGGAAGGGCCGCGCGCCGGTCGTCGAACTGCCACCGCTGATCGACCTGGAGAAGGACCCGACGATCTTCGAGCGGATCGGCCCGCTGCTCGCCACCCTCACCCCCGAGGTGATCGCCCGCGACGCGGACGCCTACCTGCGCTGGCTCGCCGAGTCCCCGCTCGTCGAGGACGGCCCGGTCGGCCTCACCGGCTACTGCCGCGGCGCCATGCTCGCCCTGCGGACGGCCGCCAGCCACCCCGACCGGATCGCGGCCATGGCCGGGTTCCACGGCGGCGGCCTCGCCACCGAGGCGCCGGACAGCCCGCACCTGGGCGCCCCCCGGATCACCGCCGAGGTGTACTTCGGCCACGCCGACGACGATCCGTCCATGCCCGCCGAGCAGATCGAACGGCTCGCCGGGGCCCTCACCGCCGCCGGTGTCCGGCACCGGGAGGAGGTCTACCAGGGCGCCCCGCACGGCTACACCCAGGCCGACACCACCCGCTACGACGCCGACGCCGACGCGCGCCACTGGGAGGCGGTGCTCGACCTGTTCAAGCGGAACCTGTCGGCCTGAGCCGCCGGACAGCCGGACAGCCGGGGCGGCGGCCGCGGTGTGGCCACCGCGATGCCGCCCCGGCCGGGGTCGTGCAGGCGCGGGCCGGTGACGGCCTCGCGCCACAGCACCTCCTCTTCGTCCTCCGGTCACGCAACGGAGGCGAGGTGTTCGGGTCAACGTGGAGCCGGGCGGCCATGGTCCGGTGCCTGACAGCGAGTCCGGGCCCGACCGATGGCCGACCCGCCGGGCGTCGGGGAGGCGCCCGGGACTCGTGGCAGTGGTGAGCAACGAACCCGCCTCACCCGGCACCACAGGCCGGGGCGGGGCGGACGGATCCAGGGGGGAACCGAACGTGCAGAAGACGGAGAAGAGGCGGAACGCGCGGGAACCGTGGGGCACGTGGGACGCGCAGGGCATGGGGGGAGTACAGGTAGGACGGGGCACACCGGACACGCAGGGCACGCGGGCCATGCGGGACGTGCAGGACGCCATCGCGCAGGTGCTGGCCGAGCGTGTCCCCGGCGGGGTGCGGCAGGGCGAACTCGACCGTGGCGGGCGGGCATTGCGCTGGGTGGAGGCGGGGCACGGCGGCCCGCCGGTGGTCCTGCTCGCGGGCTGCGGCACCTCGTCGCTGACCTGGGCGCCGGTGCTGCCCGAACTGGCCGCGCACAGCCGGGTCGTGGCGTACGACCGGGCCGGGCTCGGTGCCAGTGACCCCGCTCGCGTCCCCGGTCCGTCGCTGGAGTCCCCGACCGGGGACCTGGCTGCCCTGGTGGAGCACCTCGGCGCCGGCCCGGCCATCCTGGTCGGGCACAGCTGGGGCGGCCAGCTGGCCCAACTCCTCGCCTGGCGGCGCCCGGAACTGGTGGCCGGCCTGGTCCTGGTGGATCCGGCGCACGAGGAGTTCCAGCCACCGGCCATCCGCGCGGCCGAGGCCGTCCTGTTGCGGGTGGGGCTGCTCCGGGCGGCCATGACGCCCGCCGCCCGCCGGGCCGAGGGAGCCGTCGCGAGGGCCGAGGCGGCCGTCGAGGCACACCGCCACCAGCGGCGGACCGTCCTCGACGAGAACCGGCTGACGGTCCTCGCGGTCTCCGAGCTCCGGCGGCGGCGCGCGGCGGCTCGGCTGCCCGACGTGCCGGTGACCGTGCTGAGCGCGACCGACGGCCTGCCGGGAGCGATGCGCGCCCGCTGGACCGTCCTCCAGTCACACGTCGTCGCCGGCGCGGCCAAGGGGTCGCACATCGTGGTGCGCGGCGCGGGCCACCACGTCCACGCCGACCACCCGCAGGCCGTCGCCGCCGCGGTCCTGGAGGTGGTCGGGCACGCCCGGCAGGGTCGGGACAGCTGACGCGGCGGCCCTCAACCCCTGGCCGGACAGCGCCTGCTGACCGTTCGACCCCCTCTGGCACACTGGGGGCCGAACGGCCCGCTGGGGAGGGTCATGACACATGGGGGCGGGAGTATGAGGGGTCCGGGCGCCGTGCTCGGCGGGCGGTACACGCTGGTCGAGCGGATCGGCGGCGGGGGGATGGGTACGGTCTGGCGGGCCGACGACACGGTGCTGGCGCGGCCGGTGGCCGTCAAGATCCTGCACTCGGCGCTGTTCGAGGACGACACCTTCATCCAGCGCTTCCGCCGGGAGGCCCAACTGGTCGCCGCGATCGACCACCCCGCCGTCGTGGACGTCCACGACTACGGTGAGAGCGGCGGTGCCGAGGGCCGGGAGGGCGGCTTCGTCGGCGGGGCTTCGGGCGGCCGGTCCGACCAGTCCGGCGGCGGGGGCGGCACCGCCAACCAGCCCGCCAACCCCAATCCCAACCCGCAGCCCCCGGCCCAGAACGCGGCCGGTGGCTCCCCCGCCGGGGGAGGCTCCCCGTCCGGCGGCGGTTCGCCCTCGGGTGGCGGCAACCCGCCGGCCCCGCAGACCCCCACCCGGCCGCCGTCGTGCGGCGGCACCTCCTGGACCACCATCGTCAACGTGAAGGACGGCCGCCCGATCGGGATGGCCCGCGACGAACTGAGCGGCGACAACCCGATCGTGGTCGGCGGCGCGTCCCAGTACGGCTGGGTGCGGGCGACCGACCCCGGCTCCTGGATCAGTTTCAACGCTTGCAACAGCGGCGGGCCGCTGCTCGTCCAGACCATGGACGGCAAGGTCACCCTGAGCGGAGGTTTCAGCTTCCTGACCAACTGGACGGTGCGCAGTGGGTCCGCCCAGGGCTCCTACACGCTGGCCGACTACCAGAATCAGCGTTGCATGACCGACAACGGCTCGGGGAACGCGGTCACCATGGTGACCTGCACCCCCGGCAACACGGCCCAGGAATGGCGGTTCCAGTGACATCGACCGGCGGAGCCGACGACGGTGTGGTCCTCTACTGGCGGCCGCTGTGCACGTTCTGCATGAACCTGCGCCTGGCGCTGCTCTTCACCCGCCTGCGCTACAGCCGGCGGTTCACCATGGTGAACATCTGGAAGGATCCGGACGCCGCCGCCTTCGTCCGCTCGGTCGCGGACGGCAACGAGACCGTGCCGACCGTCACCGTGGCCGGGCGACCGATGGTGAACCCGTCGATCCGCCAACTACTGGCCGCAGTACGGGAGTACGCGCCGGGCGTGCTCCCGGGGAAGCCTCGCTGACCGGTCCGGTCGAGGAGCGGCGCCCCTTCGCTCTCCCGGTCCGGATCCCGATCCCGCCGCCGCTTCCGGCCCCGACTCCGCTGCCGCTTCCGTGACCGGACAGGCCCGGTGTCGGCGGCGGTTGAGCGCGTGTGCCGCCAGGCTCGGGTGCCCGTACGGGCAGGGCACCCGGGGGCCGGGGCGGGCGAGCGGGGCGCCGGGGGAGCCGGGCGCCATCGTAGATGCCGGTGGAGGAGGGGCAGTTGTGGGACACGGGCCCTCCCCGTCTCCGGCGCGCCCCCGGGCCCCGCGCTCAACTCGCCGACTGCGCTGAGGAGTCGGGTGAACACGAGGTCCGGTGGCGCTAGCAGATGACCCGACGTCGGGCAAGGGTGGCCGGTGGCGGGACCTCGCCAAGCGGATGTCAAGATTCCGTATGGGAAGTTCTACAGGCATGTAAAAGTCGATTCCGGCCCGCTCGGCTCGGCGCGCCGAATCGGCGTTCGATAGTCGATCGGGCATCGGTGCAGGCGGTCGGCCGTGGTTCGGGTGGGAACCCACTGCAGGGCGCGGTGAATTGCCCCGCTTTGCCCACCGCTTGAGAGCCCTGGCGAGCTGGCGGGACCTGGCCAATCACTGAGGTAGACCTGTCAATTCACCTGCTGGATTGTCATGCTTCTGGACAGCCCCGGCGGTAGCCCCCACCCCCACCCCTTGGTGGCTCGCCGCTCGACCGCCCGGGGTTTCAGCACGTCAGCGCCCATTTCCGCCCCACAGGTGCCGACCCCGGCCCCCGGAACGCGGCGCGACCGCGTCCACACGCGGTTTCCCGGAAGGACTCGCACGTGAAGCGAAAGCTCGCAGCTGTCGCCGTACTGTCGGCCACCGCCCTGCTGACCGGTGTGATCCAGGTGAGCACCGCCGCCCAGGCCAGCCCCGTAGCGGGCGTCCAGGCCCAGGCCGACCACCAGCACGCGGCCGTGCTCGCCCTGGCCGGCGGCCAGTCCGGCCGGCTCGCCAAGGCCCTCGCCCTCGGCGAGAAGGAGCGGCTCGTCGCCAAGGACGCCGTGGTGGACAAGGACGGCACCCGGCACCTGCGCTTCGAGCGCACCTACGCCGGCCTGCCGGTGCTCGGCGGCGACCTGGTCGTCCACCAGAAGGCCAACGGCTCGGTCAAGTCGGTCGACAAGGCGGTCTCCGCCAAGCTCGCGCTGCCGAGTCTGACCCCGCAGATCCCGGCCGACCAGGCCGCCGCGCAGGCCACCGGCGCCGTCCAGGCCACCGTCGGCGTCGCTGCGGACAAGGACGAGTCCCCGCTCGCCGACGTGCACCAGACCGGCAAGGCCGAACTGGTCGTCTGGGCGAGCGACGGCAACCCGCGCCTGGCGTACCGGACCACCGTCGAGGGCGTGCGCGCCGACGGCACCCCGAGCAACCAGGTGCTGGTCACCGACGCCGCCACCGGCCAGGTGCTGTCCACCCACGAGAAGATCGAGACCGCCGCCGGCACCGGCAAGGGCGTCTTCGTCGGCCAGGTGCCGCTCACCACCGCGCAGAGCGGCTCCAGCTACTCGCTGAAGGACGACACCCGCGGCGGCCAGTCCACCACCGACATGAACAACGGAACCGCCGGCAACGGCTCGCTGTTCGCCAACACCTCCAACAACTTCGGCGACGGCACCGCCTCCAACCGCGAATCCGCCGCCGTGGACGCCCAGTTCGGCGCGGCCACCACGTGGGACTTCTACAAGAACACCTTCGGCCGCAACGGCATCCGCAACGACGGTGTCGGCGCCGCGAGCCGCGTCCACTACGGCTCCAACTACGTCAACGCCTTCTGGGACGACAGCTGCTTCTGCATGTCCTACGGTGACGGCAACGGCGACGCCGCCCCGCTCACCGAGATCGACGTGGCCGGCCACGAGATGAGCCACGGCGTCACCGCCGCCACGGCGAACCTCAACTACGCGGGCGAGTCCGGCGGCCTCAACGAGGCCACCTCCGACATCATGGGCACGATGGTCGAGTGGTACGCCAACCTGCCCTCCAACCCGCCGAACTACTGGATCGGCGAGCTGATCAACCTGAACGGCAACGGCACCCCGCTGCGCTACATGGACCAGCCCAGCAAGGACGGCCAGTCCGCCGACTCCTGGTCCGCCGGCGTGGGCAACCTCGACGTGCACTACTCGTCGGGCGTGGCGAACCACTTCTTCTACCTGCTGTCGGAGGGCAGCGGCGCGAAGAGCATCAACGGGTTCAACTACAACAGCCCGACGGCCGACGGCTCCTCGCTCGCGGGCATCGGCCGGGACAAGGCCGCGCAGATCTGGTACCGCGCGCTGACCGTCTACTTCACCTCCACCACCGACTACGCGGGCGCCCGGGCGGGCACCCTCAGCGCGGCGGCCGACCTGTACGGCAACGGCAGCGCCGAGTACAACGCGGTCGCGGCCACCTGGACGGCGGTCAACGTCAACTGACGACCGCCTGAGTGGGCCCTGCCGAACCACGGGTGCCGGCGGGCAGGGCCGCACGGTGGGGGCGACGGTGTGCGGACCACCGTCGCCCCCGCCGTCATGTGCGCGGGGCGCGGCGCGCGGGCGCGGCGATGCGGGGTCGGACGCCGGAACCGTCAGGCCGACCGTCGGTCCCACCGTCGGTCCCACCGCCGGTCGGAGCGGTCGGAGCGGTCGGAGTGCGGCGACGGTAGCGCTGTTCGGTCGCGGTGCACGCGGCGAGCAGCAGGGCGGCCGCCGCCGCGGCCGCGGTGATCGCGAACGGCGCGGCGGGCGCGAAGTGCGTGGTCGCCCAGCCGCCCAGGAAGGTGCCTGCCGACTGGGCCAGGATCAGCGCGCTGACCAGCGCCGCCATCGCCTCGCCCAGCCGGACGGCCGGCACCGTCCGCTCGACCAGGCCGAACATCGTGATCATCTGCGGTGCGACCGCCACCCCGAGGAGGCCCACGGCGGCGGTCAGGCTCCACAGGCTCCCGGCGGAGACGAGCAGGACGCAGGAGGCGGCGAACAGCAGCACCGTGCCCGCCCGCAGCCGGGACGCCAACTCCCACCGGGCGGGCAGGCCCGCGGCGGCGATCCCGGCCAGGGAACTGGTGAACCCGATGAAGCCGTACAACAGCCCGGCGGCGCCCGGCCGGCCCAGTGCCTCCGTGGTGGCGGTCACCCCGACCTGCACCGAGCCGAAACACGCGCCCAGCAGCGCCATCCCGGCCAGCAGCAGGGCGTAGGGCACGGTGAGCAGCCGCTCGGCGGAGCGGGCCGGGGACTTCGGGATGCCGGGGGAGGCCGTCGGGTGCAGCGCGAACAGGGTCGCGCAGACGCCGGACAGCGCGGCCGCCACGAGCAGGCCGACGGCGGGGGAGGAGACGGTGGCGAGGACCCCGACCAGTGCCGGCCCGGCGGTGAAGCCGACCTCGTCGACGATCCCGTCCAGCGACAGCATGACGGAGGTCAACTCCCTTTTGCCGGAGGTCAACCGGACCCACCGGCTGCGCGACAGCGGGCCGACCAGCGGGACGGACAGGCCGACCACGGCGGCGGGTGCGAGCTGCCAGCCGAGGGCCGAACCGCGTTGCGAGGCGGCCACCAGCGCCACCAGTGCCGTCGCGTTGACCAGCGCGGCGACCAGCCCGACCGCCCGCTGCCCGCGTCGGTCGGCCAGCCGACCCACCAACGGGCCGCCGGCCGCCTGGCCGACCGCCAGCGCACCGGCTACCAGGGAACCGCGCCACACGCTGTCGGTGTTCCGGCTCACCAGCAGCAGGGTGCCGATCGGGCTCATCGCGTTCGGCAACCGACCGAGCAGCGACCACAGCAGCACCCGGCCGCCGGTCAGTTGCGCCGCCGTACGGAACTTCACGACCACGGACATCGGTACGCCCCCACACGGAGCCGGCGCGGGCGCCCGCCTCCCGTCACCGGCCCGACCAGGCGACAGCGACCTGCGGGTGAGTCTCGACGGTAGGGGTGCGGTCGGGGGGTGGGTAATCGGTCGATCGACCAGTGGCGTCGGGGGCGGGGGAGGGGCGGGGTTGGAGGAGTGGACAACGGGTGGGGCGTGCGCGGGTGCGGCCGTCCGCCGCCAGAGGGCCGTCCGCCGCCATCGGGCCGTGCGTCGCCATCGGTCCGTGCGCTGCCGGGGGGCGCTCAGGGCGCGAGGTCCTTCCGGATCTGGTCCAGGATCAGGCCGGCACCGGTGTAGCCGATCCCGAGCATCCACAGGTTGTCGTCGACCCGGAACACCCGGCCGGTGCGGACGGCGTCCAGGCTCTTCCACAGCGCGCCATCGGTGATCCTGCCCTGGTCGGACTTGGCCGCGTCCCCGTAGACCGAGTAGAAGATGACGTCGGCCGCCGCCTGGTCCACCTGCTCGGGGCTGATCTCGACCGAGAACCCGGGCTTGTCCTGGTTGGCGGGCCGGCCGAGCCCGAGGTCCTTGAACAGCGAGCCGACGAAGGTGTCGTTGAGGTACAGCCTGGTCGGTGCGCCCGCGAGGAAGCGGGCCATCTCGACCCGGGTGGCGGCGGCCTTGGCCGGGCCACCGAGTGCGGTGACCAGGTCCCGCGCCTTCGTCCGGTACGCCGCGTCCACCGCTTCGGCTTCGGCCTGGCGGCCCATCGCCTCGGCGTGTAGCCGGACGTTCTCCTTCCAGGTGGGCCCGGTGGTCTTGGACAGCACCGTCGGCGCGATCTTCGCCAGCTCGTCGTACCGCTTGTCGTCGCGCACCTGGTTGCTCAGGATGAGGTCCGGCCGCAGCGCCGCGATCGCCTCCAGGCTGGGCTGCCCGATGGCGCCGACGGCCTTCGTCGCGGCCAGCCGTTCGGCGGGCAGGTAGGCGGGGAAGGGGGCGCCTTCGGTGACGGTGGTCGCGCCGACCGGCGTGAGCCCGAGGGTGACCACCGAGTCCAGCGCGTCGGTGTCCAGCGCCACCACCCGGGCGGCCCGGGCCGGTACGGTGCTCTCGCCGCGAGCGTGCCGGACGGTCCGGGGGCCTGACCCGCTGGCCACGCCCGGCTCGCCTGTCGAACTGGCGCTTGGGGCTGAGGAGTTGGGGCCGCAGGCGGCGAGCGCGAGGCCCGGGGTGAGCCCGGCGGCGAGGCCGAGCGCGGCGCGGCGACTGAGGGGTCTGGGCATCGGCGGTTCCTCCAACGGGTGGGCAGGGCGCGGGAATCCCTGCCCTCCCGCCGGAGGGGTTACGCCTCGGTGTCGTTCTCCCGTCGCTGGCGCAGCAGTTCGTCGTACTCGGCGGGCACCCGCCGGTCCATCGCGAGGGCGAACTGAGCGTCGACGACCGTACGGGCCAGCGGCCGTACCCGCAGGATGCGTTCGGTGAGCCGGGTCGCCTCGCCGGGCGGCAGCGGGGCGTCGGCGGCGAGGGCGCCGAGCAGGTGCTCGCCGACCACGTCGATGAAGATCTCGGCGATGGCTTCCACGTGCTCCTGGGTGCGCCGGCTGGCGTCCAGCACCACGGAGAGCGGTACGCCCTCGGCGACGAGTGCGGTGGTGGCGTCCATCAGGCGGCGGCTGATGTGGGTGATCCCGTCGTCGTCGATCGTGATGTAGCCCTGGGCGATCGACTCGGCGGTGTTCTCCTCGGTGAGCTGGTCGTCGAAGACGGTCCTGAGCTCGTCCCAGTCCAGGCGCACCGGGGTCTCGTCCGACCAGGGGGCGACGATCGCGGCCTCCAGCCCGATCAGCTCGGCGACGTCCCGCCCGCTCTCGCCGGCGCCGATCAGTTCGGCGATGCCGCCCAGGGTGTGGCCGCGGTCCAGCAGTTCGCCGATCATCCGCAGCCGGGCCAGGTGCTCTTCGCCGTACCAGGCGATCCGGCCCTCCTTGCGGGGCGGCTGGAGCAGTTTGCGCTCGCGGTAGAAGCGCAGCGTCCGGCTGGTGATGCCGGCCGCCTCGGCCAGTTCCTCCACCCGGTACTCGCGTTTTCCGTCACCCGCAGCAGCTCTGACCTTGTCCACGGCGATCAGCATAGGTCCGTCACCTCCGAAGGCTCCCGGAATCCGGGTGGTCGCGCTTCTTCCATCCGGTGTCAGCAAGGGCTACCCTGCCAATCATGCCAGTGATTACTGGCGCGATTGGCGAGGCCTCGATGCCGGTCGTCGGGGAGCCCTCCCGGCAGTACGGCACGGCAACACGGCAGGGAAGTGCGGCAAGGCGGCGCACAGGGCAGTACGGCAAGGCAGTGCGCCGAGCATCATGCAGAGCAGTACCAGAGCGACACCGCGGCTTCACCCGGGCGCAGGGCAGCATCAGGGCAGCGCCAGGGCGGTACGGGAGCAGTCGAGCACGGCACGAGCACAGCACGAGCACGGCGTCGTCGGCGCGCCAGGAGGCGCGGCACGAGCGGGCGCCACGGTACGGCAGCGCGAAGATCATCGCCCCACCCTCAGGAGGAGGCCGCATGGCATCCAGCAGCAAGCGCCCCCGCTCCGGCACGTCCGGTGCCCCCGCGGCGGACGAGGCCGTCCCGCACGTGCGGGTGGCGGTGATCGGCTCCGGCTTCGGCGGTCTCGGCGCCGCGGTCCGGCTGCGCCGCGCCGGGATCACCGACTTCGTCGTCCTGGAGCGGGCGGACTCGGTCGGCGGCACCTGGCGCGACAACAGCTACCCCGGCTGCGCCTGCGACGTGCCCTCGCACCTCTACTCCTTCTCCTTCGCGCCCAACCCCGCGTGGCCGCGCAGCTTCTCCGGCCAGCCGGACATCCGCGCCTACCTGGAGAAGGTCGCCACCGTCTTCGGCCTCCGCCCGCACCTTCGGTTCAACACCGAAGTGCTGGAGGCGCGTTGGGAGGCCGAACAGGTCCGCTGGCGGATCACCACCTCGGCCGGCCAGTGGACCGCGGACGCGGTGGTCTCCGCCGCCGGACCGCTGGCCGACCCGCAGATCCCCGACCTGCCGGGGCTCGGCGCCTTCCCCGGCAAGGTGTTCCACTCCTCCCGCTGGGACCACGACTACGACCTGACCGGCAAGCGGGTCGCGATCGTCGGCACCGGGGCCTCCGCCGCCCAGATCATCCCGTCGATCCAGCCGAACGTCGGCAGGCTGACGGTCTTCCAGCGCACGCCCGCCTGGGTCCTGCCGCGCCGGGACCGCGAGATCAGCCAGTTGGAGAAGTGGCTGCACGACCGCGTACCGGTCACCGGGAAGATCCGCCGCGGCACCCTGTTCGCTCTCCGGGAGCTCCAGGTGGACGCCTTCGTACGCCGCCCGGGCATGCTGCGCGTGGTCCAGCAACTCGCCGAACGCCACCTCGCCCAGGGTGTTCCCGACCCGGCCCTGCGCGCCAAGCTCACCCCGGACTACCGGATCGGCTGCAAGCGCATCCTGCTCAGCAACACCTACTACCCGGCGCTCGCCGCGGCCAACACCGAGGTCGTCGCCTCCGGCCTGCGCGAACTGCGCGGCTCCACCCTGGTCGCCGCCGACGGCAGCGAGCGCGAAGTCGACGCCATCGTCTTCGGCACCGGCTTCCACGTCACCGACATGCCCATCGGGGCCCGGGTGTTCGGTGCCAACGGCACCAGCCTGGCGGAGGAGTGGAAGGACGGCATGGAGGCGCTGCGCGGCTCGGCCGTGCACGGCTTCCCGAACCTGTTCTTCGTGATCGGCCCCAACACCGGCCTCGGCAACAGCTCGATGATCCTGATGATCGAGTCCCAACTGAACTACCTGATCGACGCGTTGACCACGCTCAAGTCGATCGGCGCCACCGCGATGCAGCCCACCGCCCGGGCCCAGCGGCAGTGGAACCTCGAACTCCAGCACCGGATGGACCGCACCGTCTGGACCACCGGCGGTTGCCGCAGCTGGTACCTGGATCCGAACGGCAAGAACACCGTGCTGTGGCCCGGCTCCACCACCGCGTTCCGCCGTGCCACCCGCAAGGTCGACCTCGGCGAGTACGAACTGATCATGCGCGCCGGCCAGGACGCCGCCCGTACCGCGCAGGAGGTGTCCGCATGAGCGCCGCCGAGCTACCCGCCGAGTACGTCCCGCCGCTGCCCGTCGAGGAGTTGAGCATCCGATCGGCGGACGGGATCCGGCTGCACGTCGAGGTGCACGGCCAGCCCGGGGCGCCGACCGTCGTGCTCGCCCACGGCTGGACCTGCTCAACCGCCTTCTGGGCTCCGGTGATTCGCCAACTCGCCGACCGCTACCGGGTGGTGGCGTACGACCAGCGCGGCCACGGGCACAGCGAGATCCCGCCGAGCCGGGTCCGCTACTCCACCCGGGCGCTGGCCGAGGACCTCTCCGCCGTCCTCGCCCGGACCGTCCCGGCGGGGGAGAAGGCCGTGCTCGCCGGGCACAGCATGGGCGGGATGACCATCATGGCCGCCGGCGGCCGACCCGAGATCGCCGACCGCACCGCCGCCGCCGTCCTGGTCTCCACCGGGCCGGGGGAGCTGGTGGACGAACTCACCGTGCTGCCCGAGGGGGTGCGTTCTCCGGGGCTGCGCCGCTTCCTGAACCGCCTGCTGCTGCGCTCCCGGCTGCCGCTCGGTCCGGTCTCGCCGGTCAGCCGGGTCGCGCTCAAGTACGCCACCATGGGCCCGGGTTCGTCCGCCGGGCAGGTGGAGGCGACGGCCCGGATCGTGCACGCCTGCCCGACCGCCGTCCGCGCCAACTGGGCGGCCGTCCTCGACCGCCTGGACGTCCACTCCGGACTCGCCCGGCTCGCCGCACCGACCGCCGTCGTGGTCGGCACCGCGGACCGGCTGACTCCGCCGGTGCACGCACACCGGATCGTTGCCGAACTCACCGACCCGCAGGGGCTGTTGCTGCTTCCGGGGGTCGGGCACATGGCCCCGCTGGAGCGGCCGGTGGAGGTCGCGGCCGAGATCCACCGCTTGGCCGCCGCGTACCTGTCCGCCGCACCCGCTTCCGTCTCCGCTCCTACCTCCTCCACCGCTACCTCCTCCACCGCTGCCTCCTCCGCCTCTGTCTCCTCCGCCTCCGCGCCCGTTTCCGAGAGGACCGCCGCCGCATGAACGCCATCCCGCCGTTGTCCGCACAGGTCGTCGTCGTCACCGGGGCCGCCCGCGGGGTCGGGGCTGCGCTCGCTCGCACGCTCGCCCGGCGCGGGGCCAAGGTCGCCCTCCTGGGGCTGGAGCCGGACGAGCTCAAGGCCGTCGCGGCGCAGTGCGGCGCGGCCGCGACCAGCTGGGAGGTGGACGTCACCGACCTCGACGCGCTCGGCGACGCCGCCCGTCGGATCAAGGAGCACTACGGCCGGATCGACACCGTGGTCGCCAACGCCGGCATCGCCATCGGCGGGCCGGTGGTGGACAGCGACCACCGGGCGTTCAGCCGGGTGATCGAGGTCAACCTGCTCGGCAGCGTCGCCACGGCCAGGGCCTTCCTGCCCGCCCTCGCCGAGAGCCGGGGTTACCTGCTGCAGATCGCCTCGCTCGCCGCGCTCACTCCCGCGCCGCTGATGAGCGCGTACTGCGCCAGCAAGTCCGGGGTGGAGGCCTTCGCCCACTCGCTCCGCGCCGAGGTCGCCTACCAGGGAGTCAAGGTCGGTGTGGGATACCTGAGTTGGACCGACACCGACATGGTGCGCGGCGCCGACGAGGACACCGTGCTCAAGCAGATGCGGACCAGGCTGCCGTGGCCGGCCAACAAGACGTACCCGCTGGAACCCGCAGTGGAGCGGATCGTCGCCGGCATCGCCCGGAGGTCCGCCCACGTCTACGCGCAGGCCTGGCTGCGCGGCATGCAGCCGGTCCGGTGGCTGCTGCCGAGCCTGATCGCGGCGGTCGGCTCCCGCGACGTCGCCCGGATCGCGCCCCAGCTCGCCGCCACCGCCGCCTCCCGGTTGCGCGCCGTCGGGGCCGGCGGAGCTGCGGACACGGCGGTGCGAGGCGGCCGGAGCGGCGCCGGCGGCTGACGGGCGCTGACTTGCACAGCTGACGGCTGACAGAATTCAACTGACAGATAACAGATAACAGATTTCAACAGCTGTCATCTGTTATCTGTCAGTTGTTCGTCTGCCCGGCCGCCCGGCCGCCCGTCACTCCATCCACTCCTCCGCCGTCCCCCGCGCGATCCGCGCGAGCGTCTCCAGCGCTCGCGCCAGCACGGGCAGTGGCGGCGAGGCCAGGGCGACCCGGACGGCGGACGGGGAGCGCCGGGGGTCGGCGGCGAACGCCGCCGCGGGTGTGACGGCGATGCTCGCCCGCGCCGCCGCCGCGACGAACGTCTCCGCCCGCCAGGCCGCCGGCAGCTCCCACCACAGGTAGTACGAGCAGGGGTCGGCCCGGACGCGCTGCCCCGCCAGCACCTCGCGCGCCAGCAGCTGACGCGCGACGGCGTCGGCGCGCTTGGCCGCCGCGATCTCGGCCACGGTGCCGTCTCCGATCCAGCGCACGGCCGCCTCCAGGGCGAACCCGCTGGGCGTCCAGCCGCCCGAGCGCAGTGCGCCCGCGATCCGCTCGCGCATCGCGGCGGGGACGACCGCGAACCCGGTGGTCAGTCCGGGCGCGAGCCGCTTGGAGAGGCTGTCGACGAGGACGGTGCGTTCCGGTGCGAGGCCGGCGAGGGCGGTCAGCTCCGGGCGGAGGAAGGACCAGATCGCGTCCTCGACGACCGGCAGGTCGAGGCGGCGCAGCTCCCCGGCGAGGGCGGCCGTCCGCTCGTACGGCAGGCTCCCGCCGAGCGGGTTCTGCAGCCTCGGCTGGACGTAGACGGCGCGCAGCGGCGCGGTCCGGTGGGCGGTGGCCACGGCGTCGGGCAGCAGCCCGTGCTCGTCGACGGCCAGTGGCACGAGTGTGATGCCCAGCCGCTGGGCGACGGCCTTGACCACCGGGTAGGTCAGCGCCTCCACCCCCAGCCGGTGGCCGGGTGGCACCAGCGCGGACAGCGCCGCAGCGACGGCTTGCCGTCCGTTGCCCGCGAACAGCAACTCCTCCCCGGCGATCTCCGGGGTGACCTCCCGATCCCCGCCCGACCGATCCCCGCCCGACCGATCCCCGCCCGACCGGTCGCCGTCCATCCGGCCACCGCCCGTCCGACGTTCGTCCGACAGCAGTGCCGCGAACGCCTGCCGGGCCGCGCCCGTCCCGGCCGCACCCACCGGTGCGAGTGCGGCACCCAGCGCGTCCGCCCGGAGCAGCGGCGCCAGTCCGGCGGCCAGCAGTCCGGCCTGCTCCGGGACGGTGGGGTAGTTGAGTTCCAGGTCCACCGGCGCGCCGGCCGGTTCGGCGAGTGCCACCTGCCCGCCGGTCGCCCCGCCGCCGGCCCCCTGCCTGGCCCGGACGAAGGTGCCGCGCCCGACCTCCCCGGTGGTCAGTCCGCGCCGGGCCAGTTCCCGGTAGACGCGCCCCGCCGTGGAGTTGGCGATGCCCCGGCTGCGGGCGAAGGCGCGCTGGGTGGGCAGTTGCCGACCCGGTCGCAGCCGCCCGCCGGTGATGGCGTCGGCGATCTCGTCGGCGATCAGTCGGTAGTCGTCCATCGGCGGGACCTCTCCACGCAAGGTGACGGCATTGCGCGGCATCGCACCGCATTGCACCGAGGGCAAAGTCATCATTGCATTGAGATCGACGCCGGGCCTAGCCTCCTCGCATGGAAGCACCGACCCCCGCCGCTCCCGCCGCATCCGCCCTGTCCGCCGTGGGTGGGCACGCCGTACTCGGGATCGCCGCCGTGGCGCTCGGGATGGTGCTGACACCGGGGCCCAACATGATCTACCTGGTCTCCCGGTCGATCGCCCAGGGCTGCCGCGCCGGGCTGCTGTCGCTGGTCGGGGTCGCGGCCGGCTTCATGGTCTACCTGGCCGCGGTGACGGCGGGCGTCGCCGCCGTGTTCTCGGTGGTGCCCGCCCTCTACACCGCGATCAAGCTGGCCGGTGCCGGCTACCTGCTGTGGCTGGCCTGGAAGGCCGTCCGTCCGGGTGGTACGGCGGTGTTTGCCCCGCAGCAGCTGCCGCCGGACCCGCCGCGCCGGCTGTTCGCGATGGGCTTCCTGACCTGCCTGCTCAACCCCAAGATCGCCATCATGTACATCTCGCTGCTGCCCCAGTTCGTGGCGCCCGAGCGCGGTCACGTCGCGGTGCAGAGCCTGGTGCTGGGGCTGATCCAGATCGTGGTGGCGGTCACCGTCAACGGATTGATCGCGGTGAGCGCGGGAGGCATCGCGTCCTTCCTCGACCGCCGTCCCGCCTGGCTGAGGGTCCAGCGGTATGCGATGGGGACGGTCCTCGGCGGCCTCGCCGTCCACATCGCCGCCGACCGCGCCAAAGCCGTGGCAGCCTAGGCCCGTCGCCACCCGCCACCCGCCACCCGCCACCCGTGCCGCAATCGGGCAGCGCCGCACCCCTCAGGTCGGGTCCTAAGCCGCCCGCAACACCTCGTACGCCGCCCGGAGGAACCGCCCGTCCAGCGACGGCCCGGTGTTGGCCAGGGCCGCCACCGCGGTCGACGCCTGGGGTGAGAAACCGACGAAGGCGGTGAACCCCCGGGTCGCCCCGGCGTGGAAGTACAGGTCGCGCCCGCCCGGGCGGCGGTGGTTCCACACCAGGCACAGCTGGTCCGTCGAGCGCGGCAGCCGCAGCCGCAGCCGCGGCCGCTGGACCTCGCGCAGCGCGGACGCCAACTCGCCGTGGCCACCGTCGAGATGCGCCCTGAGGTAGCGCAACAGGTCGGCCCCGCTGGCCCGGAGCGCGCCGGCCCCCGGCAGTCCGGGGATGTGCCAGGGCGGCAGTTCCTGTCCGCGCCGGTACCCGACCGCCCGCCCCGGCGGGTCCGCCGTACAGGTGGTGGCACCGAGGCCCAGCGGCCGGAGGACCCGTTCGGCGAGCAGTTCCCCGTAGGGCGACCCGCCCGTCTCGGCGAGCACCCGGCCGAGCAGCGCGACGCCGTAGTTGGAGTACCGGTACCGGCTGCCGGGCCTGCACCGTACGGTGGTTCGGGCCACGCCGGACCTCAACTGTTCGTCCCCGAACGCGACGTACGGATTGGTGAACCAGGTCGGCACGGCGCGCGCGGCCAGTCCGGGCGGCAGCCGGGGCAGGCCCGAGGTGTGGGTGGCCAGGTGCAGCAGCCGGATCGGCTCGGGGGAGCGAACGGTCACCGGGCGCCAGAGGCGCGGCAGGCGGCGTTCCACCGTGTCGTCCAGGGAGACGTCTTTGTGCGCGGCCATCTGTGCCAGCAGCAGTGCGGTGAAGGTCTTGCTGACCGAACCGAGTTCGAAGACGGTGTCCGGCGAACACGCGGCTGTCCGCCCGTGCCCGAGCCGCCCGTGGCAGTGCACCTCGTCCGCGTTCCCGCGCGCGACGGCGACCGTGACGGCGCTGGCGTACGGTCCGGCCGCGCGCACCACCTCCGCGACCGCCGGACCCAGCCCGTTCACGCGACCGCCGCAGTGGCCCCGAGCGCCCGGGCGAGCGTGATGCCACCGGCCACCACCGCGACGACGGCGGTGTGCCGGTGGTCCTGGAACGCCCGCTCGCGGTCCTCGTCGACCGGGTCGGCGTCGCGCGGCAGCAGGCCGTCCTCGTGCTGGACGGCGGCCAGCGCGTCCCAGCCCTGCCGCCCGGTGGCCGGCTCACCGATGCACGCGTCGACCGCGAGGAGTTCGGCGGCGAGGTCCCACTGGCCGATCTCCAGCCAGATGTCGAGCCAGGCCGGCAGCCAGTCGCGCACGTGGTCGCGCATCGGCTCCGGCAGGCCGTCCGGGCGGGCGCCCCAGTCCGTGAGGTGGAAGACGGTGTGGGTGATGTCGTAGCCGGTCGTCCAGTTGACGGCCCACGGCTCGGGCGTGGCGCCCAGCCAGGTGCCGGCGGCGAGTGCGGCCCAGTCCGGCTGGTGGGCGAGCCCGATGACCCGTCGGGCGTTGGCGACCCCCAGGCGCCGGTTGGGGTGGATCTCCTCGGCGTGCGCGGCCCGCAACCGGCTGAGCGAGTCGAGCAGTTCCTCCAGCGCCGGGTGGCGGTAGCCGGCCCGGGCGAAGTGGGCGTAGGTCTCCAGCGGGTCGGTCATGGTGAAGTGGCGCAGCTGCCGTTCGTACAGCAGGTCGCCCTCGCGCAGTTGCGCCCAGGCGTGGTCGAGCAGCTTGCGTGCGGTGCGGGCCTCGGTGGGCCCGGTGACGCCGTCGCGCAGGATCAGCGAAGCGGCCAGCGCGATCTCGCCGAGCGGCTTGTAGGCGTCGTCGGGGTCGGAGAGGTCGACCACGGTGTTGTCCGGGATCAGGCCGAGGCCGTCGGCGTGGGAGGCGTGCAGCCAGGCCAGCGCTCGGGAGGCGAGCCGCTGCGCGGTGGCGAGGACGTGGGTGTCGGTCATCGGACCCGGCTCCGTCGGTCGGTCGGCGGGCGGGAGGAGCGGTCGAGCAACCGACGGGCGACGGCCAGCTCAAGTCCGGTGCGGGCACTGCCGTTACCGGCCAGCCGGATGCGTTCCAGGACGGGCTCGACCTCCAGCCGCAGCGGCCGGCCCTCGGCGCCGGCCCAGGCGAGCCAGCGGGCGAGCCGGGCGGCGGTGGGGAGGTCGCGGCGGAGCATCGAGCGGACGACGCCGCGGGCGAGGGCGAGGGTGTGCGCGCGGGCGGTGTCGTGCACCGGACCGTCGAGCCCGGGCAGTGCCAGGACGGACAGCTGGGCCATCCGTACCGACCAGGTCTGCCAGCCGACGGCCTCCGGGCCCGGAGGCGGCACGGGCGGCACGGTCGGCGGGGCGCCGGTTCCGTACGGCGTGCGGGCGAGCACCTGCCCGGCCGCCCAGTCCTGCCATGCGATCACCAGCGCGGCGTCGGCCGAGTCCGACACCGAGTCCGACACCGAGTCCGACACCGAGTCCGATACCGAGTCCGACACCGAGGCCGGTGCCGGAAAGGCCTGCCGCGCCTCGGCCAGCAGCGCGGCGGTGGGCCCGTCGGGCGCGGCTCCGGTGAGGAGTTGCGGGGCGAAGAGGTCCGCGCCGAGCACCCGCAGCGCGGCCAGCGTCGGGCGCGGTACGGCTCCGTCCGGGTCCGCGAGCGCGGCTGCGCCCCCGTCGCCCCGGAGGGCGTCGAGAGTCCGGCGCGCCACCCGTTCGACGGCTGCGGCGTACGCGTCGCGCAGTGGCGTCTCGGCGAAGGGCATCGGTGGTGTTCCTCCTGGTCGGGGAGCCCTCGGCGGGCGGCCTCGCGGGCCGTGGGTTCGCGGGCGCCGGTTTGCGCAGGCCCGCCGAGGAGCCGGGGAAGGGGTGGGCCGGTCCACGCCGGTGGACCGGCCCCGCGATCGGGCCGCCCGGTTGGCGGGTCGGTGATCGGGTCGCCCGGTTGCTAGCGGGTCGACTTCTCCTTCGGCGGCTTCGGCGACAGCAACAGCGCCAGCAGCAGGAGTCCGAGGGCTTCGGGCGAGTACGTGGGCGCGTCGGACACGACGGCCTCGTCCTCCACCATCAGGCTCGCGAGTGTGTCCGTCTCGACGCGCGTCGAGGTCGGCGTGGTCGTGGTCTCGTGGGCGCGGCAGTGAGTAAGCATCAGAAGTGCCTCCTCAGTTGAGCGTCACCACCCGGTCGGGCGATGCCCCCGTCCGAACGGTACGGGCGCGGTCCGGTACCTGCATCCGCAGATGGCCGGGCAGGGATAGTCCATTCGGAGTGGGCGCGGCCGCGGTGAGTCGGTACCGTCGGGGGCATGACCACAGCCTTGATCACCGGCGCGACCGCCGGCATCGGAGCCGCGTTCGCCCGCCGGCTCGCCCGCAGCGGCTACCAGCTCGTCCTGGTGGCCCGGGACACCGGGCGCCTGGAGCGTGCGAGCGCCGACCTGCACGCCGAGTACGGAGTCGAGGTGGAGGTGTTGACCGCGGACCTCGCCACCGACGAGGGCATCGCGGCCGTCGAGGCCCGGCTCGCCGACTCCGCCCGCCCGGTGGACCTGCTCGTCAACAACGCCGGTTTCGGCAACAAGGGCGCGTTCGGGACCGTCCCGCTCCAGGACGAGCTGGACATGCTGAAGGTGCACATCGAGGCGATCCTGCGGCTGACCACGGCGGCCCTGCCGGGGATGCGCGAGCGCGGTCGCGGCGCGGTCGTGAACGTCGCCTCGGTGGCGGCGTTCCTGCCGCGCGGCACGTACGGGGCGAGCAAGGCGTGGGTGGTGAGTTTCACCCAGGGCGTGCTGCGCGACCTCGGCGGCACCGGGGTGCGGATGATGGCGCTCTGCCCGGGCTTCACCCGCACGGAGTTCCACCAGCGGGCCGGCATGGGCACCGGCAACATCCCGGCCTGGTCCTGGCTCTCGGCCGAGCGGGTGGTGGCGGAGGCGATGCGCGACCTGGCCCGGGGCCGGTCGGTGTCCGTGCCGGGCAAGCGTTACAAGGCGGTGGTGGCCCTCGCCCGCCTGCTGCCCTCCGGCCGGCTGGGCGGTCTGTCCTCGAAGGCGGCGCGCAGCTACCGGACGAACTGACGCGGTCGGGGCGGTCCGAGGGGCCGGGCGGCCGGGCGGCCGGAGGGGCGGTCGCCGTGGGAATAGATCCAGCCTCACTATTAGCTTGTCTAACTATGAGCTATTCTCGCTATGCTGGCGGCCGTCCGACCGCCCCACCCACGGAGGTTTGCCCTTGAGACCGACCACCATCAACTGGACCCCGCCCGAACGCGCCCAGGGCGAGCCCCGCCCGCCGGCCCAGTGGCGGCGCATCCTCGCCCTCTTCCGCCCGTACACGGGCCGCCTCACCGTCGTCGGGCTGCTGGTGGCCGCCTCCGCCGTGGTGTCGGTGGTCTCGCCGTTCCTGCTCAAGGCGGTCCTGGACACCGCGATCCCGCAGGGCCGCACCGGGCTGCTCAGCCTGCTCGCGCTCGGCATGGTTCTCGCGGCCGTGGTGAACAGCATCTTCAACGTCCTGCAGACGCTGATCTCCACCACCGTCGGCCAGCGCGTCATGCACGACCTGCGCACCACCGTGTACAGCCACCTGCAACGGCAGTCGCTGGCGTTCTTCACCCGCACCCGCACCGGCGAGGTGCAGTCCCGGATCGCCAACGACATCGGCGGCATGCAGTCCACCGTGACGTCCACCGCGACCAGCCTGGTCTCCAACTTCACCGCGGTGATCGCCTCCGTGGTCGCCATGGTCGCGCTCGACTGGCGCCTCACCGTCGTCTCGCTGCTGCTGCTCCCGCTGTTCGTCTGGATCAGCCGGCGGGTCGGCAACGAGCGCAAGAAGATCACCACCGAGCGGCAGAAGCAGCTGGCCGCGATGAGTTCGGCGGTCCAGGAGTCGCTGTCGGTCAGCGGCATCCTGCTCGGCCGCACGATGGGCCGCTCCGACTCGCTCGCCCGTGAGTTCACCGGGCAGTCCGACCAGTTGGCCGACCTCGAAGTGCGGGCCAGCATGGCCGGGCGCTGGCGGATGAACACCATCCAGATCGTCATGGCCGCGATGCCCGCGGTCATCTACTGGGCGGCGGGGCTGTCCGCGGCGGGCGGCGCACCGATCGTCTCGGTCGGCACCCTGGTCGCCTTCGTCACCCTCCAGCAGGGTCTGTTCCGCCCGACCGTCAGCCTGCTCTCCACCGGCGTGGACGTGCAGACCTCGCTCGCGCTCTTCCAGCGCATCTTCGAGTACCTCGACCTGCCGGTGGAGATCGCCGAGCCGCCGAAGCCGCGGAACCTGACCGACATCCGCGGCGAGGTCCGCTTCGAGGACGTCGACTTCCGCTACGACCCCGCGCAGGAGCGGCCGACGCTCTCCGGGATCGAACTCAAGGTCCCGGCCGGGAGCTCGCTGGCCGTGGTCGGTGAGACGGGCTCCGGCAAGACCACGCTCAGCTACCTCGTCCCGCGGCTGTACGACGTCACCGGCGGCCGGGTCACCATCGACGGCGTGGACGTGCGCGAACTGTCCTTCGACACGCTGGCCCGCGCGGTCGGCGTGGTCTCCCAGGAGACCTACCTCTTCCACGCCTCGGTCGCCGAGAACCTGCGCTTCGCCAAACCGGAGGCCACCGACGCCGAACTGGTCGAGGCCGCCCGGGCCGCGCAGGTCCACGAGACCATCGCCGCCCTGCCGGACGGCTACGACACCCTGGTGGGCGAGCGCGGCTACCGCTTCTCCGGCGGCGAGAAGCAGCGCCTCGCGCTCGCCCGGACGATCCTGCGCAACCCGCCGGTGCTGATCCTCGACGAGGCCACCAGCGCGCTCGACAACCGCACCGAACAGGCCGTCCAGCAGGCCGTGGACACCCTGGCCGCCGGCCGCACCACCATCACCATCGCGCACCGGCTCTCCACCGTCCGGGCCGCCGACCAGATCGCCGTCCTCGACCGCGGTGAGGTGGTCGAACTCGGCACCCACGAGGAGCTGGTGGAGCTGGACGGCCGCTACGCGGCACTGCTGCGCCGGGAGGCGCCGGAGCCGGCCGCCGTCGTACCGGAGCCGGCCGCGCTCGGACACGTGTGAGCACTCGACCGGGCGCGGCGCGACGTGATGTGGCGAGGTGTGATGCGGCGGGGCGGGCGAGGCGAGGCGTGGCGTGGTGTGATGCGGCGCGGCGCGCGGCCGGGGCCTACGCGGCCTTCGGCGCCTCGTTGTAGGTCTCCGCGACCTCCTGGCCGGAGAGCCGCTGGATGGCCGCCATCACCTCGTCGGTCACCTGCCGACGGGCCTTCAGCGAGCGGGCCTGCCCGTGCAGCTCGTCGAAGTGCAGCGGCTCGCCGAACCGGACGGTCACCTTCTTGACCCGCGGGACCCGCTTGCCGACCGGCAGGATCTGCTCCGGCCCCTCCAGCGCCACCGGCACCACCGGCACGCCCGCGGTCAGCGCCAGCCAGGCGACGCCCGTCTTGCCCCGGTAGAGCCGGCCGTCCAGCGACCGGGTGCCCTCGGGGTAGATGCCGAAGGCCTTGCCGTCCTCCAGGATCTCCAGCGCCGACTCCAGCGAGGCCTGAGCGGAACGGTAGGTGCCGCGCTCGACCGGCACCGCGCCGATCGCCTCGAAGAAGTCCTTGGACAGCCGGCCCTTGAGCCCCGTCCCGGTGAAGTACTCGGCCTTGGCGAGGAAGTGGACCCGGCGCGGGGCGGTGAGCGGGATCACCACGCTGTCGATGAAGGACAGGTGGTTGCTGGCCAGGATGACCCCGCCCTTGCGCGGCACGTTCTCGATGCCCTCGATGGTCGGCCGCCAGATGCCGCGTGAGACGGGTTTCAGCACCAGCCTGGTGGCGAGATCGAGCATGGTCCCTCCCTGGACGAACGATCGCCCGGGGGGAGCCCGGGCCTGCAATCAGATCCGCAGACTACGACAACCACCCCCGCGGCCGTCCACTCCCGGCGACCGTGGCGCGCGCCACGGCCGGGTAGGGTACGCCCGTCCGAACAGAGCACAACCCCGCAGTACCAGGAGGGCACGATGGAGACCACCGAGGCGATCAAGGCCATGTTCGACCGTTTCGACAAGAACGGCGACGGCAAGATCACTCCGGCCGAATACGCGCTGGTCGCGAACGAGATGGGCGACCACGCCGTGACCCTGTCGATGGCCGAGGCCCTGATCCACGCCATGGACACCCGCCACCAGGGCTTCCTGACCTTCGACGAGTTCCTGGCCGCCCGCCAGCGCTGAGCGTGCCGCCGGGCCCGGTCGCCGTACCGGCGGCGCCGGGCCCGGCGCCACACGGCTCCTCAGGGCACTGGGAACGCCGCGGAACGCCTCAGGACTCCACCGGGCACCCGGGGCGCAGCGGAACGCCTCAGGACTCCACCGGGAACACCCGGCGCACCACCCGCTCCGCCGCCCCGCCGTCGTCCCACGGGCAGAACCGCGCCCGGAAGCGCGCCCGCGCAGCCGGCTCCGGATCGCCCGCCAGCAGCGCCTTCGCCAGCCCGTCCGGGTCCACCGTGACGGCCCCCGGCGGCTGCTCGAACAGGTCGAAGTAGACGCCGCGCACCCGCTGGTACTCCTCCCAGTCCGGCGCGAAGATCACGACCGGCCGGTCCAGCACCGCGTAGTCGAACATCATCGACGAGTAGTCCGTCACCAGCGTGTCCGCCGCGAGGTAGAGGTCCTCCACGGTCGGGTGCGCCGAGACGTCGACGATCGCGGCCGAACCCTCGCCCGCCGCCAGGTCGCCCGGGCCGCCGGTGTGGAAGTAGTGCGTGCGCACCAGCAGGGTGAAGTCCGGGCCGAGCCGCCGGGCCAGCTCCCGGACGTCCAGCAGCGGCACGTAGCCGCCCTGGTCGCCGCGGTGGGTCGGGGCGTACAGCACGGCCGTGGTGTCCGGCCGCAGCCCGAACCGCTCGCGTATGGCCCGCACTTCGTCCGGTGTGGCGTCGGCCAGCCGGTCGTTGCGCGGGTAGCCGGTGTCCAGCATCTCGTACCGGCCGGGGAAGGCGCGGGTGAAGTGCTCGCTGGTGTGCGGGTTGGAGGACACCAGGAAGTCCCAGCGGTCGACGGCCTCCTGGAGCCGCTCGAAGTCCATCCCCTCGGCGGCTTCGGGGCGTTCGCGCAGGTCCATGCCCATCGCCTTGAGCGGGGTGCCGTGTTGGGTCTGCACGTGCACGGTGCCCGCCCGCTTCGCCATCGTGCGCGGGAAGTTGACGTTGTTGACGAAGTACTTGGCGGTCGCCATCGCCTTGAGGTAGGCCGGGGTGTTGACGATCACGTACGGCACGCCGGGCGGCATGGCCGCGGCCTGCGTGCGGTTCTCCACCACCCACACGCCCCGGATCTGCGGCGCCAGCTCCCTGGCCTTCTCGTAGATCGCCGCCGGGCTGCACGCGTAACCCCGGTGCCAGTACGCCGCGTAGACCGCCAGGTGTTCGTCCAGCGGCAGCCGGCGGAAGGCGTTGTACGCGGTGAACCGGGCGCCGCTGCGCACGCCCTTCTTCACGGCCGGGGCCACCGCCCGTGCCCCGCGCTTGAGTTCGCGCGGCAGCTGCCCGGTGCGGCGCAGCTCCGCGTACGCGATCCGGGCGCCGCGCGCGGCCAGCCGGTACTGCACGCCGCGCACGCCGCCGGGGTAGCGGTAACCGGTCGGGCGGTGCCGGGCGAAGTGCCGGGCGATCTGGCGGAAGAAGTCCTTGCGCCGGTCGACGGGGACCAGGCCGGGGGTGTCGTAGACGTTCAGCGCCTGCCGGACGGTCCGGTCGAAGACCAGGGTGCGCAGCGCGTCGGTGACGGGCCGGCCGGGGCGGTCCGGGCGGTCCAGGAAGGCGAAGATCGCGTCGTACTGGGCGAACACGTCGGCGTGCTTGGGGGAGGCGGTGGCGGTGATCGCGCCGTCCCGGCCGCGCCGGTAGAAGTAGCAGGGGCGGTCGAGGTAGCGCAGCCGCTCGGCGGCCAGCAGCGCCGGGTAGGTGACCGAGATGTCCTCGTAGTAACCGCGGCCGAAGGAGACGCCGAGGCCCTCCAGGAAGGCGCGGCGGAACACCTTGTTCCAGACCGACATCACGGTCTGGAACAGCGCCGGGTGCTCGGCCAGCGTGCACCCCTCGACCAGCGGGGAGTCGGCCAGCACGTGGCGCCAGGGGTTCGGCTCGGTCCCGCCGTCCGGGTAGACGTGGGTGAAGCCGGTGAGCAGGACGTCGACGGGCGCGCCGGTCCCGCGCTCCCGCTCCTGCTCCAGTTCATCCAGGATCGCGCCCACCGTCCGCTCGGGCAGCCAGTCGTCGCTGTCCACGAACCAGACGTACTCGCCGCGCACCTGCGCCAGGGCGGCGGTGCGGGCGCCGCCGAGGCCCTGGTTCTCGGTGAGGTGCAGGACCCGAAGCCGGGGGTCGCGGGCCGCGTAGGCGTCCAGGATCGCGCCGGAGCCGTCGGGGGAGAGGTCGTCGACCGCGATCACCTCGAAACGGGACTCCGTGGCGGGGGCGTCGCCGAGGATCGAGTCGAGGCAGCGCGGCAGGAACCGCTCCACGCCGTGGACCGGGAGCACGATGCTGAGGAGGAGGGGCACGCTGGCCGAGTCTACCGATCCACCGGGTGCGACCTGCGGGGACGTCCGGCCGGGGTGATCGGCCGAGGTGGCGGGCCGGGTTGACCGGCTGCCGTGGAGTCGTGGCCACGGTCGCCCCTGGGCCCGGAACCGCCGGTGCCGGGCCCTGAACGGGGCGGCACCGGCAGCCTGGCGGCGGCCCGGCCGACCCTCTACGGCCGGCCGCCTTTCCGGGCACCTCGCGAGCCTGGCCACCGCAGCGTCGAGGCGGCCGGGCAGTGGCTCGCGGGAGCCGGAGTTCTTCATCACTCGAACACACGCCCGGGTGCGATGCGGGCGCGCACGGGTTCTCATAGATATTGCTTGGAGGATTGCCGGGAGTCAATCCCTCGGATGTGTTCACTTCATGAAGCCTGGAGGTGTCGACCGGTCGCTTTGTCGACGGCCCCGGCTGTCCCCTATATCCACCGCGGCCTCCGCGTCGTGTCCACCGCCGCGTCCACCGCCGCGTCCCTCGCGGCTCTCGGGCCGCCTGCCGGACCGCCCGCAGGGACACTGCGGGACGCGTGTGGGGTTGCGTGCGCCCGGCGCGCGCCGCGCGGCCGGGCGCCGGATCCGTGTCCCGGGTACTGCTGACAGATGGCCGGTCGTGCACCATCATTGATGCCTAGTCGTGATCGCCCTGGTGGCCCCTGGTGCATCGTCAGTTGACGCCGCACGGTACGGTGGCACAACACCAAGGACGGTTGCGCGAAGGCCGTCCATCGCGGATAGTCTTCGCCTCACGGCCCTGGCGCCTCGTAGGGGTGGGAAAACTGATGGAACACATGCAAGTGCGGACTCGGCCCCGCGTGCCGGCGATCCAGTGCGGTGTCGGCACGACCGGCCGTCGGATCGACCGACACCTGGCCGTGCTCGGCGCGCCCGCGCTCCCGGCGGTGGACACCGCCGAGGCGCTCGGGTTGATAAGGGAGCTGACGCCGCGCGGCGCGGACGCCCCGACGGCCAAGCGTCGTCACGCGCGGATCTCGCTGCTGACGCCACTGCGCCGGCTGCGGCGAAGCCTCTTCGGCGGGCGCGGCTAGCGCCCGTCGGCCCGGGGCCCACGGCTCCGCGGCCCGGAGCCTCCCGGGCCACCCGATGCGGATCGGGACCCCGACCCGGCGGACCACACGGACCGTCGGGTCTTCGGCGTACCCGGCTCCGGGACCGCCCCGGCAGGGCCGATGTGGTCTAAACCTCTCACCCTAGTGCACGCCGCCGCCCCCACAGGCGGAGTCGGCGAGGTGCTGCGCGAGGCCCGCCGAGGTGGGTCAGGATGGCGCCATGGCGGACAACATCCACTCCACCCACCAGGGCCTCTTCCAGACCACCACCTTCGAGATCACCACCGGCAGCCGAGAGGTCGCGCTCGACATCACCGACCGCTGTGCCGCGTTCCTCACCGAACGGGCCGCCGGCCGCGACGGCCTGCTCAACGTCTTCGTCCCGCACGCCACCGCCGGAATCGCCGTCCTGGAGACCGGCTCCGGCAGCGACGACGACTTCCTCGCCACCCTGCGCGAACTGCTCCCCGCCGACGACCGCTGGCGCCACCGGCACGGCAGCCCCGGCCACGGGCGGGACCACGTGGTGCCCGGCCTGGTCGCCCCGCACGCCACCCTGCCGGTGATCGGCGGCCAGCTGGCGCTCGGCATCTGGCAGTCCGTGGTGCTGATCGACACCAACGGTGACAATCCACGCCGGACCGTGCGGCTGTCCTTCTTCGGCTGATCCGGCTCCTCCGGCCGCGGCTCCTCCGGCCGAGGCTCTTTCAGCCGGGAGTCCTCAGGCCGACACTTCTCGGGCCGACACTCCTTCGGCTGACTCGACGCCCTACTCGACGGCGGGATCGGCCAGGCCCGCGGGCCCGGCCGGTTCGGCCAGGTCGGCCACGGCGACGGCGGCGGCCACCGCGGCCAGGTAGCGCTCGATCGCGAGGTACTGGCAGAGCAGCGCGACCGGTCGGCCCAGCCGCGCGTACCAGGCGGTCAGCCGGGAGAACGCCGACACCTCGAACCACACCTCGCCGGCGGCGTCCATGGACACCAGGAACGCCTCCTCGCCGCACTCGGGGTGCCCGGGGAGCGTGCCGTACGCGAAGCCGATCCGGTCCGGCTCCTCGACCGTCCACACCACCCGGCACGGGATCACCAGCCGGGGCCACCGGCCGCCCGGCAGGCTCAGCCGCAGCAGCACCGTCGACCCCGACTCGGCCGGCGCGTGCGGGTACACGGCAAAACCGGTGCCCAGCTGGCTGCCCCAGCCGAGCACGTACCGTCCGGCCCGGGCCAGCACCTGCGGCCCGCGGCCCAGGTGCACCCGCCGCCGCAGGTGCGCGTAGCCGTCCGGCAGCGGGCCGCCGCGGGTGGCGCCGACCTCGGGGTAGGAGGGCGCGGTGGCGTGGGCGGCGAGCAGGCGCCGTTGTAGGTCCGTGGCCATGCGGTCACCGTAGCCGGGCGTCGCGGGCCCGCCGGCGGCGGGTCGCCCGGGGGCGCGGGCGGAGCGGCGCTCAGGGCGGGTTCGGGTCGGCGGCGCCTTGCGGCGGGGGCCGGGGGCGGAGTAGGAAGGCGGCATGAGTGACAGCGCGAGGAACGAGGACGCGGCGGTCTGCGAGTTCGCCCCCGACGGTGGGGCGCAGGCGGCGCTGGTGCGCGATCCGGCGTCGACCGGGCCGCGGGCCGACTGCGTCCTGTGCGGGGAACCGACCGAACTGCCCGCCGACCACCCCGGCAGCACGCTCTGCCCGGTCTGCGCCTGGCAGCAGGCCCAACGGGTGGCCTGTTCGGGCTGATACGACGCAGCGCGCCGTAGCCGCGATGCCGTCGGCCCGACAGCGCCCGCAAGCCGTTGACCTGCGGCGATGTCAGGCCCAAAAGTCCCCGGAAGGCCGCCTCACACCGCTGGCGGTGTCCCTGAGTGGTCCCTAGGCGTCCTCCCGCCCGGCCAGGGCCAGGGTCGAGCCGCGTCGTCCCTTGCGGACCAGGAGCTGGGCGGGGATGCGGGTGCGCAGGTCGGCGACGTGGCTGACGATGCCGACCGCCCGGTCGCGTTCGCGCAGGCCGTCGAGGACGTCCATCACCTCCTCCAGGGACTGCTCGTCGAGCGTGCCGAAGCCCTCGTCGATGAACAGGGTGTCCAGCGGCATGCCGCCGGTCTCGTCGGTGACCACGTCGGCCAGGCCCAGGGCCAGGGCGAGGGAGGCGAAGAAGCTCTCGCCCCCGGAGAGCGTCGCGGTGTCCCGCTCGGTGCCCGTCCAGGCGTCGACCACCCGCAGGGCCAGGCCCGAGCGCTTGTTGCCGGTGCCCCGGTCGTCGCTGTGCACCAGGGTGTAGCGGCCGCCGGACATCCGGACCAGCCGGTCGCTGGCCGCCGCCGCGACCTGCTCCAGCCGGGCCGCCAGGACGTAGGACTCCAGGCGCATCCGGAGCCGGTTCTCGGTGGAGGTGCCGGCGGCCAGCGCCGCGAGCCGGTTGACCCGCCCGTATCGGGCCAGCGCCGGGGCCGACTCGGCTGCGAGGTCGGCCAGTTGTCGACCGATCGAGGCCAGTGCCGCGCACCGTTCGGCAGCCGCCGAGCGGGCGGCGTGGGCCCGGCCCAGCCGGTCGGTGGCGGCACCGAGCGCGGCCGCGGCGGCGGACAGGTCGACCGGCGGACGGGCCGCGGCCTCGGCCAGATCGGGCAGCGCGAGTTCGTGCCGGACGGCGGCGGACTCCGTTCGGTGCCGTTCCAGCCGGGCCGCCAGCCGCTCGCGCTCCGCGCGGGGGAGCAGCACGGCCAAGGCCTCCTCGGGGCTCGGGAAGCCCGCTGCGGCGGCGGCCTCGGCGAGCTCGCCCTCGGCGTCCCCGAGCCGGGCCAGCGTCTGCGCGCAGGCCCGCGAGGCCTCGGCCACGGCGGCGACCCGCTCGACCAGTCGCTCCAGCGCGGCCGTCCGTGCGGCGACGGAGGCCGCCTCGCCCCGGGCCGCGGCCACCCGCGCGGCGAGCTCGCGCTGTTCGTGCTGGAGCGCCTGGAGCCGGTCGGTGCGGATGGCGGCGCGCTCCCGGGCCTCGTGCAGCTCGGCGAGCCGGCGGGCCTGGTCGGCCGACAAGCGGGCGATCTCCCGCTCGACCCGGCCGAGCGCCTCCGCCGAGTGCAGCGCCTCGCGGTGCTCGCGGTCCAGCTCGGCGAGGGCCTGCGCGAGCGCGTCGGCACCTTCCGGCCCGGCCGCGCCGGTGGCGGTCGCCTCGCGGACCCGCAGCGCGGTGAGAGCCTGGTCCGCTGCCGTCCAGGCCTGTTCGGCGACGGCCTGGGCCCGGCGGGCACGCTCCTCGTCGTCGGCGCCGACCCGGCCGTCGGCAGTCTCGGCGGGTGCCGGGTGTTCGGGTGAGCCGCAGACCCGGCACGCCTCGCCCGTGCGCAGTTGCTCGGCCAGTTCGGCGGCCATGCCCGCCAGCCGCCGCTCGCGCAGGGCGAGGCCGTACTCGCGGGCGTCCAGTGCGGCGGTGCGCAGGGCGGCAGCGCGCGGCTCGGCGGCGGCGATCTCGGCCCGCAGGCCGTCGCGCTCCCGGGCGGCGTCCAGCCGGGTGCTCAACTCGACCCGTCGGCCGTCGAGCTGCTCGACCAGCGCGCCCGCCGCCCGGGCCCGGGCCTGCTCCTCCTGGAGGCCGCCGAGCCGCTCGTCGTACTCGGCCAGCCAGTCCTCGGCCTCCTCGGCGAGCTCGTCGGCCCGCCGCCGCTCCTCGTCCAGGCTCCGCTGCTCGCGGGCGAGTTCGGCGCAGCGCCGCTCCTCCACCCCGGCGGCCTCCAGTCGGACCAGCCCGGCTCGCAGGCCCCGTTCGGCCTCGGCCAGCTCGGTGGCCCCCGCTTCGGCCAGCGCCGGGCCCCCGGCGGCCGCGCCGCCCGCGCCGCCGTCGCCGGCCAGCACCTCGCGGTGCCGGCGCTCGGCCTCCCGGGCCCGCCGGTGCGCCTCGGCCGCGCCCTCGTGCAGCCGCAGCGCGGACTCCACCCCGACGGCCGCCTGCGCCGCCGCCAGCCGCCGGCCGTCCCGGGCCGCCTCGGGCTCGAACGCGGCCAGCCGGTCGGCCTGGAGCAGCGCCTGCCGGTGGCGGTGCTGCCGCCCGGCCAGCTCCTCGGCGGCCGCGCGCTCGCCCTGGGCGGCGCGCTGCGCCTCCTCGGCGCCCGCCAGCGCGGCCCCGGCGACGGTGAACTGTTCGGCTGCGCCGCTGCGCAGGATCGCCGCCCAGCCGAGTACCCCGGCGGTCAGGTCGGCGGCGTCCTCCTCGGCCGGCACCCAGCCCTCGGCCGGCTCGGCGCCGGGGCCGGCCGCCTGCTCGGCCTTGCTGGCGAGATCCCGCAGACGGCGACGGCCGGCCTGGACGGCGGCCTCCTGGACGCGCCGCTGCTCCGCGAGCCACCCCTCGACGTGCTGGAACCGCTCGGTGTCGAACAGTCGCCGCAGCAGCTTGCCGCGCTCCTCCGAGTCGCCCTTGAGGAAGCGGGCGAAGTCGCCCTGCGGCAGCAGCACCACCTGGCAGAACTGCTCCCGGTTCATGCCGATCAGCCGGTGGATCTCCTCCCCGGCCTCCTGGTGCGACTTGCTCACCGCCCGCCAGCCGGGCGTGCCGTCCCCCGCGTCGGCGGCCCACTCGCGCAGCAGGGTCTGCGGCCGCTCGACGGTGGTGCCGGTGCCGACCTTCTTCGGCCGCCGCTGCTCCGGCAGCCGGGTGATCTGCAGCCGCCGCCCGCCGAGCGTCAGCTCCAGCCGGACCTCGGTCAGCCTGCGCGCCTCGGCGTGGTCGCTGCGCAGCCGGTTGGCCCGCCGGGTGCCGGGGACGTCGCCGTAGAGGGCGAAGCAGACCGCGTCCAGCACGCTGCTCTTGCCCGCGCCGGTGGCGCCGCGCAGCAGGAACAGGCCGCCGGCGGCGAGCGCGTCGAAGTCGACGCTCTCGCTGCCCGCGAACGGGCCGAACGCGCTGACGGTGAGCCGGTGCAGCCTCATCGGGGCAGGTCCGCCTTCCGGTCGGTGGTCTCCCGGACGCTCTCGAAGCCGGCGCGCAGCCAGCCCAGCTCGTCCGGCTCCGGCTCGGCACCCGGGCGCACGTGCCGCAGGAAGCCCTCCGCGATCTCCAGGTCGGCCCGGCCGCTGACCCGGGCCGCGTACGACCGGGAGGGCTCGGCCTCGCTCTCCGCGGGGTCGAAGAGCAACTGGAGGGTGTGCGGGAAGCGGCGGCGCAGCTTCTCCATCGGCTCGCTCGGGCGGGCCGCGTCGGTGAGCGTCGCCTGCACCCAGGCCTGCTCGTACGGCGCGTACTCGTCCTTGGTGAGCATTGCGTCGAGGCTGTCGCGCAGGGTGGCGAGCGGGCGCGGGCGCGGGCAGTCGACGCGCTCGGCGGCGACCGAGCCGTCGGCCGCGAGGTCGACCAGCCACATGGTCTTGCGCTGGTCCACCTCGGAGAAGGAGTAGGCGAGCGGCGAGCCGCTGTAGCGCAGGTGCGGGGCCAGGGTCTGACAGCCGTGCAGGTGGCCGAGCGCGGCGTAGTGCACGCCGTCGAAGACGGAGGCGGGCACCGAGGCGACGCCGCCGACCGCGATGTCCCGCTCGCTGTCGCTCGCCGTGCCGCCGGTGACGAAGGCGTGCGCCAGCACCACCGCGCGGGTGCCGGCCGGGCGGGCCGCGAGATCGGCCCGGACCAGGTCCATCGCCGCGCCGAGCACTGCCGCGTGCCCGCCGCGCTCCAGCCCGAACCGCTCGCGCACCAGCGTCGGCTCCAGGTACGGCAGCCCGTAGACCGCCACCGGCCCGTGCTCGTCCGCCAGCAGCACCGGGGCGGCGCACTCGCCCGGGTCGGTGCGCAGGTGGATGCCGGCCCGGCCGATCAGTCCGGCGCCGACGCCGAGGCGGCGGGCCGAGTCGTGGTTGCCGCTGATGAACACCGTCGGCACGCCCAGCCCGGCCAGCCGGTGCAGCACGTCGTCGAACAGGGCGACCGCGTCCAGGCCCGGCAGCGCCCGGTCGTACACGTCCCCGGCGACGAGCACGGCGTCCACGCGCTCGGCCCGGACCACGTCCACCAGGTGGTCCAGGAAGGCGCGCTGGGCGTCGTGCAGGCTCTCCCGGTGGAAGGAGCGGCCCAGATGCCAGTCGGAGGTATGCAGCAGTCGCATGGTTCCCGACCTTAACGTCCGGTACTGACAGTCCCGTCCGGATCGGGAGACCCGGGGGGCCCGGGACGCGCGTGTTCGATTACTCGGGGTGGATTGTCAGTGGCTCTGTGTATGTTCCTCGACGTCGGCGGTTCCGGGGTCGGGGCCGTCGGCGGTGTCCGGTGCTGGGCCAGTCGGTGGGAGGAACCATGCGGGTGTGGTCGTTGGGTCGTGAGGGCTCCGGGGTGGCGGAGTGTTGTGCGGGGCGTTGCGGTGGCCCCAGGGGTTCCGGGTGTTCCGGGGCCGTGGATGTCTTCAGGCGGTCGCGGGTCCGTCGGCGGGTGCTGCTGCGCGCCGGGCGGCGGGCCGGGGCGGACGGCGGGCCGGGTGCTCCCGGTGGCGGCCGGTCGTCCGGTGGTGACCGGCCGCCGGGAGGGCGAGCGGGCGGGGCCGGTGCGCGGGGGCGGCGCGGTGGGCGGGCCCGGGGCGCTCCGCCGGCGCAGCCGGTGGCGGTCGCGGTGGCGGCGGCTGCGGCCGACTTCGCCGGCCTCGCGCGGTACGGGCTGTTCGGCCGGCTCGCCCACCAGGAGTACCTGCGGCGCTCGGAGGAGCAGCTGAGGGCCCTGCACGCGCAGGGCCTGGAGGTGCACCTGCGGGTCCTGGAGGCGGGTGACTACGAGGACTACTGCACGGCGCTCGGCCTCGACCCCCGGACGCCCGCCGCCAGGGTCGCGTACGCGGGCGATCCGGAGCTGGCCGGGGAGCCCTTCGTCTACGCGGGGGAGCGGCTGGCCGAACTGCTCCCGGTCCTGCTGGACGACCACCGGGCGCGGGTGCGGATGTCCGTCGCGGGCGTGGCCCTGCTGGAGGCGGTCGGCGACGACCCGGACGGGCAAGGGCGGCTGGCGGCGGTGATGGGGTACGTGACGTCGGCCTACCTCGCGCTGGCCGAGGGCGCGGGGGAGGGCTGTCACCTGCTGACGCTGCGTTGCCACGGCCCGGAGGACGGCGAGCAGCTCAGCTCGGCGGTGGAGGTCTGCGTGGAGGCGGGCGGCCTCTACCCCGCCGGGCGGGACACCGAGGCGTTCTGCGTCACGCTGGCGGCGGGGGTCGCCGGTGGTGGGGCGGGGGCGCTGCTGCTGCACGGCGATCCGGGCGTCCCGGCGCCCGGGGCCTCGGACGGGCCGTGGGCGCGCGGTTGGGCGCTGGCCGGCGGGCGGTTGCGGCCGATGACGGTGCACGAGGTGTTCGACGAGCTGGCCGACGACGCCGCGCGCGGGCTGCCGTTCCCGCCCGGGGTGGTCCCGCGACCGGGCTTCCCGCTGCCGGGCTTCCCGCTGCCGGGCTTCCCGGAGCCCGGTTCGGCGGCGCCGAGGGAGGGGGGTGGGCCGCTGGGGTGATCAGGGGGTTTCCACCCCTCCCCATCCACCATGCGGCGCTGGGGACTGTTCATCGACCGCCTGTTCGGGGAAGATTCGGAGAAGATCAACAGCAGGAGCGCGCGGTGCCCCACGCCGCCGTTCCGGCCGCTCCGCTCCGTACCGTGCTCCGCAGGTCCGTCCCGCGCACTGCCGGTCCGGCGAGCCCGACAGCGAGAGGGGGACGCATGAGCCGGATCGAGTACAGCGCGGAGATCGCCGAGCTGCTCGGCAGGGTGCGCCGGCGTCCCACGGCGGGGTGGCCGTGGCGGCCGGGCGAGCAGGTGCCCGAGGGGCTGCCGGTGAAGCAGTCCTGGGGGTGGCTGTTCGCTCCGGACGGGCGGGTGCTGACCCTGGTCAACCCCAGGGACGGGATCTGCTCGCTCCCCGGCGGATCGCTGGAGCCGGAGGACGCCGGGGATCCGGCCTCCGCACTGGCCCGGGAGGCGGCCGAGGAGGCCCAGGCCGTGATCGGCCGACCGTACTACCTCGGTTACCTCTACGACCGGGTCGGCTCGGCCAACGGCGGGCACGAATGCGCGCGGGTCCGGATGGCGGCGGCGCTGCGCGCGGTCGGCCCGAGCACGGCCGACCCGGCCTCCGGCCGGCACTACCGGCGGCTGCTGGTCGCGCCCGGACTCGCCGTCGAACTGCTCGGCTGGGGCGCGCCCGGGCTGCGCCAGGCCCGGGTGGCGGTCGCCACGGCCGCCCGTCGGCTCGGCGTGCCGGTCGCCGCGAACGAGGCGATCGAGGAGCTGCCGGTGGAGGGCTGCGTGGTGTTCCCCGGCGCCGTCTATCCGGACGCGGTGTGTTCGGACGCCGGTTACCCGGATGCCGTCCACTCGGATGCGGCGCGCCCGAGCGAGCCTCACCCGGGCCTCGCGTAGCCCGAGGAGGGGCTGCCGGGTGACGGCGCCGTCCGCCTGATCTGCGGTCAGGGTTCCGAGCCGGAGTCGCGTGCGCTGATGCCCCTGAGCGCGGAGCCGGGTCGCGTCACGCCGGTTCGCGCCGCGCACGGGGGCGAGTCGGACGGCGCCGCGTCCGCGACGGGTCGTACGGCGGGGTGGCCCGGCGATGGCCGGGTCGTAACGGTGTCCTGGCCTTGCCCTGACTACCAACTGACCACTCGCTGACTTTTTCACCGACCACTGTCTACGCGCGATGACCGACGCCGGTCGGCGTACACCGGCGCTGACCAGCGCCAACTCACGCCCTGTGGCCGATGGTTCACTTCTGCGTTGTCGGACAGCCCGTCAATGTCCTTGGCATGACCGCTTCCCGGTTCACCTACCGCCTGGTATCACTTCTGTGACCCATACCACACCAGGAGGTGCCATGCTCCGTCCAGCGCGCGCCATGTCCGTTGCCGCGATAGCGGCTCTGCTCACTCTGACCACGTTGTTCACCGCTTCATCCGCGAATGCGGCGAGCGTCAACTACGTCGCCCTCGGGGACTCCTACTCCGCCGGTGTCGGTGCCGGCAGCTACCTGAGCGACAGCGGCAACTGCAAGCGAAGCACCAACGCCTACCCGTACCTGTGGAAGAACGCGCACTCGCCGTCGTCCTTCTCGTTCGTCGCGTGTTCCGGTGCCAGAACCGGAGACGTCCTCAGCAACCAGATCTCCGCGCTGAGCTCCAGCACCACGCTGGTCAGCCTGTCGGTCGGCGGCAACGACGCCGGCTTCGCCGACACCATGAAGACCTGCGTGCTGGAGTCGGACAGCACCTGCCTCAGCGCCGTCAGCGCGGCCCAGAACTACGCCCGCAACACCCTGCCCGCCCAGCTGGACAAGGTGTACTCGACGATCCACACCAAGGCGCCGAACGCCCACGTGGTGGTGCTGGGTTACCCGCACCTCTACAAGATCGGCGGCAGCTGCATCCTCGGCATCAGTGACACCAAGCGCGCCGCGATCAACGGCGCCGCCGACACGCTGGACGAGGTCATCGCCAAGCGGGTCGCCAACGCCGGCTTCAGCTTCGGCGACGTGCGCGGCATCTTCACCGAGCACGAGATCTGCGGCTCGCAGACCACCTGGCTCAACAGTGCCACCCTGCCGGTCGACGAGAGCTACCACCCGAAGGCCGCCGGCCAGTCCGGTGGCTACCTCCCGGTCTTCAGCCAGTCGTAACGGCTTCGCACCGGTAGGCCGTCACGTCGGCAGGCCCGTCGTATCAGCAGGCCCGTCGTATCAGCGGGCCCGTCGCATCGGTAGGCCGTCGCTTCAGGACGCCGCCGAACCGGCACGCGGGCCGTCGGCCCCTCTCCCCGAGCGTGGGGAGAGGGGCCGACGGCATTCGCGCGTCCGTCTCAGTCCCGGGTCGGCCCGGGTCGCAGCGGTGGGAACGGGATCCCGGCGAGCGTCGGCAGCAGTTCCGCTTCCTCGTAGTCGAGGTGCGCCTCCAGCTCGGCCGACATCCGGTCCAACTCGGCCCGGAGCCGGTCCGGTTCGGTGACCTCGACCCCGGCGAGCAGGGCCGCCAGCTCCTCCTTGATCCGCCCGATCGCCAGGTGCTGTTCGCCCAGTTGTTCCAGCACCCCGGCCAGTTCCGGGTGGTTGCGCGCGAGCGCGGGGAAGATCGCGGCGTCCTCGCCGGTGTGGTGGTGCGTCAGCCCCTCGCAGAAGGCGAGGCAGTGCTGGCGCAGTTGGAGCCCGAGCCCGGCCGGTCGGCCCGCGACGTGCGAGCGCGCCTCCTGCCGGACGTGGCGCAGTTGCGCACGCAGCCAGGTGTGCGCCTCCAACAGCTTGTCGGCGAGGCTGCGCACCTCGCGCACGGGTGTCTCGGGCCGTTCCAGGACGACCACCGGCAGTTCCCGGTCGGTGGTCGCCTGGTAGTCGCCGTACCCGGGCGCCTGCCGGGCGACGGCCGCGAACAGCCGCTCCCGTCGGGCGCCTTCGGCGGGTACGGCGATCACGTCGAACGCCTCGGAGCCGAGTTCGACCCGGACCACCGGCCGGGCGAGCAGGTTGCGGTACCACTGCGGGTGGTCCGGCGCTCCGGCGGCGGAGGCGACGACCAGGAGCAGCCCTTCGGCGCGGACGTACCCGAGCGGCACGGTGTGCGGGTTGCCCGAGCGGGCCCCGGCCGTGGTGAGCAGCAGCAGGTCGCCGCCCTCGAACGGGCCGCCGACCCGCCCGCCGTTGGCCCGGAACTCCTCGATGACGCCCTGGTTGAACTGGTTGACATGGTTCGTGGACATGGGTGTGGGTGAAGTCTCCTACGGGGGTTGGGAGTCACGGCCACACGCGGTGCATGGGCGCGCACGCGGACACCGCGGTGACCGCCTACGTCAGATCAGGGCAGCGGAGAAAGTACTCATCGCGCATCGTCCCTCGGATAAAGGTGCTCGCTCGGCTGCCGGCCGGCCCACTACTCTGTGGCCGGCGCCACGCTGCACGCCCCCATTAGAGCCACGCCGCGGACGCCCTGTCAACGAGCAGGATCGCCGACGAAAGCTCCCTGACGCGGGACCGTCGACGCGGACTCGCCGGCGCGGACTCGCCGGCGCGGGATCGTCGGCGCGAGGGGAGTGAACGCCGTCGTGGAGCGCATCGTCGACCTCGACCACGCCGCCGAGCGGATCGCCGCCCGGGCCGTACGCTGGCGGGCCGCCGGTCTGACGGTCGGCGCGCTCACCTGGCGTGACGCCCTGGCCCATTGGCCGTATCCGCTGGAGACGGACCGCGCCCGCGTCACGGACCCGGACTCCGTCGGCGTCCAGGTCGCGGACCCGCTGTCCGGCGGCGAGCTGCACGTGGTGCTGTTCCGTGGCGGCTGGGCCGACGTCGAGTACCTCGCCGCCGGTTGGGAGGAGCGGGAGGACGCCGAGGTCGGCGTGATCCCGGCCAACGACTTCACCGGCGCCACCGACTTCGACGAGCGCCTGCGCGGCTGGATGGCGCACGTCTTCGGCTGAGCCCGGCCGCCGGTGGACGGGAGCCCCGTGCGTGGGTGCCCCGTCGGCGGGCTCCCTGATGAGCCCGCCGACGGCGGCGCGTCAGCGCAGGTAGTCGACCAGGCCGGCCGGCTTGAGCCCGGCCGCGTCGGCGGCGGCGAGGGCGCGCTGGAGATCGGTGGCGAGGGTGTCGGTCCAGTGCATCAGGACGACGTCGCCCGGCTGCAACAGGCCCGGGTGCCAGATGTTGGACGCGCCCCAGCTGAAGTCCGCGTCGGCGGTGAGCACGGTGCGGATGCCGCAGTTGGCGGCGGCCTGGAGGGTGTCGGCGTTCCAGGCGAAGTACGGCGGGCGGAAGGCCACCGGCGTGGTGCCGAACTGGCGGGTCATGGCGTCGCGGGCGTCGCAGATCTCGATCTGCTGCTGTTCCAGCGGCAGTTTGCTGAGGTCGGAGTGGGAGACGCTGTGGTCCTGGATGGAGGAGCCGGGCACGGCCGTGACGCGCCGGAAGAAGTCGGGGTCGGTTTCGGCCGGCATCGGTAGCGGGAAGGCGGTGATCGGCAGCCGGTGGTCGGTGATGACCTTCTCCGCCTCGGGGGTGCGCTGCCAGCCGTCGTCGACGGTGAAGAAGACGACCTTGTCGCTGGTCGGCACGGATCCGGCGGCCGCGGCCGGGGCGGGCGCGGGGCCGTCCACCCGGACGTCGTCGACCGAGAACGGGCCCTGCTGGTACCAGCCGTGGACGTAGAGCCGGACGCTGTGCGCGTTCGGGCCGGTGGTGAACCGGGTGGTGAGCTGCTGCCAGCCGCCGCCGGTGGTCTCGGTCCAGGCCGGGGCGACGTCCCTGCCGGTACCGGTGGCGCCCAGGTAGACGAAGGCGCCGCGGACCCAGGCCGAGGCGGTGTAGGTGGTGTTGGGCTGGACGGCCACGGTCTGCGCGCACTCGCCGGTGGAGTCGGCGGTGGCCGGGGTGACGGTGAGCGCGGAGGCGCCGGAGTGCGCGGCGGTGGTGGTGACGGCGGCCTCGGCCGGGCCGCCGGTGCAGTTCCAGCCGGGGACGGCGCCCCAGTCGGAGAGGTCGGGGGCGGGGATTTCGAAGCCGGGGTTGGTGGCCAGGTTGACGGTCGGGCCGCTCGGGGTGCTCGGGGCGCCGGCCGGGGCGGGCCCGGGGGTGGCGGAGGCCGCCGGGGCGGCGAAGGCGGTGATCAGCGCGACGGAGGCGGCCAGCGCGGACAGACGGGTGGACAGACGTGCGGACTGGCACGCGGACAGGCGTGCGGACAGGCGCGTGGACATCGACACGAGAGGACTCCTGCATGTGGGGGACACGCCCGTGGGGAGGGCGTGGCGGAATCGGAACCCTGGAACCGGGGCCTTGGGTCGGGCCCCTGGAACCGGGCTCGCGGAACCTGGGTGCTCCCGGAGGGGCGGGAGCGGATGGTGCGCCGCACTCGGACCGAGGAGAAACAATGGACTGGACCAATCAGCCCGTCAAGGGAACGGCCGGTGAACCGGAGTCCACCGCACCTGCCGCACAGGGGACGAGACGATCCGTCAGGGGACGTACAACTCCGCGATGTCATCGGCGTAGTACTCGGCGATCGCCGCCCGGCGCAGCTTCAGGGAGGGTGTCAGCAGCCCCTGGTCCTGGCTGAACTCGCGGGGCAGCAGCCGGAACGCGCGGATCGACTCGGCCCGCGACACCGCCGTGTTCGCCGCCGCCACCGCGCGCTGGACCTCGGTGTGCAGCTGCTCGTCCGCGAGCACCGCCCACGGGTCCAGCTGCTCCAGCCCGTGCGTCTTCAACCAGTGTGCCAGCGCCGCCGGGTCGAGCGTGATCAGGGCGGCCACGTACGGCCGGTCGTCGCCCACCACCAGGCACTGGGAGACCAGCGGATGCGCGGCCACCCGCTCCTCCAGCGCCGACGGGGCCAGGTTCTTGCCGCTGCTGGTGACGATCAGGTCCTTCTTGCGGCCGGTGATGGTCAGGTAGCCGTCCTCGTCCAGCCGTCCCAGGTCGCCCGTCCCGAACCAGCCGTCGATCAGGGACTCCGCCGTGCACTGCGGGTGGTTGAGGTAGCCGCCGAAGACCGAGCCGCCGCGCACCCACACCTCGCCGTCGTCGGCGAGGGCCACCGACGAGCCCGGCAGCGGGTGCCCGACCGTGCCCCGCTTCTGCCGCCCGATCGGGTTGGCGGTGATCGCGGCGGACGTCTCGGTCAGCCCGTAGCCCTCGTACAGGTGCAGGCCGGCGCCGGTGAAGAAGAGGCCGAGTTCGCGGCGCAGCGTGGAGCCGCCGCACATCACGCTGCGCACCCGGCCGCCGAGGACGGCCCGCAGCCGCTGGTAGACGGTCCGCTCGTAGGCGAGGTGGCGCAGCCGCAGTCCGGGGCTGGGCCCGGGTCCGCGCCCGAACGCCTTCCGCTCCCGGGCGGCGGCCCAGTCGACGGCCACCTGCCGGGCCTGTTCGAAGAGTTCGCCGCGCCCGGCGTCCTCGGCGGCCCGCCGGGCCTGCCGGAAGATCTTCTCGAAGACGTACGGGACGACGTGCAGGAAGGTCGGCCGGAAGGACTCCATCGCGGGTAGCAGGACGTCCGTGGAGACCTCGGGGACGTGCCCGATCCGGAAGCCGCCGCGGATCGCCGCGACCTGCACGGCCCGCCCGTAGACGTGTGCCAGCGGCAGGAACAGCAGAGTGGACGGCTGTCCGCCGCCGGTGTCGTGGAAGGCCTCCCGCCAGCCGCCGAGCAGTGCGTCGGCCTCGGCGGCCAGGTTGGCGTGGGTGATCAGGCAGCCCTTGGGGCGGCCGGTGGTGCCCGAGGTGTAGACGACGGTGGCGACGTTCCCGGCCGTGACGCCGAGCCGCTGGCGGTGGACGAGCGAGTCGGGCACGTCACGGCCGTCCTCGGTGATCGCGGCGACGCAGTCGCGGTCCAGCTGCCAGATGCCGGTGAGGTCGGGCAGCGCGTCGCAGACCGCGCCGACCGTCATCGCGGCGTCCTCGTCCTCGACCAGGCAGGCCACCGCCTGGGTCTCGGCGAGGATCCAGCGCACCTGCTCGGCCGCCGCCGTGGGGTAGACCGGGACGGTGATCGCACCGATCGACCAGAGCGCGTAGTCGAACAGCGTCCACTCGTAGCGGGTACGGGACATCAGGGCGACCCGGTCGCCGTAGCGCACGCCCCGGGTGAGCAGGCCCTTGGCGAGGGCGAGCACCTCGTCGCGGAACTCCCGCGCGGTGACGCCCCGCCACTCGTCCCGGTGCTCGGCGGGACCTGTGGAGTCGGCGGGGCCCGGCGGGCCGACCCGGCGGGCCAGCTGCACCAGGTCCGGTGTGCGTTCGGCGGTGTCGTACAGCGAGTCGGCGAGTCCTCCGGTGGCCTCGGGCCCGGCCACGGCGGGGGTGGTGAACTCGCGCACATTCCCCCCGTTGGCGTCTCGCGGCGGCACTGCCCGCGCCGGTACCGGTGTCGGCGCCGGAGGCCGTGGTGGCGGTGCCGGGCCGCGCAGGTGCAGCGAAACTATCGGATCGGCCTGTCACTGCCCAGGGTTGTGACCGTGACGCGACGAGATCGGCACCGGTCCCTGCGGAAGGTGTCGCCGCCGGGGAGGAACCGCGTGCGTTCGGTGATCGGGCAAACGGGGTGGCGGCGGATGAACCGGACGCGAGCCCGCGGTGACCGGGAGTCGATCCTGACGTGTGCGGGGCAAGCCGGGGAAGTGGACCGGTACGACCCTCGAACGAGTGGTCAGGGCGTAGTAGGCTCTCGCAGACCTGCGGCCGGGGCCTCCCGGCCAGGCCCGATCCGATGACGCACCATCCACGCCGACCAGCCCCGAAGCCGATCTCCGAAGCCCGCACCCGAAGTCCTTTCCCAAGTCCTTTCCGAAGCCCTTTCCCAAGCCTTTTCCGGCCGAGCCCCGCGGCTCCTCCGAACCGCTCCCCGTCCGCGCCTGGCACTTCCCGACCGAGGACTCCATGCGTCTGCGCAGCAGCTCGATCCGCGCGAAGATCATCGCGCTGCTCCTGGTGCCCATCGTCGCGCTCACCGCGCTCTGGGTGTACGCGACCTTCGCCACCACCGGAGACGTCTGGGGCCAGCTGGAGATCAGCCGTACGTACAAGGAGTTCGGGACCCCGGTCGACGAGTACGCCGACGATCTGCAGAACGAGCGCCGCGCGGCCGTCCAGCGACTGGCCGTCCCGAACTCGCAGGTCGCCGCGGACGCCTACGAACACGCCAAGGCCGCCACCGACCGCAGCCTCGACGTCCTGCGGCAGAAGAAGGACCACGCGGGCGGCAAGCTCTCCAGCTCCCAGCGCGGCCGCTTCCTGCAGATCATCGCCGCCGCCGACCAGATCGGACCGCTGCGCGCGCAGGTCGGCCGCTCCGCGCTCAACTGGGAGTTCGCGCTGGGGCAGTACAGCGACCTGGTCAAGCCGGTGTTCGGCTTCCGGTCCGCCTACGTCGCCCGGCAGACCGGCCAACTCCCGCGCCAGGGGACCATCCTGATCGAGCTGGTGCGCGCCCGAGAGTACCTCGCGCAGGAGGACGCGGCGATGGAGGGCCTGCGCGGCGGCGCCGCCAAGCCCACCGCCGAGCAGTACCAGGTGGCCCTGGACGCCCTGCACAACCAGCAGGCCCTGTTCACCGTCTACATCGCCGAACTCGAACCCGCCGACCAGTCCGACTACATCGCCCTGCGCGGTGGCGAGGCCTGGGCCGCGCTGGCCCGCGCCGAAGCGGACTTCGTCGGCGCGGGCGGCCCCGAGCGGGTCGCCCAGGCGATCAACGGCGACTCCTGGCGGGAGACCGCCGACCGGGCGCTCGGCGACCTCACCTCGATCAACGCCCGGATCGCCAACGGGATCGGCGAGCGTGAGCGGTCCGCCGCGATCGGGCTGCTCTGGCGCGGCGGCATCGCCGGTGCGATCGGCCTGGTCGCGGTCGTTCTGTCGGTGCTGATCTCCTTCCGGATCGGGCGCGGCCTCGCCCGCGAACTGATCGGACTGCGCAACGCGGCCAACGAACTGGCCGGCACCCGGCTGCCCTCCGTCATGCTGCGGCTGCGCCGGGGCGAGGCGGTGGACGTCGCGGCCGAGGCACCCGAACTGCGCTTCGGGGCGGCCGAGATAGGCCAGGTCGGCCAGGCCTTCAACGCCGTCCAGCGGGCCGCGGTCGAGGCCGCCGTCGAACAGGCCGAACTGCGGCGCGGCGTCTCGGCGGTGTTCGTCAACCTGGCCCGGCGCAGCCAGGTGCTGTTGCACCGCCAGCTCACCCTGCTCGACACCATGGAGCGCCGCACCGAGAACCCGACCGAGCTGGCCGACCTCTTCAAGGTCGACCACCTCACCACGCGCATGCGGCGGCACGCCGAGGGCCTGATCATCCTCGCCGGCGGCTCGCCCGGGCGCGCCTGGCGCAAGCCGGTCCGGATGGTGGACGTGGTCCGCGCGGCGGTCGGCGAGGTCGAGGACTACGCCCGGGTGATCGTCCGGCCGTTCCCCGGCACCGGCCTGCTCGGCAGCGCCGTCGCGGACGTCACCCACCTGATCGCCGAACTCGTCGAGAACGCCGCGGTGTTCTCCCCGCCGACCACCCAAGTCACCGTCCAGGGTGAGGTGGTGGCGCACGGATTCGCGCTGGAGATCGACGACCGCGGGCTCGGGCTGAGCGATCAACTCCTCGCCGACATCAACGAACGCCTCGCCGTGGAGCAGGAGTTCGACCTCGCCGACACCGACCGGCTGGGCCTGTTCGTGGTCAGCCGGCTGGCCCGGCGGCACGGCATCCGGGTCCACCTGCGCCCGTCCCCGTACGGCGGGACGACGGCGGTCGTGCTGATCCCGCGCGAACTGCTCGCCGAGGCGCCGGACGGCCTGCCCGAGCCGCCGCCCACCGGACAGCGCTCCGCCCCGGTCCGGCGCGGACAGCGCGACCTGGTCGCCGTGCCCGCGCTCGGCGGTGGCGGTGGCGGTGGTGGTCGCAGTACGGCGGAGGGCGTGGCTCGGGCCGCTGCCGGTTCCGGCGTCGGTGCCGGGTTCGGGTCCGGTGCCGGGTCTGGGGCCAGTTCCGTTGCGGGGGAGGACGAGCGGCACCGCGGCAGCGGCGGTCCCCGGCCGTCCACGTCCGAGCCGGCCCGGACGCCGGGCGGGCTGCCGCGACGGGCCTCGCGGACCAGGGGCGGGCCGGTGCTGGTGCCCGCGCCGCCCAGGGACACCGAGGACGCTGCGGGGACGGGGCGCCACCGTCGGGACGAGCCGACCACGGCCGCTCCCGTCGTCGACGGGCCCGCGGACCCGCCGTCGGTCGCAGGCCCGCGGACCGAGGGCGGGCTGCCCCGGCGGGTCCGGCAGGCGAACCTCGCGCCGCAGCTCAAGGAGCAGCTGAAGGAGCGCCTCCGGGACCGGACCGACCACGGGTCCGAGGACGAGGCCGCCCTCGCCGCCCGCCGGGCCCGGGAGGCCCAGGAGGCCGAGCGGGCGCGCGAGCGCTCACCCGAGGAGGCGCGGGCCACCTTCGCCTCGTTCCAGCGCGGCTTCACCCGGGGGCGCGGCGCCACGTCCGGGTCGGCCCCGGCGAGTGCCCGGCCCGCCGCCATACCCGTCTGGCAGCCGCCGGACCCCGCCCGGCGGGCGATCAGTCCGGCACCCGCCCCGGCGGCGCTGCCCGCGCCGTCGGATGCTGCCCGGGCGCCGCTCGCCCGTCGGGTGCCGCCCGGCCCGCCCGTCCGGCGGAACCCGGTGCCCGCACCCATGGCACGACCCGTGCCACCTGTATCAAGGGCAACACCTGGTCCACGGGCAACACCCGCTCCATCGGCAGCACCTGTACCGACAGCACCACCTGCACCACCCGCTCCATCGGAAGGAACTGATTCATGACCACTTCGACGCAGCCGTCCGGGGACCTCAACTGGCTCCTGGACGACCTGGTGGGGCGCGTCGCGGCCCTGCGGCACGCCGTGATCCTCTCCAGCGACGGCCTGGCCACCGGCGCCTCCCGCGACCTCGACCGCGAGGACGCCGAGCACCTGGCGGCCGTCGCGGCCGGGTTCCACAGCCTGGCCAAGGGCGCCGGCGGGCACTTCAAGGTCGGCGGGGTCCGCCAGACGATGGTGGAACTGGACGAGGCGTTCCTGTTCATCACGGCGGCCGGGGACGGCAGCTGCCTGGCCGTGCTGAGCGAGGCCGAGGCCGACATCGGCCAGATCGCCTACGAGATGGCGCTGCTGGTCAAGCGGGTCGGCGAGCACCTGGCCGCCGAGCCGCGCACCGAAGCCGCGCCGCCGGGGAGATGAGCGGTCCGATGGCGGATCCGAGGGCTGAGGCGGCGGGGCCGCCCGAGCCAAACGGCTCGGCCGCGTCGGCCGCGTCGGCAGGGACGGCCGCGTCGGCAGGGACGACTGGGACGGCAGGGGAGGTGGCGGAGCAGATGGGCCAGGACGGGGCCGAGTCCGACCTGCTCCACCCGCCCGCCCCCGCCGACGACCGCTGGTTCGACGACGAGGCCGGCCCGGTCGTGCGGCTCTACTCGATGACCCGCGGCCGTACCCGGCCGGTCGAGGACGGTCTCTTCGACCTGATCTCGCTGATCACCGCCGCCGAGCCCGGGCCGAACGCGGGGGCCGTGCCCGCGCACGTCCTCGACCCGGAGCACCAGACCCTCCTGGCCTGGTGCCGCCGCGAGCCGCTGTCCGTCGCCGAACTCGGCTCCTACACCGACCTGCCGGTCAGCGTCGTCCGGGTGCTGCTCGGCGACCTCTACGACGCCGAGCTGATCAGCGTCACCCGACCCGTTCCGCTCGCCGAGCTGCCGGACGAGCGCCTGCTGCGAGACGTGATCAATGGACTCCGTGCGCTCTGACCACGACGGCCGCGCCGCTGTCGGCGATACCTCTGGTGGCGCCGATCCCGGCGCCCCGGGCGGCCACGGCACCCCCGTCGGCCACGGCTCCGGCGGTCGCGCCAACGACCCGCGCTGGCGCGGCGGCCCGGCCGTCGCGGTGAAGATCCTCGTCGCGGGCGGCTTCGGCGCGGGCAAGACCACGCTGGTCGGCTCGGTGAGCGAGATCCGGCCGCTGCGCACCGAGGAGGAGCTCAGCGAGCTGGGCCGCCCGGTGGACGACACCTCGGGCGTGGAGGCGAAGCGCACCACCACCGTGGCGATGGACTTCGGCCGGATCGACCTGCGGCCCGGACTCGCGCTGTACCTGTTCGGCACGCCCGGGCAGGACCGGTTCTGGTTCGTCTGGGACGAGTTGGCGCGCGGCGCGCTCGGCGCACTGGTGCTCGCGGACACCCGGCGGCTGGCCGACTGCTTCCCCTCGGTCGACTTCTTCGAGCAGCGCGGCATTCCGTTCGTGGTCGCGGTGAACTGCTTCGACGGCACCGAGCGGTTCTCCCCGGACGAGGTCCGCGACGCGCTCGACCTCGACCCGGACATTCCCGTGCTGCTGTGTGACGCACGCCTGCGGGAGGACGGGAAGGAACTCCTGGTCGCGCTCGTCGAACACGCCGCCGCCCGTCGCCACCGCGCCCCGGCCCGGACCTGACGCCGCCGCACCCTGGACCCGGTGCTGCCGCGACCCGGTCCGACGACACCGAGCCCGGGCCTGACGACACCGCGTTCCCGGTCTGACGACACCGCCCCATCGGTCCGGCACTGCACCCGCACAGAGGCTTCACAGAGCCTCCGAGCCGCCCGACGTCTCATTCGGTTGTCCGCATCCCGGACGTTCGGTGTGCCGAAGGTTGCCTAGACCGGCCCGGCGTGGAAGGCTCTGGGCACGAAAGCCGCCCGGCCATGCCGTCGGGAGGGCCGGAAACGTTCCGTTCACGAAGGCGCGCATCGACGACGACGCGCCGTCGTGCAGAGCAAGGGGGAGGGCAGCAGGATGACCGTCGGCCAGCGACGCGCCACGACCGATCCCGCCCCCGTCACGCCGGTGCTCACCGTCCGCCGCTACATCGACCAGGCGCTGATCTGCAGCGCCTGTTGTCGGTGACCGGCCGGCCCCTTCCCGGTACGTCCCCGACGCTCCCGGCCCACCAGGCCGCCGTCTGACGCACCGCCAATCCCGTCGACCAGGCCGTAGCGGACCCGCCCCATCCGGCGTGCCCGCGACCGCCGATCCGGCCCCGCCTCGCGGAGAGACCACCAGTGAACATCGCCTGCACCAGCCCCGCCCCCGGCATCGCCGGCCGTCCCCGCTCGACCGGGGCGGCCTCCGCGATGTGCGACGGCGGACCGGCCGGGCGGTGGAACGGGCGCGCGAACCGCGCCGGGGACAGCCGGCAGGGTCACCTCGACCTTGAGCCGTTCTGGCCGTCCCGGCAGCCGCACCTGTTCGATCAGACGTGTCCGGGCTCGCCCAGCGCGTCCCGGCCCTCCGCAGGCTGATTCCGGATCAGCCCGGCAGTACGCCCGGTCGACGCGCAGACGACTCCACCCCGTCCGTCACGCGCGAAATGAGCGGCACACCATGTCTTCTTCATCCACGGCCACCCTGCCCCTGCCTTCCGCGACCCCGCACCTGCGCGCGGTCCGCTCCGTCCCCGGCGTCGTCCCGGCCGGGTCCGGCGTCCCCGGCGCGCCGGGCTCCTCCGCCTCCCCGCTCTCGCACGGCTCGCCGGCCGCCGAGCGATGGCCCGGGGGAGCGGTCCGGTCCTCCCATGCGGCTCCGTCCCGTTCAGCGGGCGCGGGCGTCGTACCCCAGCCGGGCGCGGTCCTCCCGGCCGCACCGGCTGCCCTGCTCGCCGCGCTGCCCGAGGGCGCGACCGTCGTCGCCGCCCTGCCGCAGGGCGCGCTGCCGCAGGGTCTGCTCGCCCAGTACGGCCCGCAGTTCGGCGCCGGTACCGGGAACCCGATGGTCGGGTACCTGGTGCTCGTACCGGCCGACAGCCCGGTGGCGGCGGTGCCCGCCGGCGCGTCCCTCGGCGGGCCCTCGGGTGCGCAGCACGCCGGTGCGCACGCCGGTGCGCCCGTGAGTGTGCCCGCGCAGACCGGTGTCCGTCCGGTCCGACCGGCCGGGCGCGGCATCGCCGTCGACGCCGAGCGGCGCAACGCCTACGTGGACGGGCGCCTGCTCGACCTCACCTACCTGGAGTTCGAGCTGCTCGCCCACCTCACCGAGCACCCGCAGCGGGTGCACACCCGGGACCACCTGGTCTCGGCGGTCTGGGGGTACGGCCACGTCGGCGACGGCCGCACGGTCGACGTGCACGTCGCCCGGCTGCGCCGCAAGCTCGGACCGGGCTACCGCGACACGATCGTGACGGTCCGTCGGGTCGGCTACAAGTACACCCCGGCCAGCTGATCGGCCACTGAACGTCCTGCCGTGGCGGGTTGCCCGTGCCCTCGTGGAACGGGCCACCCGCTGCGGCATCATGACGTGACGTCAGGCGCGCTGATCGGGCGGCAGCAGCAGGACGGCGAGCGCGTCGGCGCAGGTGCGGGTGTGGCCCAGGAACCAGTCCAGGCGGTCGTCGGTCAGGTGCGCCGGGGTCGAGCGGACGGCCAGCGCGAACCGGGCCTGCCCGGTGCCGTCCAGGACGGGCACGGCCACCGTCCGCACCCCGGCGGCCGACTCTCCGTCGTTGAGCGCGTACCCGGAGCTCCGGACCTTCGCCAACTCATCGTCCAGCAGCGCCGGTTCGGTGATCGTCCGGTCGGTGAACGACGGCAGCGGGCCGAGCGCCGACACCGCCGGCTCGCCCGGGCGCGGCCAGGCCAGCAGCACCTTGCCGAGCGCCGTGGAGTGCAGCGGCCGGCGCAGCCCGAGGCCGGTGTCCGGGCGGACGGAGGCCCCCACCAGGATGACCGCGTGCGGACCGCTGCGGATCGCGAGGTCCGCGGTCGCACCGGTGCGTCGGGACAGCAGGTCCAACTCGGGTGCGGCCAGGTGCAGTCCGCGCTGGTGGAAGGTGAGTTGGCCGAGTTCGGCGACCGCCGGGCCGAGCCGGTAGCGCGCGGTCTGCTCGTCCTGTTCCAGGAAGCCGGCGCTGACCAGCGTTCGGGCCAGCCGGTGCGCGGTGGAGACCGAGAGGTCCATCCGGCGGGCCAGGTCGGAGGCGCTCAGGTCGGGGCCGTTGTCGTGGAAGCAGTGCAGCAGCCCCAGCGCACGCTGGACGGCCTGCGCACCGGCCGGCGGGCCCTGGACGGCGGTGGCGGCCTCGGCCATGGCACCTCGCGTTTCGGTTCGGGAATCCGGCTGGATCACCGGGAGGAGTCTCAGCGTAGGGCAGCGAGTGCTGCGGGATTGTGTCGACGACGTTGCAATGGAATGGCGTTGATGAACAAGTGATCCCACCATGTGGCAAAACCTTGCTTCCGGCTCGATCGTCGTGGAACGCTCCTCACATCGCGCCGGACGCCCGCCGCCCGGCGTACCACCCGCAACCCCGACCCGCAGGAAGGAGCGACGCCGTGACGATCCACCGGTGCCCCGCCTCCTGCGCGTGTTGTCGCTGACGCTCCCCTCGCGCCGCACCGTCCGGCGTTCCCCGCCTCGCGCGAATCCCGGCCTCGCCCGACATGTCGGTCTCACCGGAAACGCCGACTCACCATCTCGTACAACTCCCCGACGCCTCGGGCCCCGTGGCCCGCGCGGCGGGCCCAGAACCGCAGCCTTCCGGCGCCAGCCGAACCCGCCCCCTCAGCAGAGGACCACACCCCGTGCCCAGTCCTTCCCCCAGTGCCCCCGACACCCTCTGGTTCACCCGTTGCCCGGTGCCCACCGCCACCGGGATCGCCGCCGACCAGGGTTGGCTCGCGCGCGAGTTCGCCGCCGACGGGATCGCCGTCCGCTCGCTCCAGGACGCCCCGCCGGAGGTGGCCGCGGACCACCACTACACCCACGCGCTCACCGGGCTGTTCCGCGAGGGGGGCAACGTCCCGGCGTTGTGGGCCCGTTCGCGCGGCGAGCGGACCCGGCTGATCGGCCTCACCTGGATCGAGGAGCGCCAGGTGGTCCTGGTCCGGGCCGGCAGCGGCATCACCGGCCCCGGCGACCTGCGCGGGGTGCGGCTGGCGGTCCCACATCATGGCATCGGCATCGACTTCTGGCGGGCGATGGCCCTGGCCGGTTTCCGTGGCGCCCTCGGCCTCGCCGGGCTCACGCTGGAGGACGCCGAACTGGTCGACGTCCCGGGCCTGCCCGGCGGCGGGCAGTGGGCCGGCGAGCTGGCCGCGCTGCGGGACGGTGTGGTGGACGCCGTGTACGTGAAGGGGGCGCTCGCCGTCGAGGCGGCCCGCCGGGTCGGGGCGGAGGTGGCCGTGGAACTGGACGCGGTGCCGGACCGCCGGGCCCGGGTCAACAACGGGACGCCCCGGCCGGTCACCGTCCACCAGCAACTGCTGGACGAGCAGCCGGAGCTGGTCGCCCGCTTCCTCGCCGTTCTGCTGGAGGCCGCCGACTGGGCGGCCGAGCACCCGGCGGAGGTGGTGCGGATCCTGCGGGCCGAGACCGGCGCGGGCGCCGAGGGCGTGGCCGGGGCGTATGCGCCGGGCAGCCACCGCACCCTGCACCTGGACCTCTCGGCCGAGCGCCTGGAGCTGCTGGCGCAGCAGGAACGTTTCCTCGGGAACCGGGGATTCCTCGCGTCCCCGGTCGACATCCCCGGTTGGGCAGACCCGGAACCCCTGCGCGCCGCCCACGAGCTGCTGCGCCAACGGCGCCGCGCCGCGGTGGGCGACTGAGCGCCGTCGGCCGCCGGCTGACAGATCACAACTAACATATTTCAGCAGACAGATTTCAGATAACAGATTTCGAAAGTTGTCACTTGTCGGCTGTCCCTCGTTTGGAGACCCCGTGAAGACCCCCCGCCTCGCCCTCGCCGCCACCGCGCTGCTCGCCTCCACCGCACTGGCCGCCTGCGGCTCGTCCGCCGACGGGGCCAAGGCCTCCGCCGACGGCGGGGCCGGCGGCAAGGCCGACGTGGTGCTCCGCCTGCCCGATCCCGGAAACAACGGGTTCCTCGCCCGGGGCAAGAAGGACGGCTCGCTGGACAAGGCCCTGGCCGCCGTCCACGCCAAGGTCGCCTGGACCGGCAGCGCGGGCCCGTTCGCCCCGGCCGCACAGGCCCTGTCCGCCGACCAACTGGACGTCGCCCAGGGCTCGATCACCTCGGCCGTCGCCGCGCTCGCCCAGAAGCCCGGATTCAAGCTGTTCGCCCAGACCGCGCCCGACGGCGTCGGCGAGGGGATCCTGGTGAAGAACGACTCGCCCATCAAGTCCGTCCAGGATCTGGCCGGCCGCAAGGTCGCCGTCTCCCAGGGCGGCACCAGCGAGTACCTGCTGCTCAAGGCGCTGGAGAAGAACGGCGTCCCGGCCGACAAGGTCGAACGGGTCTACCTGCGCGCCGACCAGACGGCCGGCGTCTTCAACTCCGGCCAGGTGGACGCCTGGGCGACCTGGAACACCTTCTCCACACCCACCATCGCCAACGCCGGGGCGCACTTCCTGGCCAACGGCGAGCAGGTCGGCTCCGACAACTACGCCGTCTGGGCCGTCCGCAACGGCTTCGCCGACAAGCACCCCGAGGTGGTCAAGACCTTCTACACCTACCTGCGCGAGAACGGCCTCAAGGAGAAGGCGGACCCGGCCGCCTACCTCAACGTCTTCACCGACTCCGGCCCGACCGCCGTCACCCCCGCGGAGAAGGACATCGCGGTGAACGTCAGCGGGCAGGGCGCCGCCGCGGAGGCCATCTCCGACGCCGACACCGCCCGCTTCGGCACCGTCGCCCGGTTCTTCGCCGACCAGAAGGTCACCAAGCAACTCGTGGACGTCAAGCCGTACCTGATCGACATCAACAAGCTCGGGGACGGTGCCAAGTGACCGCCGCCGCCCCCGAACGCACCACCGACGAGACCCGAGCCGCCCTCGACGCCGGACTCGTCACCCCGCACACCAGGCGGCAGCGCCCCCGCCCGCGCGCCCTCGCCGTGATCCTGCGCACCCTGGGCCCGCTCGCCCTGCTCGGCAGCTGGGCGCTCGCCTCCGCCACCGGCGCGCTCACCCAGGACGTCCTCGCCTCACCCGCCCAGGTCGCCGAAGCCGTCGGCGAGTTGTGGGGCAACGGCCAGCTCACCGATGCGCTCGGGGTCTCTCTCACCCGGGCCGGCCTCGGCCTGCTGTTCGGCGCGGCCACCGGTCTGGTGCTCGGGGTGGTCACCGGCTTCACCCGGCTCGGCGAGGAACTGCTCGACTCCGCGATCCAGGTGCTGCGCACCGTCCCGTTCCTGGCGCTGGTCCCGCTGTTCATGGTCTGGTTCGGTATCACCGAGACCGCGAAGGTCGCCCTGATCGGCGTCGCCACCAGCTTCCCGATGTACGTGTCCGCCTCCGGCGGCGTCCGCAACACCGACCGCAAGCTGGTCGAGGCGATGCGCAGCTTCGGGCTCGGCCGCTGGGCCATCGTGCGCACCGTCGTCCTGCCCGGCGCGCTGCCCGCCCTGCTGTCCGGTCTGCGGCTGTCGATGACGCTCAGCGTGATCGCCCTGATCGCCGCCGAGGAGATCAACTCCACCGAGGGGATCGGATACTTGATGGCCCAGGCGCAGAACTACTCGCGCACCGACATCCTCGCCGTCTGCATCCTGATCTACGGGCTGCTCGGCCTCACCGCCGACGCGGTCGTCCGGGGCCTGGAGCGCCTCCTGATGCCGTGGCGCCAGGCCGTCCAGGGGGCAGCCCGATGAGCGCCGCGACCTCCGCCACCTCCGTGCCCGCCACCTCCACCCCCGCCACCTCCGCGTCCGCGACGGCCGCTCCGGCCGTCCATCTGCGAGGCCTGCGCCGGGTGTTCGGCACCCGGGCCGTCCTCGACGGCATCGATCTGTCCATCGCCCGGGGCGAGTTCGTCGCGCTGCTGGGCGCCAGCGGCACCGGCAAGACCACCCTGCTGCGCATCCTCGGCGCGCTCGACCGGGCCGACGAGGGCACCGTGCTCGTCCCGCCGGTGCGTACGGTGGTCTTCCAGGAGCCCCGACTCGTGCCGTCCAAGCGGGTGTTGGCCAACGTCACGGTCGGCCTGCCGCGCGGAACCGCCACCCGGGAGACCGGACTCAAGGCGCTCGCCGAGGTCGGCCTGGACAAGCACGCCGACGCCTGGCCGGCCACCCTCTCGGGCGGCGAGGCGCAGCGTGTCGCCCTCGCCCGGGCCCTCGTCCGCGAACCCCAACTACTGCTGCTCGACGAGCCGTTCGCCGCGCTGGACGCGCTCACCCGACTGCGCATGCAGGACCTGGTCGGCGACCTCGTCCGCCGCCACCGGCCCGCCGTGCTGCTGGTCACCCACGACGTGGAGGAGGCCGTCCGGCTCGCCGACCGCGTCGCCGTCCTGCGCGACGGCCTGCTCGTGCGCGACGAACCGGTCGCCGTCGACCACCCCCGCGACCCCGCCGACCCGGCCTTCGCCGACCTGCGCCGCCGGCTGCTGGCCGACCTCGGCGTCCACTGACCCGCAAGCGGCCCCACCGAACCGTCCTCAAGAACGCCAGCCCGCACCACCGGAGTTGAACAGATGACCGTGACCCTCGGCGTCCACGCCAGCAACCCCTCGCTCTACTACCTCGCCCGACTGCCCTACCTGGACGAGGAACTGGCCCCGCTCGGCGAGACCGGCGCCTTCCACCACTACGCCGACGGCACCCGCACCGGTGCGCTGCTCGCCGACGGAACCATCGACTTCGGCGGGACGGGCTCGACCCCGCCGGTCACCGCCCAGGCGGCCGGCCACGACCTGGTGTACGCGGCGGTCTCCGCACCCCGGCCCGACCACGGTGCCCTGCTGGTGCTGGACGGCGGCCCGGTCCAGACGGTGGCGGACCTCAAGGGCGGCACCGTCGCGCTGGGCATCGGATCCTGGCAGACTCATCTGCTCGCCAAGGCCCTGCACGCGCAGGGGCTTTCGTACGCCGAGGACGTCACCCCGGTGCGCCCGGCGGCCGGCGAGGACCAGGCCCAGCGGCTGCGCGACGGCGAGATCGCGGGGTGGATCGCCCAGGGCGCCGAACTGGCCGCCGCCCGCCGGAGCGGGGGCTTCCGGGAGCTGATCCGCACCGGCGACGTCATCACCGACCGCTCGGTGTTCTTCACCCGCCGGGACTTCGCGACCGAGCGCCCCGAGGTGGTCGCCGCGATCGCCGCTGCGCTGCGCCGGGCGGACGCCTGGGTGGCCGCCCACCCGGCCGAGGCGGCCGCGATCGCGGCGGAGCGGTTGGGCGGCTCGGCCGTCGACTGGCAGACGGCGCTGGCCGCACTGCCGTGGCAACTGGAGCCCGCCACCGCCGGGTTCATCGCCGAGCAGCAGGAGGCCGCGGACATCTTCCACGGGGTCGGGTTCATCGACCGGGCGCTGACCGTCGCCGACGCCCATCTGCCCGCGCTGGAGGCCCCGGTGGCCGCCGCGCTCGCCAAGGCGGTCTGAACCATGGCCTCCGAAGTCCTCTGGTACATCATCCCGCGCGAGGGCCACTACCCGTGGGAGCCGACCGGCCGTCGCCCGGTGGACCTCCGCTACCTGCAGCAACTGGCGGGAAGCGTCGAGCGGTTGGGCTACACCGGAGCCCTGCTCGCGACCGACCTCTACGACGTGTGGACGCTCGGCAGCGCGCTCGCGGCCGCCACCACCCCGGCGTTCAAGCCGCTGCTGGCCGTCCACCCGGGGCTGGTCTCGCCCACCCTGCTGGCGAAGATGGCGCTCAGCTTCGACCGGATGCACGGCGGCCGACTGCGGTTCAACGTGGTCAACGGCTCGACCGCGCAACTGCGCGAGTACGGGCTGGACGTCGAGCACGACGACCGCTACCGGCTGAGCGCCGAGTACTGGTCGATCGTCAGGCGCCTGACCGCCGGCGAAGTCTTCGACCACAAGGGCGAGTTCTACGAGCTGAAGAACGCGGGCGCGAGCCTGCGGGAGCTGGCGCCGGTCCAGCCCGGCGGCATCCCGCTCTGGTTCGGCGGCAGTTCGGCGGCCGGCATCGAGATGGCGGCCGAGCACGTGGACGTCTACCTGACCTGGGGCGAGCCGCCGCACCTGCTCAAGGAGAAGCTGGACCTGGTCCGGGCGCGGGCCGCCGCCCACGGCCGGACCCTGCGGATCGGGCTGCGGCTGCACCTGATCGTCCGCGACACCGAGGACGAGGCCTGGGCGGCCGCCGACCGCCTGCTCGACGTCACCAGCGAGGCCACGTACGCCCGCCAACTGGGCGGCGCCAAGGGGGAGGACGGGGTCGGCTGGCAGCGGCAGTTCCGCCAGCACGGCGGCAAGGTGCCCGCGCGGGCCCGGGAGCTGGAGGCCTACCCGAACCTCTGGCCGGGAATGAGCCTGTTCCGTCCCGGCCCCGGTACGGCGGTGGTCGGGTCGACGGCCCAGGTGGTCGAGCGGTTGCAGGAGTTCGAGTCGCTGGGCGTCGACACCTTCATCCTCTCCGGCAACCCGCTGCTGGAGGAGGCCCACCGGGTTGCAGAAACGGTACTGCCCGCCCTGGGCATCCGCCGCTGACTGCTGACTGCTGACTGCCGACAACTAACAGCTGACAGATGATGAAATCTGTCAGCTGTTAGTTGTTCGCCCGCTCCGGCGGCAGGCCCCGGCCCGCCCGCCTCCCCGCTCAGAGGCTGATTCGGTCGATCTCCGCCAGCTCCTCCGCGGTCAGCGGACCGCCCGCGAGCGCGTCGATGTTCTGGTCCAGCTGGGCGACGCTGCTCGCCCCGATGATCACCGAGACCACCCGCGGGTCCCGCAGGACCCAGCACAGCGCGAGCTGCGCCAGCGTCTGCCCGCGTCGCTCGGCGACCTTGTTGAGTGCCCGCAGCTGCTCCAGCTTCGGCCCGCTGAGCGCCTCCTCGGTCAGGAACCGCCCGACCGACATCCGCGAACCGGCCGGCACCTCACCCGACAGGTAGCGATCGGTCAGCAGTCCCTGGGCGAGCGGCGAGTAGGCGATGAGGCTGGTCCGGGTCTCGCCCACCGCGTCCAGCACACCCTCCTCCACGTACCGGTTGAGGATCGAGTACGCCGACTGGTTCAGCAGCACCGGCGTGCCCAGCTCGCGCAGGATCGCCACCGCCTCCCGGTGCTGCTCCGCCGGGTAGTTGGAGATCGCCGCGTACAGCGCCTTGCCCGAGCGCACCGCGCTGTCCAGCGCGCCCATCGTCTCCTCGAGCGGGGTGTCCGGGTCGTAGCGGTGGGAGTAGAAGACGTCGACGTAGTCCAGCCCCATCCGGCCCAGCGACTGGTCCAGGCTGGCCAGCAGGTACTTGCGGCTGCCGCCGTTGCCGTACGGGCCGGGCCACATGTCCCAGCCGGCCTTGCTGGCGATGAACAGCTCGTCCCGGTACGGGCGGAAGTCCTGGGCGAACAGGTAGCCGAAGTTGCGCTCGGCGCTGCCGTACGGCGGGCCGTAGTTGTTCGCGAGGTCGAAGTGGGTGATCCCCCGGTCGAAGGCGCGGCGCAGTACCGCCCGCTGGACCTCCAGCGGCTGGGCGTCACCGAAGTTGTGCCAGAGGCCGAGCGATACGGCCGGCAGCTGAACGCCGCTGCGGCCGGCCTTGCGGTAGGTCATCGAGGCATAGCGGTCATCCGCGGCGAGGTAGCTCATGCCGGACATCTTGCCAGTCGTCGCGGGCGGATCAAGCCCTTGCCCCGTTTCTGACCGGTGCCTATGCTCGCGGAGGATCGTACGCGTGCGAGGCGAAGGGGGAGTCGCGATGACCGTCCAGGCTGTGACCGCACCCGCGACCCCGACCCCGACCCCAACTGTGCCCGCAACTGTGACCGCGCCCGCGGCCGCCGCGCCCCGCTGTTGTCGCGGCCGCCGCTGCACCTCGCGCTGACGCCGCCCCAGAGCCGCTCTGCCGCGATCCCCACCCGGTGCCGCCCGCGTGAGCGCAGCCCGTACCGGGGCGTTGCGCACGGGCCGCCGCCCCTCCTCGGCAGCCGTGCCCGCGCCTCGGGTCCGGGCGTCGCGCCGAGGCCCCATCGAGCGCCCCCAAGGAGACCGCCGTGCGGTTCACCGTCTCGTCCCTCGTCGCCAACGGGCCCGATCCCGTGACCGGCGTCCAGCGCACCCCGCAGGAGAAGCTGTGGAACGTCATCGACCAGGCGGTCGTGGCCGAGCAACTCGGTTACGACGGCTACGGCGTGGGGGAGCGGCACGGTGAACCGTTCCTCTCTCCGGCGCCGCCGGTGCTGCTCAGCGCGATAGCGGCCCGTACCTCCACCATCCGGCTGTTCACCACGGTGACGGTGCTGAGCATCCTGGATCCGGTCCGGGTCGCCGAGGACTACGCCCTGCTCGACCAGCTCTCCGGAGGCAGGGTCGAGTTGATCATCGGCAAGGGCAACGACCCGCGGCACTTCGACCTGTTCGGCCTGCCCGAGGAGCGCCAGTGGGACGCGCTCGCCGAGAACTACGGCCTGCTGCGCCGGCTCTGGCGCGAGGAGCGGGTGACCTGGGAGGGCTCGACCCGCCCACCGCTCAAGGACGCGGCCGTCGCGCCGCGCCCGTTGCAGGACCCGATCCCGGTGTGGCACGGCAGCGCGACCAGCACCCAGTCCACCGACCTGGCGGCCCGCTACGGTGATCCGCTCTTCTCCGCCAACTCCTTCCACCCGCTGGCCAAGTACCGCTCGCTGGTGGAGCACTACCGCGAGCGCTGGGCGCACTACGGGCGCGATCCGAGGGAGGCCAGGGTGGGCGCGAGCTTCGGCGGGCTGTACGTCGTCAAGCGCTCGCAGGACGCGGTCGAGGGCTTCCGTCCGTACTGGGACGCGATGTTCGGTTCGGCGGCCGGCCGGCACAACAAGTCGCCGTTCACATCGCTGGAGGACGCGTTGGAGCACGGTTCGGCCCTGGTCGGAAGCCCGCAGCAGGTGATCGAGAAGATCCACCGCTATCACGAGGCCTTCGGCAACGAGGTGGTCGGGATCGGAGTCGACGCCCTGACGGAAGGGGCGCAGCGGGAGCAGTTGGAGCTGATCGCGGCCGAGGTGGCCCCGGTGGTCAGGCGCGAGCTTCCGTGAGCGCCCGCCCGATGTGACGCGCGCCACCGGCTGCGGTGGAGTGCCGCCGGTCGGCGCTGGGGAGGCGAGCGGGCGAGGGGCCGTGGCCGCCGGGGGGCGGCGCACGGCCCTCAGCCGTTCCCGGTGCGGACCGCGTCTGCCCGCCTCGCGTCCGCGTCGAGCCGGGCAATCCCTGGCTTCTGTACCTACTGGTATGTACAGTGTTTCGCATGACCACCCAGGACCGTCTCATCGAGAGCACCCAGGCACTCCTCTGGGAGCGCGGCTACGTCGGCACCAGCCCCAAGGCCATCCAGCAGCACGCCGGCGTCGGCCAGGGCAGCATGTACCACCACTTCGCCGGCAAGCCCGACCTCGCCGCCGCCGCACTGCGCCGCAGTGCCGAGCAGCTGCGGGGAGTCGCCGCCGCCGACCTGTCCGCCCCCGGCAGCGCGTACGACCGCATCTCCGCCTACCTGCGCCGTGACCGCGACGTGCTGCGCGGCTGCCGGATCGGCCGGATGGCCCAGGACCCGGACGTCATCGCCGACCCCGAACTGCGCGCCCCCGTCGAGGAGACCTTCGACTGGCTGCGCGCCCGGATCGCCGAGTTGGTGGCCGAGGGCCAGGTGGCGGGCGAGCTCGCCCCCGGTGTCGACCCGGCGGACACCGCCGCCGCCGTGGTCGCCGTCGTCCAGGGCGGCTACGTCCTGGCCCGCGCGGCCGGCCGGGCCGAGCCCTTCGAGCAGGCCGTACGCGGCGCCCTCGGCCTGCTCGCCGCCCAGCGCACCGCCTGACCCGCGCCGCGAACGGCTGAGCGGCCGCGCCACCGACTGACCGCGTGACCGCGTGACCGCGCGACCGACCGCGCGACCGACCGCGCGGCCGACCGGCCGAGCGACGTCCGCTCGACGATCCGACCGAGGAGACCCGCCGTGCACGCCATGCAGTACGAGATCACCCTCCCCGCCGACTACGACCTGGGGATCATCCGCAAGCGCGTCGCCGACAAGGGCCATCTGCTCGACGCGCACCCGGGCCTCGGGCTCAAGGCGTACCTGGTCCGCGAGCGGGGCCACGACGGGTCGCCCGTCAACCAGTACGCGCCGTTCTACCTCTGGCGCACCGTCGAGGGCATGAACAGCTTCCTCTGGGGGCCGGGCTTCCGCGGCCTGAGCGCCGACTTCGGCCGACCGTCCGTCCGTCACTGGCTCGGCGCCGGTCTGGCCCACGGCGCCGTGCCGGACGCTCCGGCGACCTCGACCTCGACCTCGACCTCGACCGTGACCGTGGCCACGCCCGCGACCACGGCTACCCGCCACACCGTCAGGCTCCCCGAGTTCGACGATCCCGCCGAGGCGGTCGAGCGGGCCATCGCCGAGTTCCCCGCGCACCCCGCCCTGCACACCGCCGCCGTCGCGGTGGACCCGAGCCGCTGGGAGCTGGTCCGCTTCGCCCTCTGGCGCGGCCCGGCGCCGGACGACGTGCCGGGCATCCGCTACCAGGTGCTGCACCTGTCCTGTCCCGAACTCGACCGGCTGCCCGGCGGCCGACACTGGTGAAAGGTTCCGCCACTCCCATGACCAGTCCCATGACCACCCCCGCGACCACCCCCGCGACCGCCCCCGCCGTCCCGGCCCCCGCCCCCGCCCAGATGACACCGGCCGACCTGACCCCCGCGCCGCTCGACCGCGAAGCCGGCTACGCCCTGCTTGCCGACCTCGCCGGCCCGGTCGCCGCCGCGACCCTCGGCGGTCTGGACGGTCTCGCGCCCGGCTTCCCCGACTGGATCGTCACCAGCCTCTTCGGCGGCACCTACCAGCGCCCCGGCCTCGCCCTGCGCGACCGGCAGGTGGCCAACCTGGCCGCGCTCACCGCCCTCGGCGGCGTGGAGCCGCAGCTCGCCGACCACGTCCGCAACAGCCTGCGGATCGGCCTGACCAGGGAGGAGATCACCGAGGTCATCGTCCACCTCGCCCCCTACGTCGGCGTCCCCAAGGCCCTGGCCGGCCTGCGCGTCGCCACCGCAACCTTCGCCGAGGCGTCCGCGACCGAGCCGTCCCCGGCCGCCGCAGACCCCACCCCGGCAGGCTCGACCGAGACGGACCGGGCATGACCCCCACGATCCGCACCGTCCTCGGCGACCTCGACCCCGCGGAACTCGGCGCCACCGACTCCCACGACCACCTCTTCATCCGCAGCCCCCTGCTCCCCGGCGAGGAACTGGACGACCCGGCCGCCGCCGAGGGCGTCCTGCGCGCCTTCGCGGCGGCCGGCGGGCGGTCGTTCGTCCAGTGGACCCCGTACGGCATGGGCCGCGGAGCGGACTCCCTCGCGAAGCTCTCCCGTGCGACCGGAGTCCACGTCGTCGCCGCCACCGGCCTGCACCAGGCGGCCCACTACGACCCGGACGCGCTCCCCGCCCTGTACGACGGGCTGGCCGAACGCTTCACCGCCGAACTCACCACCGGGCTGACGGCCGAACCGGCCACCGAACTGCCTGGGCTGCCCGGACCACCCGGATCGCCCGAGGCCGTCCGGGCGGGCCTGATCAAGATCGCCTGCGAGCCCGGGACCACCACGGCGCACACCCACCGGGTGATGGCCGCGGCCGCCGACGCGCACCACTCCACCGGTGCCCCGATCGCCGTTCACCTCGAACCCCGAGCCGACCCGCACCTCGTCCTGAACCGGCTGCACGCTCGACATGGCGTACCACCCCACCGGATCATCCTCGGCCACCTCACCCGGCTGCCGGACGTGCGGGTGCACCGCGAACTCGCCGCGGAAGGCGTCTACTTCGCGCTGGACAGCCCCTCCCGGGCCGGCCACCCGGCCGACCACCAGGCCTTCGACGTCATCGCCGACCTCGTCGAGGCCGGCCACGCCTCCCGGCTCCTCCTCGGCGCCGACACCACCACCCGCACCGCCCGTCGGGCCGGCGGCCCGACCGCTCTGCTCAACGACCTCGTCCCACGGCTGGCCCGCACCTTCGGGCCCGAACTGCCCGGCCTCCTCCTCACCGCCAACCCGGCCGCCGCCTTCGCCACCAAGTGGCGCACGCCCTGAACCGTCCATGCTCGGCCCGCCCCGGTCCCGACCCCGGCCGCGGGCCGACCCCGGGACTTCGGTGAAGGCCGGCCGCCCACGCCCTACCGTGACGGCCATGGTGACCCTGCGCATTCTCACGACCGACGACTGGCCGCTCTGGCGCGACCTGCGCCTCGCCGCCCTCTCCGACGCGCCGCACGCCTTCAAGGCCCGCCTGGTGGACTGGCACCACGGCGGCGAGGAACAGTGGCGAGCCCGGTTGCACCTGCCGGGCGCCCACCACGTCGCGGCGCTGATGGACGGTCCGGACGGTCCGGCCACGACTCCCGTCGGCCTGGCGGACGGCCTCCCCGGAGCCGACGGCGTACGGGAGTTGCGCTCGGTGTGGGTCAGTCCGAAGGCGCGCGGCAGGGGCGTCGCCGACCGCCTGCTGGAGGAGGTCGAGCGCTGGGCCCGTGCATCCGGTGGCAGCACGCTGCGCCTCGCGGTGATCCCCGGCAACGAACCCGCGATCGCGCTCTACCGCCGGCATGGCTTCACCGCGCTCGCACTCGCCGAGCCTGGCGGGCCGCTCGCCGACGGGGTCGCCCGGGAGCTCGTGATGGCGAAGCCGCTGCGCTGACGGCTGCGGCTGACGGCCGGGCGGTCGGCTACCCGCCGATCCACCCCGCCACCCGCTCGACGGCCGCGAACGCACCGAAGGCGAGCAGCCGCGTCAGTTCCCCGTCGTCGGCCGCGGGCCGAACGGCGCGCCAGGCGGCCACGTCGGCCTCCGTGAGCCGGTACGGCGCGAGGGCGGTGAGCAGGGCGAGCTGGGCGGCCGGACGCTCGGGTGCGGCGAGCCCGGCCAGGTGCGGGCCGACGGGGTCGCCGCCGAGCGGCGGGTGGGTGCCGTCCCAGGTGGCCAGCGCGTCCCGGACGGTGGCGCGGGCGGGATCCGTCAACAGGCCGCCGCCCTCCGACGCGGCCGCGCGCAGGGCGAGGTAGGCGGGGCCGATCGCGCCGTCCCGGGCCCAGGCGGGCGTGGCGCCATCGGGGGAGGGGGAGGGGGAGCCGCCGAGGACGGTGAGGCCGGCGCCGGGCAGCACCGTGAGACGGGCCGCCGTCGCCACCGCCAGCGCGGCGGCCCGCCGCTCCTCGGCGGAGTGGCGCAGGGCCTCCGGCAGCAGCGCCTCCTCGTCCAGGAGAGCGGTGACCATGCGGTTGATGAAGTGGGTGACCAGCACCGTCCCGACGAACTCGGGAGCGAGGGAAGCCGGGAAGGGCGGGCGGGCCAGGGCCGGGTCCCCCGGCGAACGGGTGGCCGCCGCCCAGGCGAGCAGGGCCGCCTGCCCGGCGTCCTCGGGGGCGCGGCCGACCCGGGCGGCCTCGGCGAGGCGGTGGTCGCCGGCGCCGCGGGCGAGCAGGGCGTGCGCCTCGGTGCAGAACGGGCAGCGGTTGGCGAGCGAGACGGCGCTGGCCACGGCCCCCTTGTCGGTGCGCGCCGCGGCCCCGGCCAGTTCGGCCTCGCGCAGCAGCGCCCAGGTGGCGGCGAGCACCGCAGGGGCGGGCGAGAGGCTCATCAGCGGGCCGTCGGCGAGCAGGAAGTCCTGCTCCATCTGGGCGTACACGGCTGCCACCTGTCCGGTGGCGGCCTCGGGTCGGACGGGCGTGGTGTGGCGGTAGGGCGCGGGCATGCGGGTCCCCTCCTGATGTGCCGGACTTCTGTCCCAGCTATCGCAACCCGCAGTTGCGATACGGTGAGAGTGGCACGCCGCTCGCCCTAACGCAACCAGGAGTTGCAATGCGACCCGCTGAACCCGCTGAACCCGCTGAACCTGCCGAAGCCGTCGAACCCGCCGAAGCCGTCGAGTGCGTGGAACCCGCCGAGCCCGCCGAAGCTGCCGAGCGGGCCGAGTCCGCCCGGCCCGCCGCCCGGCCCACGCTCGGGCGCGGAGAGAAGGTTCGGACGGCGGTGCTCGCCGCCGCCCTCGCGGAACTGGCCGAGACCGGCTACACCGCGCTCACCGTCGACGGGGTCGCACAGCGGGCGGGCGTCCACAAGACCACCGTCTACCGGCGTTGGAAGGACCGCGACACCCTGCTCGTCGACGCCCTGGCCGGTCAGATCGCCACCGACATCCCCATCCCGGACACCGGCTCCGTCGACGACGACCTGCGCGCCCTCGCTCGCGCCCTCGCGGCCTGGCTGACCGGACCGTCCGGCAGTGCCGTGCTCGCCGTCCTGCTGTCGGACGCGGTGCGGGTCCCGGCGATGGCCGAGGTGCGGGCGCGGATCTTCGACGACCGGCTGCGGCGGGCCGAACCGGTGGTCCGTCGAGCCGTCGAACGCGGGCAGCTGCCACCCGGCACCGACCCGGCGGAGGTCATCAAGAACCTCGCCGCGCCGCTGTACTTCCGGGTCCTGATCACGGCCGAGCGGGTGGCCGGCGTCGCCGCCGACCGTGCCGCCACCGCCGTTCTCGCCGCAGCCCGCAACGGCGGCCTCGGCTGACCCGGGCGGCCGTCGCGAGCCCGACGGTCGTCGCGAGCCCGGCCCGCCGTCCGCGACGCGATGGCGGGGCCCGCGTCACCGGGGGAGTGGCCGGGGCCCCGCCGTCGTGCGGCCGTCCGGCGGCTCACATGTGAGTGCCGCCGTCGATGCGGAGCTCGGTGCCGGTGACGAACGCGCCGTCGTCGGAGGCCAGCATCGCGATCACCCCGGCCACTGTTTCCGGACCCGCGAAGCCCTGGCCGAGGGCCGGGGCGAGCTTGGCGAGCAGGCCGAGGTCGGCGTCGGCAGGCAGTCCCGGGTTGTGGGTCATGCCACTGTCGATGCTGCCCGGTGCGACGCAGACCGCGCGCAGTCCCTGCTTCGCGTACTCGGAGGCGATGGCGTGGGTGAAGGACTGGATGCCGCCCTTGGTCGCGGCGTACGCGGCCATGTAGGGGTGGGCGAAGCTCGCCGAGGTGGAGCTGAAGTTGACCACCACGCCCCTGCCGCCCGCGAGCAGCGCGGGGAGCGCCTCGCGGGTCATCAGGAAGGTGCCGGTCAGGTTGACCGCGAGGAGCTTGTTCCAGAACTCCAGGCTGGTCTCGTGGGTGTGCGAGGAGCGGAGGATGCCGGCCGCGTTGACCAGGGCGTCCAGCCCGCCGAGATCCGTGATCGCCGCCGCGACGCCGGTGACGACGGCCGCCTCGTCCGAGATGTCCAGGACCTGGACGGCCAGGCGGTCCGCGGTGCCGTCGGCGGTCGCGCGGTCCAGGGTCGCCTTCAGGCCGTCCTCGTCGACGTCGACGGCGACGACCTTCCCTCCCTCGGCGAGGACACGGTGCACGGTCGCCTGGCCGATGCCAGAGCCGCCGCCGGTGATCAGGACGTTCCGTCCGCTGAAGCGCTCCATGGTGGTACTCCGTTCGTTCGCGGCCTCTCGGCCTCAAGAGGCACGGTACGCCTTTGTGGCATGACGTGCCAATAAGTCCTCCAAGTGTCACTCCGGCGCACCGCGCCACAGTGGCATCGGCCCGCGTACGCTGACCCTGTGACCGGACGCCCCACCCTGAATCAGCGCCGCCGCGACGCCACCCGGCTGGACATCGCCCGCACCGCCGCCGCGCTCTTCGCCGAGCGCGGGGCCGAGGCGACCACCGCCGAGGAGATCGCCCTCGCGGCGGGCATCTCGCTGCGCACCTTCTATCGGTACTTCTCCGTCAAGGAGGACGCCGTCGCGCCACTGCTGGCGGCCGGTGGGCGCCACTGGGTCGACCAACTCGCCGAGGCCCCGGCCGAGCTGCCGCTGCGCGAGGCGCTGGAGCGCTCGGCGGTCGCCTCGCTGACCCCGCCCGACACTGAGGCGGTCGAGGCGATGGAGTGGACGCGAAGCCTGCTGCGCGACCCGCGCCTCGACGGGACGTGGCAGCGTGTCCACGCCGACTCCGAGGAGCGGTTGCGGGCGGTCCTCGCGGCGCGCTGCCCGGAGGGCGCCGACCCGCTGGAGATCCGACTGGCCGCCGCTGCGGCGACGGCCGCGATCCGGGTCGCGCTGGAGGAATGGGCCGCCTCGGACGCGCCCACGGCCGGCCCGGGCTCCCCGCAGGAGCTCGGCGCGCGCTGCATGCGCGAACTCACGGCGGGGCTGCGGCTCTATGGGCGGGAGGGCTGAGCCCGTCCAGCCGCGAACAGTCGACAGATAACAGATGACAGATTTCGTTATCTGTTATCTGTTATCTGTCGACTGTCATCTGTCACCCGTTCCTCCTCTCCGGCCCCGTTAGGGTGGGTGATCGCGTGCCCCGGCGGGGGAACCGGGGTGACCACCTCGGATGTCCTGGACGGAGGGGGCGGGGAGTTCGAGGCGTGGGAGCAAGTAGGACATGGGTCTGACGAGCCACAAGGTGTTGGCGCTGGCCGTATTGATCGCCGTCGTGATGACGGCCGGCACGGTCTGGCTGTGGCCAAGACTCGCCAAGCAGACCTGGCAGGCGGTGCTCGGCCGGATCGGCGCCCTGCTCGCCACCCAGCTCGCGGTGCTGGCCGCGCTCGGCCTGGTGGCGAACAACTACTTCGCCTTCTACAGCAGTTGGGACGACCTGCTGGGCACAGGTGACACCGGCCCGGTGGTGATCCACAACAAGGCGGACGCGTCCGGTCGGCTGCTGGTGGAGACGATCGGCCACGCCTCCGTCAAGGGCGGCGGCGCGATGGGCCGCGAGCCCAGCCAGTCGGGCGAGATCCGTAAGGTGAGGATCGACGGTGCGGCCAGCCGCCTGTCCACCGAGGGGTACGTCTTCCTGCCGCCGCAGTACTTCCAACCGGAGTACGCGCAGCGGCAGTTCCCGGCGGTGATCGTCAGCACCGGCTTTCCCGGGATCGCCGAGAACCTGATCACCCGGTTCAACTACCCGGGGGCAGCGCTCAAGTTGCTCCAGGACGGCAAGATGCAGCCGACCGTCATGGTGCTGATGCGCCCCTCGCCGGCCCTGCCGCAGGACACCGAGTGCGAGGACATCCCGGGCGGCGCGCAGTCCGACACGTACTTCACCAAGGACGTGCCCTCAGCGATCCAGGCGAGCTTCCGGGTCTCCTCCGACCCGCAGGCCTGGGCCTTCATGGGCAACTCGACCGGTGGCTACTGCGCCCTCAAGCTGGCCATGCGCCACCCGGACGTCTTCCCGACCGCCGTCGCGCTCTCCGCCTACTACGACGCCGCCGACGACCCGACCACGGGGGACCTGTTCGGCGGCAGCAAGCAGCGTCGCGACGAGGCCAACCTGATGTGGCGGTTGAAGAACCTGCCGCAGCCCAAGGTGTCCGTGCTGCTGGCCGGCACCAAGAAGGGCGACGGCGACTACCGGCGCGACACCGAGGCTTTCGTCGACGCCGTGCAGTCCCCGATGAAGGCCTCCTACAGCATGTTGGAGAACGGCGGCCACAACTTCGAGACCTGGAGCGCGCTGCTGCCGTCCTCGCTGGAGTGGCTGTCCCAGCACCTCAAGGTCCCGAACCAGACCGCCTGAGCAGGTTGCCCGAGCGAGTCGTCTGAGTGGCCGGCCTGAGTAGACCGCCTGCGTAGACCGTCCGAGCAGGCAGTCTGCTCAGACGGCCTGAGCAAGCCGACGGACAGCGACGGACAGCGAGGGGCGCGGGAGCGGCGAGGCTCAGGCCACCCGCTCCAGCGTCCCGGTGTGCAGCTCGCCGACCCGGCCGCCCTCGCCCTCGTACGTCCAGAAGGCGCGTACCGTCAGCCGGCCGAGGTCCATCACGTGGCTGACGGTGATCCCGCTCTCCTCGGTCCAGCTGATGAAGTAGATCTCCGGCGCCACCTCGGCGACGTGCAGCCGCACGTCCTCCCACTGGCCCGCCGACTCGCCGAGGCCCTCCCAGCGCAGCCGCCTGCCGTCGGCCGAGTAGGTGTTGCGGAAGGCCGCGCCGTTGTCGGCCCGGAAGAGGTAGGTGCGGCCGGCGAAGGCGGGCAGGGGCGCGGTCATGGTGGGGCGGTACCTCGTTCCTGTGGGGCCGTGCACGGCGGTCTTGTGCACTGCGGAAGATGTCGGACCTCCAATTTATCCGACCCGGTGAGCCGGGCGGGCGCACCCGTGGACGGTGCGCCACGGCACCGGCCGCCACCGCGCGGGCCTGCGGGGTGTGCGACCGGCACCTGGGCGCCCGCCGACGGCCGGTCCTACCGTCCACCCCCATGAGACGCACCCCCACGCCCGTGCGGCACACCCCCACCGCCGTCGGACGCACCCCCACGACGCTGTCCGCCCTCCTGCTCACCCTCGCCGCGCTGTTCCTGGGCACCCCCACTCCCGCTCAGGCCACCGCCGCCCGGACCGCCACCGTCCCGGCGGCCACCGCCCCGCTCACCCTCGAAGCCGCCTTCCCCGCCCCCGGCAACGGCTGGGCCAAGGTCGAGCGCTACCTCGACACCACCCCCGGCTTCCGCACCGAGCAGTACCCGGCCGACGGCCGCGGCGACCAGGACGGCGCCCGCCGGACGTACTTCGGCGGCACCGGCCAGCCCTCCTCCAGCCGCTTCCTGCTGTACTCGGCGACCGGCTGGGACACCGGCAGCCGGCCGACCCCCGTGCTGCTGGTCCACGGCGCCAACGACAACGCCGACCGCGCCTGGGCCAACCCGGGGGAGAGCGGCACCTGCGGTGCCTCCGCCTGTCCGTCCACCGGCCTCGCCCAGTACCTCGCCGGCACCGGCCACCGGGTGTTCGCCATCGGCTTCGCCCACAAGCAGGGCGACAACCTGCTCCAGGCGCAGGCCGTCGGCGACGCCGTCGCGCTGATCCGGGCCCGCCTCGGCGTCCCCCAGGTGGACGTGGTGGCCTGGAGCAAGGGCGAGGTCGCCGCCCGGGCGTACGTGTCCTCGGTGCGCCCGTCCTGGGGGCGGGCCTACGCGGGCGACGTGCGCCGCCTGATCACCCTCGGGGGCCCGAACGGCGGGCTCGACTACGTGTACGCGCACGGCTGGTCGTTCGACCTCGCGAGCTGGCCGGCCTGCGGCGGCACCGCCAACGCGCCGTCCCCGCACCTCTACATGACCTGCTACGGCACGTACACGGCCCAGCCCTGCCTCGGCGTGCTGCCCACCGGCGGCTACGACTGCTACCCGGGCCAGCGCCAGCTGCTCGCCCGCTGGGACGGCCGGTACGGGGTGGACGGCGCCGCCCAGGACTGGTGGACCACCTACTACGGCGGCCAGGGCTTCTACACCTCCGGCCAGGGCATCCAGGCGGCGATCGACGCCGGTTCGCTGATCGCGCCGCTGCAGCAGGCAGGCGTCCCGGCGCCGGTGCGCACCTACCTGCTCGCGGGCGGATCCGCCGACATCCCGGGCGTGCTCAACGAGAACCGGGGGCCCAGCGACGGCATCGTGTTCACCGCGAGCGCCCTGGACACCACCGGCATCGCGACGATCGGCGGCACCCGGCTGCTCACCGGCCTCAACCACCTGGAACTCGCCTGGGCGCCGGAGGCCGAGAGCCAGGTCGACAACTGGCTCGCTTGACCCGTGGACCCGTGGACCCGTGGACCCGTGGACCCGTGGACCCGTGGACCCGTGGCCCGTCGATTCGTCGTTCGGCAGCCCGACGGCTCCGCTGATCCGTCCCAACTGATCCACCACGCAGCGTCGTTGATCGACACCACTGTGACCTGTGCGACAACCGGCCCGGGCGGGTTGTCCGTTCACGCACGGCCTGCCTAGCCTGCAACCGTCGTCCGCCCTCGCGGACCCCCGCCGCCGGGACGCCGAGTCCTGTCCACCCGTCGGCCGGCAACCGAGCACCACAGCGGACGGGAGCGGGGGAACCAAGGTCAGCGCCCGGCCCGTACGCTCCCGCGTGCGGGCCGTGGCTAGGGGTGAAGCCGCTCCCACCGGCGGCCGGGCCACCTCAGCCCGAATCCGACAGCTCACCTCGCAGGCGTCGCAGAGGACACTGCCATGCACCAGCCTGCCCGGCGCCGCGCGCCGCGCCACGCCCGCCCCTCCCACCGGGGCCGCAACGCCGCCCTCGCCGTCACCGGAGCGCTCGCCGTCACCGGCGCCGGACTGCTCGGCCTGCCGGCCGTCTCCGGCGCCCAGGCAGCCGCCGCCCCGACCGTCACCCAGGACCGGCTCGCTCCGGCGACCATGGTCGCCAACCAGGCCGCCACCGCCTCGCTGACCCTCCACTCCTCGGCCTGTTTCACCGCGAGGACCGTCGGTGTGGGCGTCCGGAACGCGGCCGGAGCGAACCTCGACTTCCCGGGCAACGCCTCCAACGTGCAGATCTGCCCGAGCGGCCTGTCCTTCACCAGCGGCGCGCGCGCCCTGCCAGCCGGGACGTACACCCAGTTCGGCTTCTGGCAGGATCTCGGCGGGGCCTGGCACAACCTGGCCTCGCAGCAGCTGGTGGTCTCCAGCACCCCGGCGCCGACTCCTACCCCGACGCCGACCTCGACCCCGACGCCCACCGCGAAGCCGACCCCGACCGCGAAGCCGACCCCGACGGCGAAGCCGACCCCGACCCCCACCCCCACCCCCACCGCGAAGCCGACCCCGACGAGCAGCCCGACCCCGACGAGCAGCCCGAGCGCCACCGCCAGCCCGTCGGCCGGCACCCCCGCCTCGCCGGTCGCCGGCAAGTCGCTGACCTGGTCCGACGAGTTCAACAGCCCGATCAGCTGGGGCTCGCGCTGGGTCGGCGACAAGAGCACCGCGTACAAGTACGGCAACCACAACCCGGACGACAACAAGCTCGACCTGCTGAACAAGAACAACGTCAGCGTCGCGAACGGCGTCGCCACCTTCACCGCCGCGCCCGGCACCACCACGCTGGAGAACGGCAAGCAGGCCTGGAACACCGGCTTCCTGACCACTGAGGGCTCCAGCGAGGGTTTCCAGGTCAGGACCGGCGACTACGCCGAGACCCGGGTCAAGCTGCCGTCCGGCTCCGGCGCCTGGCCGGCCTTCTGGACCTGGAAGAACGGCAACGGGGAGGTCGACTCCTTCGAGTACCACCCCGACAACCCGAACCTGCTGGAGCTGACCAACCACGTCAACCCCGGCAACCCCAAGTACTACACCGACGCCAGCGCCGTCGCGAAGGACCAGTGGGTGACCATCGGCACCTACTACGGCGCCACTTCGGTGGACTGGTACGTCAACGGCGCCAAGGTGTTCTCGGACGGCAAGGGCGTCGGCGCCAACTGGTCGGCGTACCTGATCCTCAACCTGTCGGTCGGTGCGGGGAAGTACCACCCGGCACCGCAGGGCACCGCCCCGATCACCTTCGCCGCCGACTACGTCCGCGTGTACCGGTAGGGCCTTCGGGGCTTCCCGGTCAGGAACCGGGAGCCGTCTCGACCACCGTGATGTCGAACGGCTGCCGGTTGTTCCCCTCGTCCGGGTCGTCCACGCCGCGCACCGCGACCGAGCCGCCGGTGAGCTTGCCGATCGGCAGGTCCGGGGACAGCCGCACCGGTACCAGCGCGGTCGCGCTGCGCAGCGGGGGTAGTCCGGCCGGGAAGACGCAGCGCACCTGGCGGCCGTTGAGCCGCACCTCGCAGTCCTCCGGGAAGTACGGGCCCTCGGGGGAGACCCCGGGGGGCAGCGTGACCAGCACGGTGAACGGTGCGGCGGTGGTGTCCGGGCCGTGGTTGGCGATGAAGGCGTGGATGGTGGTGGTGCCGCCGGGCGGGGCGGCGTCCGGGTCGAGCCGGACCACCTCCAGGTCGGAGCGGGGCGCCGCGGGGGCTGCCGTGTCCACCGCCGGCCGGGGCTCGGGCCGCCGCAGCGCCCAGGGCGGGCCGGCGGTCAGCGTCGCCACCGAGCAGCCGGCCGCCATCGCGGCGACGAGCGGGGCCGCGCGGAATCCGCAGAGCCTACTGGTCTGCCCGGACCAGCCCTGCCGGGACCGGCTCTGCCCGGACCCGCCCCACATCGTCGAACGCCCGTACGTCATCGTTGTCCACCCTGTCCCGGGGCCCGGCCGCCCGCGCCGTTGCGGGCCGCGTCCGCACCAGGGTGGCGGAGCCTGCGCCGGGGGCCGGTGCAACCCGCTCGGCGTCCGCCCGAACGGGCGAGCGCACGCACGGGAAGTCGACCGGAGGACTCTGCCGGCGAGATCGACTTCCCGTGCGCGAAGCGGGCGGTGGCGGTGGGTCAGGGGGCGAGGACCTGCCCCAGCCGGGTCGCGATGTGGTGCATCACCGGCACCAGCGAGGACGTGCCGGCCTGCTCCTCCAGGGCCCGGATGCGAGCCTCCGGGCCGGATACCGACAGGGCGGTGGGCGTCGGCGCGCCCGGTACGGCGAGCGCGATGCAGCGGACGCCGATCTCCTGCTCCTGGTCGTCGACCACGTAGCCGCGCTCGCGCGCCTCGGCGAGCTGGTGCAGCAGCTCCTGCGGGTCGGTGACGGTGTACTCGGTGTGCGCGGGCAGCGGGTTGGGGCCCAGGATGGCGCGTGCCTCGTCCTCGGGGAGCTGGGCGAGCAGCGCCTTGCCGACGCCGGTGCAGTGCGGTTGCACCCGTCGGCCGACCTCGGTGAACATCCGCATCGAGCGGCGCGACTGCACCTGCCCGACGTACACCACCTCGCCGCCCTCCAGCACCGCCAGGTTGGCGGTCTCGCCGGTGGCCTCCATGAGTTCGGCCAGGTAGGGGCGGGCCCAGCTGCCGAGCAGCCGGCCGGCCGTCTCGCCGAGGCGGATCAGCCGGGGGCCGAGGGTGTAGCGACGCGCGGTGTCCTGGCGTACATAGCCCTGCTGGACGAGGGTACGAACCAGGCGGTGGATGGTCGGCATCGGCAGGCCGGAGCTGGCGGAGAGCTCGCTGAGGGTGGCCACGCCGCCGGAGTCGGCCAGCGCCTCCAGGAGTTGGAAGGCGCGCTCGACGGACTGCACGCCGCCGGTCGCGCGGTCCGTGCTGGTCGTCGGTGCTGTGTCGGGGGTCGAAACCACCGGCGTTCCCTTCGCTGTCGGGGAGGAGTAGAGTCCCGGCGATCACATCAACAAACCGTTGAAATTCTGTATCGCGGAAACTAGTCTCCACCTTACAGAATCGAACTCGCCGACAGGCGGGTTCCGATCAAGGAAGTTCCCACCGGAGCTCCCTCCGCCAGGCTCAACCGCTTAGGAGTGTCCTGCCCATGGCTACAGAACAGGGACCCGTCGGCGCCTCCCCCGCTGCTCCGGTCGTCACTGTCGCCGGTCCGCGCGTTCACCGGGCGGAGGAGGTGCTCACTCCGGAGGCGGTCGCCTTCGTCGTCGGCCTCCATCGCGCTTTCGAAGGGCGGCGACAGGAGCTCCTGGCCGGGCGGAAGGCCCGCCGGGCGGAGATCGCCAGGGCCGGCACGCTGGACTTCCTCCCCGACACCGCCGACATCCGGGCCGGCGACTGGAAGGTCGCCGAGGCGCCCCGCGCGCTCCAGGACCGCCGCGTCGAGATCACCGGTCCCACCGACCGCAAGATGGTCATCAACGCCCTCAACTCCGGCGCGCGGATCTGGCTCGCCGACTTCGAGGACGCCACCTCCCCGACCTGGGAGAACGTGGTCAGCGGCCAGATCAACCTGATCGACGCCTTCGAGGGCCGGATCGACTTCACCACCTCCGCCGGAAAGGCGTACGCCCTCAAGTCCGCCGCCGAACTCGCCACCGTCGTGGTCCGCCCGCGCGGCTGGCACCTGGACGAGAACCACCTGCTCGTCGACGGCACCCCGGTCGCCGGAGCCTTCCTCGACTTCGGCCTGTACTTCTTCCACAACGCCGCCCGGCTGCTCGCCAAGGGCGCCGAGGACCCCAACTCCGGCCCGTACTTCTACCTGCCGAAGACCGAGAGCCACCTCGAAGCCAGGCTCTGGAACGACGTGTTCACCCACGCCCAGGCCGCGCTCGGCATCCCGCACGGCACCGTCCGCGCCACCGTGCTGATCGAGACCATCACCGCCGCGTTCGAGATGGACGAGATCCTCTACGAGCTGCGCGACCACGCGGCCGGCCTCAACGCCGGGCGCTGGGACTACCTGTTCTCGATCGTCAAGAACTTCCGCGACGCCGGCGAGCAGTACGTCCTGCCGGACCGCAACAGCGTCACCATGGCCTCGCCGTTCATGGCCGCGTACACCCGCCTGCTGGTGCAGACCTGCCACAAGCGCGGCGCCCACGCGATCGGCGGCATGGCCGCGTTCATCCCCAGCCGCAGGGACCCGGAGGTCAACGCCGCCGCCCTGGAGAAGGTCAAGGCGGACAAGGACCGCGAGGCCGGCAACGGCTTCGACGGCTCCTGGGTCGCCCACCCGGACCTGGTTCCGGTCGCCCGCGCCTCCTTCGACGCGGTGCTCGGCGAGCGCCCCCACCAGAAGGACCACCCCGGGCCCTCCGAGCCGGTCACCGCGACCCAGCTGCTCGACATCGCCGGCGCCGGCGGCACCTGCACCCACGCGGGGCTGCACAACGCCGTCCAGGTCGGTATCCGCTACATCGAGGCCTGGCTGCGCGGCCTCGGCGCGGTCGGCATCTTCAACATGATGGAGGACGCCGCCACCGCGGAGATCTCCCGCTCGCAGATCTGGCAGTGGATCCACAACGGCGTCGTCCTGTCCGACACCGGCGAGAAGGCCACCGCGGACCTCGTCCGCGCCCTGGTCGCCGCGGAGTTGGCCGAACTCCTGGCCGAGCTGGGTGCGGACGCGTACGCCGGCGGCCGCTGGCGCGAGGCCGCCCAGCTCTTCGAACAGGTCGCCCTGGCCGAGGAGTTCGCGGACTTCCTGACCCTCCCCGCGCTTCCCCTGCTGGGCTGAGACCCAGTCCATCCGCCGGTGCCGCCGCTGCCGCCTGCCGGGCTGTAGCAGTCCCACCGGCCCATTGCTCCGTTCCGTACGGCGACGATTCCACCTGTCCTCCCGTCGCCGTACGGAACGGCCTTTTCCCGGTACCCGTCAAGGAGTTCAACCGTGCCCCGCATCTTCTTCAACGGCCAGGCCATGGTCGGCGGACCGTTCCACGCCAAGGTCGCCGACTCGCTGGTCGGCCCGGCCCGGACGGCCCCCGGCTACCGCTTCTTCTCGATCGACGACGTCTGCCCGGGCCTGCTCGCCGATCCGACGGTCGACACCGCCATCGAGGGCGAGCTCTACGACATCACCCTGGAGCGCCTGCGCGACGTCATCCTCCCCGGCGAGCCGCGGGAGTTGGAGCTCGGTGTCATCAAGCTCGACGACGGCTCCGCCTGCCTGTCGATGCTGCTCGCCCGCGGCGAGGTGGAGCGGGGGGTGCACCGCGAGATCACCCACCACGGCGGCTGGCGCGCGTACCTCGGCTCGCTCGGGCGTACCGCCTGAGTCCGGGCCCGTAGCGGCGGACGCACCACAGCGGACGGATCGCGGCGAACGGATCACCGCAAGCGCATCACGGCGAACAGATGTCAAAGAACAGATTTCAGCGGACAGATAACAGATGACGAAAGTTGTCATCTGTTATCTGTCCGCTGTCGTCTGTCACTTGTCACCTGTCACCCGCCCCCGGGCACGCCGCAGCCCCGGACCCTCGCCGTGGGTCCGGGGCTGCGGTCCGCGCGCCGGCCGGGAAGGCCGGGTTGCGGAGTCCGGGTCACGCACCGTCCCTGGGCGGCCCGGAGTTCAGGGGGTGGGAAGGGGAGCAGCGGGGCGTCAGAGCGGCCGGGCGGCGAGCTCCTTGGCGGCGCGGGCGCAGGCGCGGGCGATCCGGTCCTCGTTGACGGTGGTCAGCTGGCCCTTCTCGACGACGGCGTTGCCGTTGACGAACAGCACGGCCAGCGGCGGCAGGGCGCCGAAGGTGAGGGCGGCGACCGGGTCGGCGATGGAGGAGTGAAGGACGCCGTCGATCTTCCACAGCGCGAGGTCGGCGAGCTTGCCGGCCTCGATCGAGCCGATCTCGTCCTGGCGGCCGAGCACCCGGGCGCCGCCCATGGTGCCCAGCCGCAGCGCCTGGCGGCCGGTGAGGGCGGTCGGGGAGCCGTGCAGACGGTTGATCAACAGGGCGTTGCGCAGCTCGGTGCCGAGTTCGCCGGACTCGTTGGAGGCGGTGCCGTCGACGCCGAGGCCGACCGGGACGCCGGCCCTGAGCATGTCGGGGACGCGGGCGATCCCGGCGGCCAACCGGGCGTTGGAGGAGGGGCAGTGGGCCACACCGGTGCCGGTCTCGGCGAACTTGGCGATGTCGGAGTCGTTCATGTGGACGCAGTGCGCCATCCAGACGTCCTCGCCGAGCCAGCCGACGGACTCGAAGTAGTCGGTCGGGCCCATGCCGAACAGTTCCTTGCAGAACTGCTCCTCCTCGGCGGTCTCCGAGCCGTGGGTGTGCAGCCGGACGCCCTTGCGGCGGGCGAGTTCGGCGGACTGGCGGAGCAGGTCGGTGGAGACCGAGAACGGCGAGCAGGGCGCGATGGCGACGTGCAGCATCGAGCCGAAGGAGGAGTCGTGGTACGTGTCCACGGCGGCCTCGGAGGCGGTGAGGATGTCGTCGAGCTCCTCGACCGCGTGGTCCGGCGGGAGGCCGCCGTCCTTCTTGCTGCGGTCCATGGAGCCGCGCAGCGCGGTGAACCGCAGGCCGAGCTCCCGGACGGCCTCGATGGAGGCGCCGAGGACGTCGCCGCCGTCCTTGGGGAAGACGTAGTGGTGGTCGGAGGCGGTGGTGCAGCCGGACTTGAGGAGGGCGGCGGCGGAGCCTTGGCTGGCGGCGTGGACGAGCTTCTCGTCGATCCGGGCCCAGGTCGGGTAGAGAGCGACGAGCCAGTCGAACAGGATGTCGTTCTGGGCGAGGCCGCGGGTGATCCACTGGTAGAAGTGGTGGTGGGTGTTGACCAGGCCGGGGGTGATCAGGTGGCCCTCGCCGTTGATCCGGCGCACCACGTTGTCCAGCCACTGCGGGGCGGGTCCGTCGCCGACCGACTCGATCGTGTTGCCGAGGATGACCACGTGGCCGCGGGCGTACTCGGTGTCGTCGGCGTCGACGGTGGCGATCGCGACGTTCTCGATGACGATCCGCTGGTCGGCGGGTGGGGGCTGGACTGCCATGGTGTCACTCCTATGGGGGGGCCGGGAGGGGCGTGCGCCCCTCCCGGGCCGGTCAGGACGGTGTCGCCGTCGGCACCGTCGCGCCGGAGGTCTGGCCGGATCCGGTCCGGCGGGCGGCTCCGACGTGGTGGAAGAGCAGGTTGAGCAGGACGGCCATCACGCAGCCGACCGAGATCCCGGAGTGCATCAGGGTCCGGACGGCCTCCGGGAAGGAGTCGTAGAAGGTCGGCGCCGCGATGGGGATGATGCCGACGCCGAGCGACACGGACACCAGGATGGTGTTCGAGCTGGACTCCATCCCAGCCTCCGCGAGGGTGCGGATGCCACTCGCCGCGACGGTGCCGAAGAGCACGATTCCGGCGCCGCCCAGGACGGGCTGCGGTACCAGGGAGACGAGCGACCCGAGCACGGGGAAGAGCCCGAGCAGGATCAGGATGCCGCCGCCGGCCGCGACCACGAAGCGGCTGCGGATCTTGGTCAGCGCCACCAGCCCGATGTTCTGGGCGAAGGCGCTGGCGGCGAAGCCGTTGAAGACGGGGCTGAGCGCGGTGGCCAGTCCGTCGGCCCGGAGGCCGGCGGCGAGCGTGGGTTCGTCGGCCTCGCGCTCGACGATCTTGCCCAGGGCGAGCATGTCGGCGGTGGACTCGGTCATGGCGACCACCATGACGATGCACATCGAGACGATCGCGGCGGCGTCGAAGACGGGCGCGCCGAAGTGGAACGGGGAGGGGAGCGCGAAGATCTTCGCGTCCTTGACCGCGCCGAAGTCGGCCAGGCCCAGCGGGAAGGCGATCAGGGTGCCGAGCGCCAGGCCGATGAGCAACGAGAGCTGCTGCCAGAAGCCGCGCAGCAGCCGGTTGCAGAGCACTACCGCGACGAGGGTGATCGCGGCGAGCCCGACGGCCCGCATGGAGCCGTATCCGGGGGCGCCCGGCGAGCCGCCGCGCGCCCAGTTGACCGCCACCGGAAGCAGGGACACCCCGATGAGGGTGATCACGGTGCCCTGGACGACCGGGGGGAAGAACCGGATGAGCTTGCAGAAGTACGGTGCCGCGAGGAAGCACAGGATCCCCGCGACGATCACCGCTCCGAAGATCACCGGGAGGGCGTCCTTCGGGCTGTGCTCCTTGGCTATGGCGATCATGGGCGCGACTCCCGCGAAGGAGACGCCGTTGACGAACGGCAGTCGCGCGCCGATCTTCCAGATGCCGAGGGTCTGGAGCAGGGTGGCCAGTCCGGCGGTGAACAGGCTGGCCGAGATGAGCAGGGCGAGTTCGGCGGGGGAGAGCCCGACGCCGGCGCCGACGATGAGCGGGGGTGCGACGACTCCCGCGTACATCGCGGCGACGTGCTGGAGTCCGGTGGAGAAGAGCTTCACCGGGGGCAGCAACTCGTCCACGGGGTGGGTTCCGGGCCCGGACGGCTCACCGGGCAGGTGTGCCGACGTGCCGTCCGGGCCAGGGGTTCTTTCCGGGGTGGAACCGCCGTCTTTACTGCTGGTGTCGCTGGGTGCCATGTCGAGCCCCTCTTGTGCCCGTGACTCCCGGCGCGCCCGCGGCGCTGGAGGTGCCCCGAGGGCGGGACGGCGGTGCAGGAATCCCTCGGGGCGCTTCTCCAGTGCCCCGGGCCGGCCGCCGCGAGGCAGACACGAACTCCGGTGGGTGGGGGTGGAGAAACTGGTGGAACGGGTGGTGCCGGTGGTGCGGGTACTGCTGTCCGCCCGGACGCGGCCGGCGTTCGGGGGCCGGCGGGTGCGGCGATTCCGGGCGGTGCCCATTGGGGTGGGGCGGTCAGGCGACGGGGATGACCGGGACGACGCCCTCGCGGTGCACGGTGCCCTCGATGAGGCCGTACATCCGGTCGGCGGCGTAGTAGACCTCGTTGTCGTTCTTGAGGCCGAAGGGCTCCAGGTCGACGAGGAAGTGGTGCTTGTTGGGCAGTTCCAGGCGGACTTCGTCCACCTCGGCGCGGTTGTTGAGGACCCGGGTGCCCATCGAGTGCAGGGTCTGCTGCAGCGAGTAGGAGTAGGTCTCGGCGAAGGCCTCCAGCAGGTGCCGCCGCACGTGGGTGTAGGAGCGGTTCCAGTTGGGCTGGGCCTCGCCGTCCCGGCCGTCGTAGCCGTACTTCCAGCGGGCGGTGACCTGGGTGGCGAGGATGCGGTCGTACGCCTCCTGCAAGGTGGTGTACTTGTCCTTGATGTAGCCCCAGAACTCCGAGTTGGTGGAGTTCATGACGACGAGGTCCTTGAGGCCGGAGATGACCTGGACGGTCTCGCCGTCGTAGACGATCTCGGTGGTGCGGGTCTCCTGGCCGTTGCGGACGAAGGAGTGGCCGACCTCCTCCGAGCCGATGAAGCGGGCCGAGTTGTCCGGCGTCTTGATCCGGTCCCAGGCGTACTCCTCGATCCGGATCCGGGCGCTGTGCACGACGCCGCGCTCGGTGTCGTCGACGAAGTGGCGGGCCAGGATGATGCCGAAGGCCTCGGCCGACTCGATCCCGTGCTCCTTGGCGAAGGCGTACACGGTGTTCTTGGTGGTGTCGGTGGGGAGGCAGTTGGCGTTCGACCCGGTGAGGTGGACGTCCTCGAACTCGCCCCGGAGGGAGACCGAGACGTTCAGGTCCTTGATCTCGTGCCGGGTGGAGTCGCGGTAGACCCGCACGATGCGGTTCTCCGCCTTGCCGTACTGGTTCTGACCGAGCACGTGGGCCATGACGTGGCTCCTAGGGCTTCCAGGTCGGTCTACTAGCTTCCGCGGTAGACCGAGTATCCGAACGGGTTGAGCAGCAGCGGCACGTGGTAGTGGTGCTGCGCGGGCGCGACCGTGAAGACGATCGAGACCTCGGGGAAGAACGGCGGCTCCGCGGACTTGAGCGCGTGGTAGGCGCGGGTGTCGAAGAGCAGCCGGACGACCGAGCCCGCCTCCACGGCCGGCAGGTCCTTGACCCGGCCGTCGGAGTCCGTGGCGGAGGTGCCGAGCACCTGCCAGCCACCCTCGGTGTGCAGTGCGAGCTCGACCGGGACGCCCTCGGCCGGGAGGCCGAGGCTGGTGTCGAGCACGTGGGTGGAGATGCCAGTCATGGGTGAAGTGACCTTACTGATGGCAGAAGTGATCATTCGTCTACAAATGCTGATGATCCGTCAGGATATGTCCACCGGGGCCCGCCAGGGCCCGTCGCGGCTCCGTCAGGATGCGTCGAGCAGGCGGTTGAGCCGAATGTCGTTGATCTTGCGCAGTTCGCCCCGGACGATCTCCGCCTCGGTGGCGGCGTCGTTGGGGTGGCGCTCGCGCAGGGCGGCGAGCATGGTGGCCGCGGTGCGGCCGGTCGCGCAGATCAGGAACACGTGGCCGAACTTGGCCTCGTAGGCGGCGTTGGCCTCGTGCAGTTCGTCGAGGAGGGCTCGGTCCACGCCCCGGATGCCGGCCTGCTCCCGCTGCGAGGTGGCGTCGCCGGTCTTGGGCTTGCCGATCCGGGCGTGGCCGGCCATCGCGTCGTGCAGGTCGGCGACCGTCAGCCCGGCCATGGCCGCCGCGTTGGCGGTGAGCAGGGACTCCCGGTCGGACCAGGGCCTGGCCCGCGCGACGTCGGCGGCCCAGTGGGGGCTGGAGCAGACCTCCAGCAGAACGGCTTCCAGGTCCGCGGCGTCGGCCGCGGCCAGGGCGTCAAGGGTGTGGGGGTGGTTGGTCACGGGTGGACCTCCTGAAGAGTGGTGCCACCCGCACAAGCTAGATCCACCCCACCCGGCCGTCAACACTTTGTTGAACGGTTGGTGGTTACGTTTTGAACCGGCCGCCGTTGTCGGCGCGATTCGTGTGCGATTCGCCAAGTGCGCCCCGCCGGGGGCCGGTTCGGACTGGCCGCGCCGGCGGGGTCCGTCCGTTCGGAAGGTTTCCGCCAGAAGGAAGTCCTGGCGGAATCGACCGAGGAGACAACCGGGGGGTCGACCTGGGGGAGCGACCGGGGTCAGGAGGGCTTCGAGCCGTCCTGGCGGTTGAGGTAGTTGTACACCGTGAACCGGCTGACGCCGAGCGCCGAGGCGACCGTCTCGACCCCGTGGCGGACGGTGAAGGCGCCGCGCTCCTCCAGGAGGGCGACGACCCGCTGCTTCTCCCCGCGGTCCAGTTCGGCCAGCGGGCGGCCGTCGAACTGGCGGGCCATCTCGGCCAGCAGCCGGTCCAGGGCGCTGCTGAGGTGCGGCAGCCGGACGGCGAGCGCCGGGGTGCCCTCCCACTCCAGGACGACGTCCTCGGACTTCGCCTCGTCCAGTTGGACGGGCGTCGCGCCGACGGCGTCGAGCAGCGGCTTGATCGCCAGGGCGAGCGGGTGTTCCACGTGCTCGGTCACGGCGTACCGCCCTCCTCGCCGAGCACGCTGACCTGGACCGAGATCCGGGTCGCACCCGCGGTCAGGGTTTCCCGGAGCAGCTTGGTCACCGCGGCGAGCACCTGGTCGGCCTCGCCCTCGGCGCCGGTCCCGAAGGGGCCGACCGAGACGGCCAGGCCGGCCTCGTCGACGACCTGGCGGGCCGCCGCGGCGTGCTCGGGGAACGTGTCCAGTTCGAACGGTTCTGTCGTGAACTCCACCATCAATCGCACGTGCTCACTGTAGCGAGCGCCGGTGCGGGCGGGCAGGGCCGGTCGATCCGCCGGTCGCGGCGCCGATGGGAGGGGGGTTCCGGGCTCACGGCCGGGCTCACGGCCGGGCTCACCTCCGGGCTTCTTCAACAAAATGTTGCGGCGGTCTTGACACCTGCTCGCCGAGCCGGAGATGCTTCCACCAAGCAGAATCCCTCTTCCGGATCGTGGAAGTTGCGGATCTCGGTAGAGAGTGAGAGGTGAGTGACGTGACGGCCGCTTCCCGGCACAGCTTCACGGTCAACCTGTCGATCCTGTTCGGCGAACTGCCGCTGCTGGAGCGTCCCGCCGCGGCCGCGGCCGCCGGTTTCACCGCCGCCGAGCTGTGGTGGCCCTTCGGCGCCGAGCCCGCCCCGTCCGAGGCCGAGCTGGACACCCTCCGCAAGGCCTTCGGCGACGCGGGCGTGCGGCTCACCGGCCTCAACTTCCTGGACGACCTCACCCTCGGGGCCCGCGGCACCGTCTCGGTGCCCAGCGAGAAGGACCGCTTCCGGGCCAACGTCCCGGTCGCCGCGGGGCTCGCCGCCTCGCTCGGCGCCAAGGCGCTCAACGCGCTGTACGGCAACCGGATCGAAGGCGTCGAGGCCGCCGAGCAGGACGCCCTCGCGCTGGAGAACCTGGTGCTCGCCGCCGGGGCCGCGCACGAGATCGGCGCGATCCTGCTGATCGAGGCCCTCAACACGGCGGAGTCCCCGGACTACCCGCTGGTCTCCGCGGCCGCCGCGGTCGAGGTGGTCGACAAGGTCAACGCCGCCACCGGCCTGGGCAACGCGAAGTTCCTCTGCGACCTCTACCACCTGGCCAGGAACGGCGAGGACCTGCCGGCCGTCATCGACGCCTACGCCGACCGGTTCGGCCACGTGCAGATCGCCGACAACCCGGGCCGCAACGAGCCCGGTACCGGCGGGCTGGACTTCGAGGACCTCTTCGCCCGGCTCACCGCCGCCGGCTACACCGGCCCGATCGGCCTGGAGTACCGCCCCTCCACCGGCGTCAGCGCCGACAGCTTCGGGTGGCTGCCGCGCGAGCACCGCGCCGCCGAGTAGCCGTCGAACAGCCGTCGAGTAGCCGCTGAGCAGGCGCCGAGCACCCGTCGAGCGGGCGGGCCCTGCGCTGCTCCTGAGCGGGCGGGCCGCACGCCGCCGGGCAAGCCCGGCCCACCACCCTCCCCACCCCACGAACGACGTAAGGAACGACGCGATGAGCCGCAAGATCGCCTTCATCGGCCTCGGCATCATGGGCAGCCCGATGGCCGCCAACCTGGTCAAGGCCGGCCACCACGTCACCGGCTACAACCTCACCCAGCCGCAGATCGACGCCCTGGTCGCGGCCGGCGGTCACGGCGCCACCAGCATCGCGGACGCGGTGAAGGACGCCGAGGTCGTCATCACCATGGTCCCGGCCGACCCGCACGTCGAGCAGGCCATCCTGGGCGAGGGCGGGGTGCTGGAGAACGCCAGGCCCGGCACCCTCGTGATCGACATGTCCTCGATCACCCCGCAGACCTCCCAGAAGGTCGAGGCGGCCGCCAAGGAGAAGGGCGTGCGCACCCTGGACGCCCCGGTCTCCGGTGGCGAGGCCGGGGCCGTCGAGGCGGTGCTGTCGATCATGGTCGGTGGCGCCGCCGAGGACTTCGCCGAGGCCAAGCCGCTGTTCGACGTCCTGGGCACCACGGTCATCCACGTCGGGCCGTCCGGTGCCGGCCAGACCGTCAAGGCCGCCAACCAGCTGATCGTCGCCGTCAACATCCAGGTGCTCGCCGAGGCCGTGGTGTTCCTGGAGAACGCCGGCGTCGACCTGCCCGCCGCGCTGGACGTGCTCGGCGGCGGCCTGGCCGGTTCGACCGTGCTGAACCGCAAGAAGGCGAACATGGTCGACCGCGAGTTCGCCCCCGGCTTCCGGATCGACCTGCACCACAAGGACATGGGCATCGTCACCGACGCCGCCCGCGCCGTGGGCGCCGCGCTGCCGGTCGGCGCCGTGGTGGCCCAGCTGGTCGCCTCCGCCCGCGCCAACGGCGACGGCTCGCTCGACCACTCGGTGCTGCTGCGCGGCGTCGAGCGCCTCTCGGGCCGCGAGGTCAAGTAGGCCCCGGGGCCTCTCGGGCCCCCTGTGAACTCCTCCTGGTGGCGTGTACCTCATCCGGTCGTGCCCGCGCCACCAGGGGGCCAGACCCGACCGGCGGTCGGGCCGGGGCTCATCCGCCCGCCCGCCGGTCGATCCAGCCGGTGATGCGTACTCCCCTGCCGGGGGCACTTCGGTCGTGCCGGTACGCCTCGCCTGGCCCCCTCCCCGCCGAGGGGAGCCTCTCGTACGTCGGAAGCGGGACGAGGGGAACGGCGGGGAGGGGGTCGCACCTCCCGCCGGGAGCGCACCCTCCCGGCGGGGGCTGACCCCCGCGACGACGGGCGGACCCCCGCGACGGCGGGCGGACCCCCGCGACGGCGGGCGGACCCCCGCGACGACGGGCGGGCGAATCTCCTGACAGGGGGTCGCATCCCCGGAGCACCCGGGCCCATGCTTGGCACAGGCTGTCGAAACATCGCCAGACCCCGTACGGAAGTGAGGACCGCACCATGCCCGTCACCCCCCACCAGGGCCATGTGGTCGTAGCTCCCGACAAGTTCAAGGGCACCCTGGAGGGCGCCGAGGTCGCCGCCCGGATCGCCGCCGGCGTCCGGCGCGCCGCGCCCGGCGTCGAGGTGCGCGAACTGCCCGTCGCCGACGGCGGCGAGGGCACCCTGGCCGCCGCGCTCGCGGCCGGCTTCACCCGCGTCCCGGCCAAGGTGGCCGGGCCGACCGGCCTGCCGGTGGACGCCGCGCTGGCCGTGCGGGGCGACACCGCCGTGGTCGAGCTGGCGCAGTCCTCCGGTCTCGCCCGGCTCCCCGGCGGACGCACCGCCCCGCTCGCGGCCGGCTCCTACGGCGTCGGCCAGCTGATCGGCCGGGCCGTGGCGCTCGGCGCCAAGCGGATCGTGCTCGGCCTCGGCGGCAGCGCCTGCACCGACGGTGGCGCGGGCATGGTCCAGGCGCTCGGGGCCCGCCTGCGCGACGCCGACGGCGCCGAACTGCCCCCCGGCGGAGCGGCGTTGCGCAGGCTCGACCGGATCGAGCCCGGCCCGCTGGCCGACGTGCTGGCCGGCGTCGAGATCGTCGTGGCCTGCGACGTGGACAACCCGCTGCTCGGCCCGCGCGGCGCCACCGCCGTCTACGGCCCGCAGAAGGGCGCCGACGGCGACGACCTGGTGGTCCTGGAGGAGGGCCTGACCCGCTTCGCCGACCAGGTCGCCCTGGCCACCGGACGGGACGTGCGCGACGCCCCCGGTGCCGGGGCCGCCGGCGGGGTGGGTTTCGCCGCTCTCGCGCTGCTCGGCGCCACCATGCGACCCGGTATCGAGCTGCTGCTCGAACTGCTGGGTTTCGACGAGGCCGTGCGTGGGGCACGCCTCGTCGTGACCGGCGAGGGCTGTCTGGACGCGCAGACGCTCCACGGCAAGGCCCCCGCCGGCGTTGCCTCGGCGGCCGCCCGGGCGGGGGTTCGGGTGGCCGCCGTGGCGGGGCGGCTGGAGCTGTCCGAGCCCGAGTGGCGGGCCGCCGGGTTCACCGCCGCGATCGCCCTCACCGACCTCGCGGAGCAGCCGGGGGACAGCATGACCAAGGCCGGTGAGCTGGCCGAGGTGGCGGGGGAGCGGCTGGCGGGCGAGCTGCTGTCCGGCTGATCCTCCGCGCCGACCCGCCGTACCCGTTCCCGCATGCCGATGGGCCGGGCGGGTCCGCCATGCCGATGGGCCGGGCGGATCCCCCGTGCCGACGGGGTGCGCGGATCCCCCGTGCGTTCGCCTCGTACGTTCCTCCATTGACGTTTTGTTGAAGGCGGGCCTAGGCTCCCGGCAATCCTTCGCTTCCCCGCCCGGTTCGCTGCCGGTTCCCTGCCGGTCCGCCTCCCGGTTCCCGCCCGGCGCCCACCCCCAACTTCCAGGTTTCGGAGGTCTCCCATGCCTTTCAGCCAGCCAGCGGTGATCCGCTCCCGACGGGTGGTCCTGCCCGACGGTGAGCGCCCCGCCGACGTGCTGATCCGGGACGGGAAGATCGAGCAGGTCGCCGCGTACGGCTCGCTCCTCGCGGGCGACCGACCCGACGGCGACGGCGGCCTCGCCGACCTCGGGGACACCGCCCTGCTGCCCGGCCTGGTCGACACCCACGTGCACGTCAACGAGCCCGGCCGCACCGAGTGGGAGGGCTTCGCCACCGCCACCCGGGCCGCCGCGGCCGGCGGCGTCACCACGATCATCGACATGCCGCTCAACTCCGTCCCGCCCACCACCACGCTGGAGGGCCTGGTCGCCAAGCGGAAGACCGCGGACGGCCAGGCCTGGGTCGACCTCGGTTTCTGGGGCGGCGCCGTCCCCGGCAACGTCCCGGACCTCGCGCCGCTGCACGAGGCCGGCGTGTTCGGCTTCAAGAGCTTCCTCGCCCCCTCCGGCGTCGACGAGTTCCCGCACGTCGAGGCCGCGGACCTGGAGGCCGCGCTGGCCGAGCAGGCCCGGCTCGGGGCGCTGGCGATCATCCACGCCGAGGACCCGGCCGTGCTGGCCGCCGCCCCGCAGCAACCCGGCGTCCACTACCGCGACTTCCTCGCCTCCCGCCCCGCCGACGCGGAGGCCGTCGCCGTCGCCGTCCTGCTCGACACCGCCCGGCGCACCGGCGCCCGCGTCCACATCCTGCACGTCTCCTCCGCCGCCGTGCTGCCGCTGCTGCGCCAGGCCCGCGAGGACGGCGTCCAGGTCACCGCCGAGACCTGCCCGCACTACCTGACCCTGGCGGCCGAGCAGGTGCCGGACGGCGGCACCGCCTTCAAGTGCTGCCCGCCGATCCGCGACGAGACCAACCGCGACCTGCTCTGGCAGGCCCTGGCGGACGGCGAGTTCATCGCCGTGGTCTCCGACCACTCGCCCTCCACCCCCGACCTCAAGCTGCTGCCCGAGTACGGCGGCAGCGGTGACTTCGCGGCCGCCTGGGGCGGCATCGCCTCCCTGCAACTGGGCCTGCCGGCGATCTGGACCGAGGCCCGCCGCCGCGGCCACGGCCTCGCCGACGTGGTCCGCTGGATGTCCGCCGGACCGGCCGAACTCGTCGGCCTCACCGGGATCAAGGGCGCCATCGCGGCGGGCTGCGACGCCGACCTGGTCGCCTTCGACCCCGACGGTGAATTCGCCGTCCACCCCCGCGAGTTGCACCACCGCAACCCCGTGACCCCGTACGCGGGCCGGACGCTGACCGGCGCGGTCCGCACCACCTGGCTGCGCGGCCGCGCGGTGGACGTCTCGGCCGAGCCCTTCGGCCGCCCGCTCACCCGGCCCGTCGCCGCCCCCACCACCACCCCGTCCGATCGCCTGTCCTGAGGAGACTTCGTGACCACTGCCGACACCCCGAGCGCTCCCTTCACCGAGCTGGTCAACCTGGCCTCGCGGCTGCTCGGCGCGGGCGTCGTCGCCACCAACGAGGACACCTTCGCCGACGCCGAGAACCTCCTGGTCGCCAAGCCCGCCGAGTTCCGCCCGCACACCTTCGGTCACAAGGGCCAGATCATGGACGGCTGGGAGTCCAGGCGCCGCCGCGGCGTCTGCGCCGACCAGCCCCACCCCACCGACCAGGACCACGACTGGGCGATCGTCCGGCTCGGCGCCGGCGGTGTGGTCCGCGGCCTGGTGGTGGACACCGCGCACTTCACCGGCAACTACCCGGAGAGCGCCTCCGTCGAGGCCGCCTCGGTGCCCGGCCACCCCTCGCCCGAGGAGGTGGCGGACGCCGAGTGGACCACGCTGGTGCCGCGCACCCCGCTCCAGGGCGACACCGCCCACGAGTTCGCCGTCGACGACGCCAACCGCTACACCCACATCCGCCTCAACATCTTCCCGGACGGCGGCGTCGCCCGGCTGCGCGTCCACGGCGAGGTGCTGCCCGACCCGCGCGAACTGGACGGCCTCACCTTCGACCTGGCCGCCCAGGAGTACGGCGGCGTGGCCGAGGCGGCGTCCGACCGCTACTTCTCCTCCCCGCACAACCTGAACGCTCCCGGTCGCGCCTCCGTCATGGGCGAGGGCTGGGAGACCCGGCGTCGGCGCGACAAGGCCAACGACTGGGTGCAGATCGCCCTGGCCGGGGGCGGTGAGGCCCTGGCCGCCGAGGTGGACACCACCCACTTCGTCGCCAATGCCCCCGGCTGGGCCGACCTCGTCGGCTTCGACGCCTCGACCGGGGCGGACCCGGCCGACGGCGAGTGGTTCGAGATCCTGCCCCGCACCCGCCTGCAGCCCGACACCCGGCACCGCTTCCGGCTCGACGCCGGCCGCCCGGTGACCCACGTGCGCATCAACGTCCACCCGGACGGCGGCCTCGCCCGCCTCCGGCTCACCGGCCGCCTCACCGAGGCCGGCCGCGCGGCCCTCGCGCTGCGCTGGTTCAACGCCGTCCCGGCCGCCGAGGCCGCCGCGGCCCTCGCCGAGGCCGGCCTGACCGCCGACGAGGCCGCCGCGCTGACCGCCGCCCGCCCGCTGGCGGACCAGGCCGCGGCCGCCGGCGCCGTCGCCGCGCTCCGGCCCGCCGACGGCCCCGACGGCGAGCACTCCTCCCGCCGCCGCTCGGCCGTGTGGCGCCTGCTGGGCGTCTGACGCCCGTTCGGCGGTCCGGCGGAGCCCCGCGCACTCCGGGACCGACGGCACGTCACACCACTCTCCACGCAACGCTTTTATCGACACCTGAAGGACCCTCCATGTCCAAGATCCTGACCACGGAGTCCGGCGCCCCGGTCGCCGACAACCAGAACTCGGCCTCGGCCGGCGAGTACGGCCCGCTGCTGATCCAGGACCAGCAGCTGCTGGAGAAGCTGGCCCGGTTCAACCGCGAGCGCATCCCGGAGCGGGTCGTGCACGCCCGCGGCTCCGGCGCGTACGGCTACTTCGAGGTCACCGACGAGGTGTCGCGGTACACCCGCGCGGACTTCCTCGCCGAGGTCGGCAAGCGCACCGAGGTCTTCCTGCGGTTCTCCACCGTGGCCGGCAACCTGGGCTCCAGCGACGCGGTGCGAGACCCGCGCGGCTTCGCGCTGAAGTTCTACACCGCGCAGGGCAATTACGACCTGGTCGGCAACAACACCCCGGTGTTCTTCATCAAGGACCCGCTCAAGTTCCCCGACTTCATCCACTCGCAGAAGCGCGACCCGTACACCGGCGTGCAGGAGGCGGACAACGTCTGGGACTTCTGGGCCCACTCGCCCGCCTCGACCCACCAGATCACCTGGCTGTTCGGCGACCGCGGCATCCCGGCCTCCTACCGCCACATGAACGGCTACGGCTCGCACACCTACCAGTGGGTCAGCGCCGAGGGCGACGCCTACTGGGTGAAGTACCACTTCAAGACCAACCAGGGCATCCGCTCGCTGGACGGCGACCAGTCCGCCGAGGTGCTCGGCGCCGACGCCGACTCGCACCAGCGCGACCTGCACCAGGCCATCGAGCGCGGCGTGTTCCCGTCCTGGACCCTCTACGTCCAGCTGATGCCGGTGGCCGAGGCCGCGGACTACCGCTTCAACCCGTTCGACCTCACCAAGGTGTGGCCGCACGCCGACTACCCGCTGGTCAAGGTCGGCCGCCTGGTGCTCAACAGGAACCCGGAGAACGTCTTCGCCGACGTCGAGCAGTCCGCGTTCTCGCCGAACAACTTCGTGCCCGGCATCGGCCCCTCCCCGGACAAGATGCTCCAGGGCCGCCTGTTCGCCTACGCCGACGCCCAGCGCTACCGCCTCGGCGTCAACCACACCCAGCTGCCGGTGAACGCCCCGCGCGCCACCGAGGCGGACAACTACGGCCGCGACGGCCTCCATGCCGTCAACAAGTCCGGCCGCGGCAAGAACTACGAGCCCAACTCGTACGACGGCCCCGCCCAGACCGACACCGCGCTCGCCGCGCCGGTCCGGCTGGACGGCTACACCGGCACCTACACCACGCCGGCTCACACCAAGGACGACGACTTCTTCCAGGCCGGTGAGCTGTACCGGCTGATGTCCGCGGGCGAGAAGACCCGGCTGATCGACAACATCGCGGGCTTCCTCGCCCAGGTGAGCCGCGACGACGTGGTCGAGAAGAACCTCGCCCACTTCCACGCCGCGGACGAGGAGTACGGCGCCCGCCTGGAGGCGGCCGTCGCCAAGCTGCGGGCGGGCGACGAGGGCTGAGCCACCCCGCCGCCGTGGCGCGCCACGCGTGACCACGGCTGAGCCGCCCCGCCGTGGCGCACCACGTGTGACGCCCCGCTGACCGACTGACCCGCCCTCACCGGCCGCCGGGGCCCCGCAACCCGGCGGCCGCGGGACGGCCCCCTCCCCCCGGGGCAGTGGGGGAGGGGGCCGTCGTGCTGTCCTCCACTACCGTTCCTCCGAGCGATCGGTGGGTGCTCCACGGAATGTTCACGGATATTCACGGACAGCAGTCGCCGGGCCCGCCGGGTCGATAGGCTGGAGGGCGCCCGCGGTCGCTCCGTGGGGGGACATCGGAAGGGGACGACATGTCGACACCAGCCCCGGGTCGCCACGCCGCGCTGGACCAGGGCCTCGCCGGCCCGTTCACCTCCCTGCAGCACGCCCTCAGACTGCTGGAGGCCGTCGACCGGCACCCTGACGGTGCCACCCTGGTCGCCCTCGCGCGGGAGACCTCGCTCGGCCTGCCGACCGTCCGGCAGCTCGCCGAGATCCTCGAGATCGAGGGCTACCTCCAGTGCCAGGACGGCGGTTGGGTGCTCGGCGGCACCTTCGCCCTGCTCGGCCAGCACAACCGGGAGCAGCTGGTGAAGGCCCGGCTGAACCGCAAACTCGCTGAGCTGCGAGACGAGTTGGGCGCGGCAGTGTACTTCACCCGCTACCACGACGGCGAGTTGTCGGTGGAGGCGGTGTCCGCGGCCGAGTACGCGCCGGCGGTGCAGGAATGGGTGGACTTCCGGGCCACCGCGCACGCCAGCGCGATCGGCAAGTGCCTGCTCGGCCAGCTCGACGCGGACGCCCGCTGGGACCACCTCTCCCGCCACCCGGTGGCCCGGCTCACCTCCCGGACCGTCACCGACGCCGACCAGCTGATGCACCGGCTGGAGCGGCAGCCGGCCACCGTGCCGGTGCTGGACATCCAGGAGTACGCGCTCGGCACGGTGTGCGCGGCCGTCCCGATCACGGCGGGCAGCACGGTCGGCTGCCTGGCCACGTCGATGCCGGTGGACAACGTGCACAAGCTGAAGGCCGCCGCCGAACTGCTGGCGGCCCGGGCGGCGCCGCTGATGCTGGCGATGGCGGTCTGACGGCCGGTCGTTCCCGCGGGCCCCGCCGGATCCGAGTGATCCGGCGGGGCCCGCGTGTTCGTTCGCGGGCGTGTTCGTTCAAGGACCTGGTCGTTCGCGCGCGTTTCCGATGACGGCCCCGGGGTGTGTCACTTATTAGACTCGATGTCGATAAGAGTCGCCGAACCCCTTGTCCCAACCGCTACCCGCGAGTACGTTTCCCTGAGTCGAGCCGCCGCCCCGAGGTCAGGAGGGCCCGCCGTGCCCCGCTCCACCCCCGTACCCGCCCTTGCCGTCCCCGCCGCGCGCGTCCACGACAGCCTCGTCCTCGAACCCCGGGACGTCCGCTTCGACTGGGACCGGCTGCCGCTGCACTGGATCCCCGACGAGCCGATGGCCACCCACGTCATCAACGTGCTGCACCTGCTGCTGCCCGAGGGTGAGCGCTGGTTCGTCAAGGTCTTCAAGGAGGCGCTGCCGCTCATCCGCGACGAGCAACTGCGCGAGGAGGTCCTCGGGTTCATCGGCCAGGAGGCCATCCACGCCGAGGCGCACCAGGAGGTCCTCGACCACCTGCTCGGCCAGGGGCTCGACCCGCGTCCGTACGTCCGGCAGATCGCCTGGCTGTTCCAGCGCGTCCTCGGCGACAAGCCCGGGCTCAGCCCCGCGCGGCGCCGCGAGAACCTCATCGAGCGGGTCGCCTTCGTGGCGGCGATCGAGCACTTCACCGCCTTCCTCGGCAACTGGGCGCTCAACTCCCCGGGCCTGGACCGCGCCAAGGCCGACCCGACGATGCTCGACCTGCTGCGCTGGCACGGCGCCGAGGAGGTCGAACACCGCAGCGTCGCCTTCGACCTGATGGTCCACCTCGACCCCGGCTATCTGCGCCGGGTCCGCGGCATGGCGGTCTCCGGGCCGCTGCTGGTCCACCTCTGGGTGCGCGGCGCCCGCTTCCTGCTCGCCGCCGACCCCACCCTCGACGGACGGCTCAGGCCCACCTGGCGGGAGGCCGGCAGGATCGCCAGGCGCGGCCTGCTGCCCGACCCGGTCCGGTCGATCCGCTCCGGCCTGCGCTACCTGCGGCCCGGCTACCACCCCACCCAGGAGGGCTCCTCCAGCCAGGCCCTCGGCTACCTCGCCGCCTCCCCGGCCGCCCGCGCGGCGGCAGTGGGCCACTGACAAGGGGTCAGGTGACAGAGTTCAGATAACAGATAACAGAAAACGTCATCTGTTATCTGAACTCTGAACTCTGAACTCTGAACTTTGAAATCCGAAACCTGTCACCCGTCGCTCGCGCCCCCTCCCAGACGCCAAGGACCGCCGGATGGACCTGCTCAACCCGCCCCCCGACCTCTACGGCCGCCCCCGCGCCGACGCGTTCATGCGCCGGCTCACCGCCTTCGGTGACCGCTACACCCCGGCCCTCGGTAGCCCCCTGCTGCGTCGCAACCCCCGCCGCCCGCTCAGCCGCCCCACCCCGCCGCTCCAGCTGGTCGTCGCCACCCGCCGCCAACTCGCCGCCGACGTCGTCGAATTGCGGCTCACCGACCCCTCCGGCGGCCCGCTCCCCGGCTGGCAGCCCGGCGCCCACCTGCGCCTCGCCCTGCCCTCCGGCCGCGAACGCCACTACTCGCTCTGCGGCGACCCCGCCGACCGTGCCGCCTACCGGATCGCCATACGGCGACTGCCCGAGGGCGGCGGCGGCTCCGTCGAGATCCACGACACCCTGCACCCCGGCAGCCGCCTCACCGCCCGCCGCCCGCGTAACGGCTTCGCCTTCTGCGCCGAGCCCGCCGTCCTGCTGCTCGCCGGCGGCATCGGTATCACCCCACTGCTCCCGATGGCCCGCGAGGCGCAGCGGCACGGCCTGGACTGGCGCCTGGTGCACGTCGGCCGCAGCGCCGACACCCTCCCGTACGCGGACGAGCTGCGCGCTCTCGACCCGAGCCGGGTGGTGCTGCGCACCGACGACGAGCACGGCGTGCCGACCGGCGCTGACCTGCTCGCGCACGCCCCGCGCGGCGCCGCCGTCTACTGCTGCGGCCCGGCTCCGATGCTCACCGCCGTGCAGCGCGCCCTGGACGAATCCCCTTCCACCGCCCTGCACTTCGAGCGCTTCGGCGCCGCCCCGGTCATCGGCGGCGAGTCCTTCGCCGTGCGCCTGGGCACCGACGGCCCGGTGCTGGACGTCCCCGCCGACCGCTCCGCCCTGGACGTGCTGCGCGAAGCCCGCCCCGACCTCCCGTACTCCTGCCACCAGGGTTTCTGTGGCACCTGCGAGGTCCGCGTGCTGGCCGGCACGCCCGAGCACCGGGACCGCCGGCTCACCTCAGAGCAGCGTGCCGCCGGCGCCGTGCTGCCCTGCGTCTCCCGGGCCGCCGAGGGCGAGACCCTGGTGCTCGACCTGTAGCGTGCTCGACCTGTAGAAGGAGCCCCGATGGCGAACCCCCCGACCTTCCCCTACGACGAGCGCGACCTCGCCCGCTTCCGCGAGACCCAGCAACTCGCCTACCACTGCGCCGAACAGGTCGCCGCCTGGATCGGACCGGGCGTCACCGAGCGCCAGGCCACGGCCGAACTGCGCCGCCGCCTGGTCGCCGCCGGGGTGCAGGACTTCTTCCACGTCCCGTTCGCCTGGTTCGGCGACCGCACGGCCTTCCGGCACTTCCACACCCCGCTCCAGTTCTTCGCCGGCAACCGCCGCCTGGAGGAGGGCATGCCGTACGTCCTGGACTGCGCGCCCATCGTCGACGGCTACACCGCCGACATCGGTTACGGCGGCAAGGTCGGCGAGAACCGGGTCTGGGACCGCCTGGCCGCCGACCTCCAGGTGTACCGCGAGCTGATCCTCGCCGAGGTGCGCGCCCGCCGTCCGCTCAACGAGGTGTACGCGGCCGTGGACGCGCAGATCGCCGCGCACGGCTACGACAACCGCCACCAGGTCTACCCGGGCCGGGTGATCGGCCACCAGGTCACCCGCACCACCGTGCGCGGCCCGGCCGGGGTCAACGTCCTCGGCTTCGGCGTGCGCACCCTGCAGACCCTCGGACGCGAACTGATCTCCGAGCGCCTGCACGGCCGTTCACCGCTCTGGGCGGACGGCCGGTCGTCCCGGCACGCGCCCACCCCGGGCCTGTGGGCGGTCGAGCCGCACATCGGCTTCCGCGGCGTGGGCATCAAGTTCGAGGAACTGCTGGTGGTCACCGAGGACGACGCCCACTGGCTCGACGACGACCTGCCGCACGTCCGCCGCTGGACGGCGGACGCCGCCCACGACGTTGCCCTGGAGGCCGCCCGATGACCACCCCCGCCGCAGACGCCCCGGACGCAGCAGACGCCGCAGCTGCCGCGAAGGCGCCGGCCGCCCCGCCCGTGCGCCGCCGCACCGTGCACTCCGACGGCCTCCCGCTCGCCGTCTTCGAACAGGGCGACCCGGCCGCCCCGACCGTCCTCCTGGTGCACGGCTACCCGGACACCCATGCCGTCTGGGACGACGTCGCCGCCGACCTCGCCCGCGACCACCACGTGGTCCGCTACGACGTGCGCGGCGCCGGCCGGTCCGGAGTGCCCGCCACCCGGGACGGCTACCGGCTGGAGCACCTGGCCGCCGACCTGTTCGCGGTCGCCGACGCCGTCAGCCCCGACCGCCCGGTGCACGTGGTCGCCCACGACTGGGGCTCGCTGCAGTCCTGGGAGGCCGTCACCGAGCCCGGCTCCGAGCGGCGGATCACCTCGTACACCACCATGTCCGGCCCCTGCCTGGACCACATGGGCTACTGGCTGCGCCACCGGATGCGCCGGCCCACCCCGCGGCACCTGCGCCAACTCCTCCACCAGGGCCTGCACTCCTGGTACATCACCGCCTTCCACCTGCCCTTCCTCGCCCCCGGCGTGTGGCGCCTGGGCCTGGCCCGGGCCTGGCCGCGGGTGCTGCGCGACCTGGAGCAGGTCACCCCGCGGCCCGACCACCCGCAGCCCGGCCTGCGCCGCGACGCCGTCCGCGGCATCGAGCTGTACCGGGCCAACTTCCGCCCCACGCTGCGCAGCCCGCGCGAGCGGCCGACGCGGGTGCCGGTCCAGCTGATCACCCTCACCCGGGACCGCTACGTCGCCCCGTTCCTCTCCGAGGGGCTGGAACGCTGGGTGCCCGAGCTGACCCGACGGACGCTGCACGCCGGTCACTGGTCGGCGCTGCTGGAGAAGGGAGCCACCGTGGCCGAGATGGTCCGCGAGTTCACCACCCGTATCGAACGCGGAAGCGCCGAGCCGACCCGGGAGCAGGGTGACGGCCGGCTGGTCGTCGTCACCGGCGGCGGCAGCGGCATCGGCCGGGCCACCGCGCTCGCCTTCGCCGAGGACGGCGCCCGCGTCGTGGTCTGCGACCTCGACCTCGCCGCCGCCGAGCGCACCGCCGAACTCGCCTCGCTGATCGGCCCGCAGGCGCACGCCTACCGGGTGGACGTCGCCGACGGCGCGGCGGTGGACGCCTTCGCACAGGCGGTCGCGGAGGAGCACGGGGTGCCCGACGTGGTGGTCAACAACGCCGGCATCGGCCACTCCGGGACGTTCCTGCAGACCACCGAGAAGGAATGGCAGCGCGTCCTGGACGTCAACCTCTGGGGCGTCATCCACGGCTGCCGCGCCTTCGGCACGCTGATGGCCGACCGCGGCCGGGGCGGTCACCTGGTCAACGTCTCCTCGGCCGCCGCCTACCTGCCGTCCAAGGCGCTCACCGCGTACGCGACCAGCAAGGCCGCGGTGTTCATGCTCTCGGACTGCCTGCGCGCCGAACTCGCCGGGCACGGCATCGGCGTCTCCACCATCTGCCCGGGCATCGTCAACACCAACATCACCCGCACCTCCACCTTCTCCGCGACCACCGCCGACCAGCAGGCCGCCAAGCAGGCCCGCGCCGCCGGGCTCTACGCCCGCCGCGGCTTCCCCCCGGAGAAGGTCGCCACCGCCATCCTCACCGCCGTCCGCACCGGCAGGCCGGTCGTCCCCGTCACCCCGGAGGCCAAGGCCGCCCGCTTCCTCTCCCGCCTCAGCCCCGGCCTCCTCCGCCTGGCCGCCCGCCTCAACGTCACCTGAGCGGGCCGCACGGGCCCGCGGTATCGGGCAGGACGACGCCGCCCTTGAGGACGCGGTGCGGCGCCGGAAGCGCGAGGCCTTCACGGCCCGGCTCGCCGAGGGCGGTCTGCCCGGTCTCACCGGACCGGTGGACCAGGGTGAGTGAGGAACGAGGCCCCGGGCCTGTGAGAGCATCGAGGCCCATGGAGATGACAACGGCTCTGTGGTCCTTCGCCCTCGTCGTGGGGCTGCTCACGCTCACGCCCGGGCTCGACACCGCGCTGGTGCTGCGGACGTCCGCGCTCGGGCGGCGGCGTCAGGCGTGGGGGGTGGTGCTGGGGATCCAGACCGGGACGCTGGTCTGGGGGACGCTCACCTCGGCCGGGGTGACGGCGCTGCTGACCGCCTCGCAGGTGGCGTACGAGGTGCTGCGCTGGGGTGGGGCGGCGTACCTGGTGTGGATGGGCGTCGGCATGCTGCGCAGCCGGGGCGGGGAGGCGGCGGTCGAGGAGGAGCCGGCCGAGGGCGGTTTCGGGTACGGCTGGCGGCGCGGAACGCTGACCAATCTGCTGAACCCCAAGGTCGGGGTGTTCTACGTGGCCGTGCTGCCGCAGTTCATCCCCGCCGGGGCCCCGCACTTCGCCGCCGGGGTGGCGCTCACCTGCGTCCACGTGGTGGAGGGCGTGCTGTGGTCGACCGTCCTGGTCGGCTTCGCCCGGGCGCTGCGCGGCTGGCTGCGCCGCCCCGCCGCCCGGAGGCTGATGGACCGGGTGACCGGCGCGGTGGTGGTGGGCTTCGGCGTGAAGCTGGCACTGAGCGACTGACCGGCGGCCTCAGGCGGCGTGCGTCCGGCGCGTGCGTCGTGCCCGGGGCTCCTCGGGGGTGGCCGGTGCCTCGTGGTGGATCGGGCCGTCCCCGGCATTGAGCGGCAGGCAGCTGCCGCCGCGCCGGTGGGCGATGATCTCGGCGGCGACGGACACCGCCGTCTCCTCGGGGGTGCGGGCGCCGAGGTCGAGGCCGATGGGGGAGCGCAGCCGGCCGATCTCGGCCTCGGTGAGCCCGACCTCGCGCAGCCGCGCCTCGCGGTCGCGGTGGGTGCGGCGCGAGCCCATCGCGCCGACGTAGCCGACCGGCAGCCGCAGGGCGCGTTCCAGCAGCGGGATGTCGAACTTGGCATCGTGGGTGAGCACGCAGAGCACGGTGCGCCCGTCGATCCGGTCGAGCTGGGAGTCGAGGTAGCGGTGCGGCCAGTCGACGACGACCTCGTCGGCCTCGGGGAAGCGCCGTTTCGTGGCGAAGACGGGCCGGGCGTCGCAGACGGTGACGCGGTAGCCGAGGAAGCGGCCGATCCGGACGACGGCGGCGGCGAAGTCGATGGCGCCGAAGACGAGCATCCGCGGCGCGGGCACGTAGGACTCGACGAAGCAGGTGACGGTGCCCTGGTCGCGGTCGTCGCAGGGGCGTCCGTCGAGGCCGAGCACGATCCGGCCGGTGCGTCCGGCGTCGAGCATGGCCCGGGCCTCGGTGACGACCGCCCGTTCGAGCGCGGTCACGAGGTGTCGCGCGGGGCGCGTCGCCGGAAGGGTGGCGGCGGGCGACGGCTGGGCCGTCGAGGGGGCGGGGGGGAGGGCGGGGGAGAGGGCGCCGTGGTGGGTGTCGGCGGTGACGGCGACGGTGGCGCCGACGAGTCCGCCGGGCCCGGCGATCACCCGGGCGAGCGCGACGGGGGTGCCGGAGGCGATGTAGGCGATGCCGGCGTCGAGTCCGTCGTCGGCCCCGGGCCGGATCGGCTGGACGAACACGTCGAGGACGCCGCCGCAGGTCAGGCCGACGGCGAAGGCGTCCTCGTCGCTGTAGCCGAACCGTTCCAGGACGGGTTCGCCGGACTCGATGGCAGCCTGGCACAGCTCGTAGACCGCGCCCTCGACGCAGCCCCCGGAGACGCTGCCGATCGCCTCGCCGGCCGCGTCGACGGCCAGGGCCGCCCCCGGGTCGCGGGGCGCGCTGCCGGAGACGCCGACGACGGTGGCCACGGCGAAGGAGCGCCCGGCCGCGTGCCAGGCCTGCAACTGCTCGGCGATGTCCTGCATGTCGGAGAGCTCCTTACACAAGCGAGGGTAGACGGGAGGTGCCGCCGTACGGGAAACGATTCCCGCACGGCGGCGGTGCGGCCAGGTCCTCTGCGGCCGAGCGGGGCTAGTGCACGCCCAGCCAGGACTTGATCGGGGTGAGCGCGAAGTAGACCACGAAGACCCCGGTGAGGATCCACATCAGCGGGCCGGGCTCGCGCCACTTGCCGGTGCCCGCCTTGATGACCGTGTACGAGATGACGCCCGCGGCGACACCGGCGGTGATGCTGTAGGTGAACGGCATCAGGGTGCAGGTGAGGAAGGCCGGGATGGCGACCTCGCGGTCGGACCAGTCGATGTGCCGGGCCTGGCTCATCATCATCGAGCCGATCACGACGAGGGCGGCGGAGGCCACCTCGGTCGGGACGATCGCGGCGAGCGGCGAGAAGAACAGCATCAGTGCGAACACGCCGCCGGTGACGGTCGAGGCGAGGCCGGTGCGGGCGCCGTCGCCGACCCCGGTGGCGGACTCGACGAACACGGTCTGGCCGGAGGCGCCGGACAGGCCGCCGACGGCGCCGCCGGCCCCGTCGATGAACAGGGCCTTGGAGAGGCCGGGCATCCGGCCCTGCTTGTCGGCCAGCCCGGCTTCGGTGCCGACGCCGATGATGGTGGCCATCGCGTCGAAGAAGCCGGCCAGTACCAGGGTGAAGACGGCGACCGAGGCGCTGATGGCGCCCAGGCCGTGGCTGCCGAAGGCACCGAAGAGGTCGACGTGGCCGAAGAGGCCGAAGTCGGGCGCGGAGACCGGGCTGCCCGGCCACACCGGGGCGGAGCTGACCCAGGTCTTCGCGGGGAGGTCGGCGACCGCGTTGATGACGAAGGCCACCACGGTGCCGCCGGCGATGCCGATCAGGATCGCGCCGCGGACGTTGCGGGCCAGCAGGACGAAGATCGTCAGCACGGTGAGGCAGAAGACCAGGACGGGCCAGCCGGCCAGCTCGCCGAAGGGGCCGAGCGCGAGCGGCGTGGGGCCGCCGGTGTGCACGAAGCCGGCCTTGACCAGGCCGATCAGCGAGACGAAGAGGCCGATGCCGATGGTGATGGCGTGCTTGAGCGGCAGCGGGATGCCGCTCATGATCTTCTCGCGGAGCCCGGACACGACCAGCAGGACGATCAGCAGGCCGTAGATCACGCACAGGCCCATGGCCTGGGGCCAGGTGGTGTGCGGTACCACCAGCGCGGATATCACGCCGGAGACCGAGAGCCCGGCGGCGACCGCCAGGGGGACGTTGCCGACCACGCCCATCAGGATCGTGGTGACGGCGGCGGCGAGCGCGGTCGCGGTGGTGAGCTGCGCGTGGTCCAGCTTGAGGCCGTTGACGTCGGCGCCGCTCAGGATGATCGGGTTGAGCAGGACGATGTAGGCCATCGCCATGAAGGTGGTGAGGCCGCCGCGGATCTCGTTGCCGAAGGTCGATCCCCGGGCCGTGATCCTGAAGTACGCGTCCAGTGCGTTCTTCGGCGCGGGGGCCGGGGCGGGAGCGGGCGTGGCGGTGTCGTCCTCGGCGGGTCTCTCCTCGGTGGGGCTGTGTTCCGTGGGGATCTGGGTCATGTCCACTCCCAAGTGTCAAAGGGGGTTGGGGTGGGCGAGCCGACCTGACTGCCAGTCAACGAGGTTGGCGCAGGGGGACTGCTCGACTCACTGGGCGCACTGTGGCGGTGCCTGCGGTGCGTGGGTGGTGCGCACCGCTGCAGAACCCCGGCGTGGGAGAGGCAGCGGGATGGTGCGGTCGCGTGCCGTGGGTGGTGCACGCGAGTGGGGGTGGCGCGGTGGAGCGGCCCCGGGGCGGCGGGGAGGACGGTCGCCGCCCCGGGGAGGTTCTCCTGCACCCCGGCCGTGCGGCTCGGGGAGGTTCTCCTGCTCCCCGGGGCCTGAAGCCCGGGGGAGCTTGCGGGCTCCGGGGGCGTCAGGCTCCGGGGGCCTCCGTGGTCAGGTGCTCGGGCCGGACCGGGATCCGGTTGAGCGCCAGGCCGGTGGCGTTGCGGATGGCCGCCACGATCGACGGAGTCGCCGAGACGGTCGGGGCCTCGCCGACGCCGCGCAGCCCGTACGGGGCGTGCGGGTCGGGCAGTTCGAGGATCTCCACCGGGATCGGCGGGGTGTCGAGGATGGTGGGGATCAGGTAGTCGGTGAAGGAGGCGTTGCGCACCTTCCCGTCCCGCACGATGATCTCCTCCATCACGGCGAGGCCGAGCGCCTGGGTGCAGCCGCCCTGGATCTGGCCGACGACGGAGAGCGGGTTGAGCGCCTTGCCGACGTCCTGGACGGCGGTGAGCTCGACGACCTTGACCAGGCCCAGTTCGACGTCCACGTCGACCACCGCGCGGTTGGCGCAGAAGGTGTACTGGACGTGGCCGAAGCCCTGCCCGGTCTCCTTGTCGAAGGGGACGGTCGGGCGGTGGTGGTGTTCGCGGGTGAGGTCGATGGCCTCGTCGCCGAGCAGGTCGACCATGGGGACCAGCACGCCGGCGCTCTCCGAGACGACCTTCCCGGCGATCAGCGTGATGTCGCCGTGGGTCCAGCCGTAGCGGCGGCGGCCCTTCTCGATCAGCGCCCGCCTGACCGCCTCGGCGGCCAGCTTCACGGCGCCGCCGGTCATGTACGTCTGGCGCGAGGCGGAGGTCGAACCGGCCGATCCGACCTCGGTGTTGGCCGGGTGGATGGTGACCAGTTCGACGCCCAGCTCGGTGCGGGCGATCTGGGCGTGCACGGTGACGCCGCCCTGGCCGACCTCCGCCATCGCGGTGTGGACCATGGCGACGGGCTCGCCGCCGATCACCTCCAGGCGCACCCGGGCGGTGGAGTAGTCGTCGAAGCCCTCGGAGAAGCCGACGTTCTTGATGCCGACCGAGTAGCCGACGCCGCGCACGATGCCCTCGCCGTGCGAGGTGTTGGACAGTGCCCCGGGGAGCTGGCGCACGTCCGGGTGATCGGTGTCCAGCGGCGGCGGCAGCGGCATCTCCTTGGCGCGCCGCAGCAGTTCGGCGACCGGGGCGGGCGAGTCGATCTGCTGGCCGGTGGGCATGTGGTCGCCCTCCGACATGGCGTTGAGCTGCCTCAACTCGACCGGGTCCATGCCGAGTTCGACGGCCAGCTTGTCCATCTGCGACTCGTAGCCGAACGCGGCCTGGACGGCGCCGAAGCCGCGCATGGCGCCGCAGGACGGGTTGTTGCTGTAGAGCGCGATGGCGTGCATCCGCACGTTGGGGATCACGTACGGGCCGTGCCCGAGCGAGGCCGCGTTGCCGACCACGGCGGGCGAGGCGGAGGCGTACGCGCCGCCGTCCAGCACGATCCGGCAGTCGGCGAAGACCAGCTTGCCGTCGCGGGTGGCGCCGTGCTCGTAGTGCATCCTGGCGGGGTGGCGGTGCACGTGGCCGAAGAAGGACTCGTCGCGGGCGTAGACGATCTTGACCGGCTTGCCGGTGTGCTGGGCCAGCAGGCAGGCGTGGATCTGCATCGACAGGTCCTCGCGGCCGCCGAAGGCGCCGCCGACGCCGGCCAGGGTGAGCCGGACCTTCTCCTCGGGCAGGTCGAGCACCGGGGCCATCTGCTGGCGGTCGACGTGCAGCCACTGGGTGGCGATGTAGAGGTCGATGCCGCCGTCCTCGGCGGGCACCGCGAGGCCGGACTCGGGGCCGAGGAAGGCCTGGTCCTGCATGCCGACCTCGTAGTCGCCGCTGACGACGACGTCCGCGAGCGCACGGACCTCGTCGGTGACGCCGAGGCCGGAGACCAGCCGCTGCTCGTGGCAGATGTTGCCGTACCCGTGCGACTTGTACTCGTGCGGCTCGTGCACGTAGCCGTGCGTGGCGGGGTCCAGGCACTGCTCCTCGGTGACGATCGGGGTGAGCACCTCGTACTCGACCTTGATCCTCTTCACCGCGCGGCGGGCGGTCTCCGGGTGGTCGGCCGCGACCAGGGCGATCGCCTCGCCGTGGTAGCGGACCTTGTCGATGGCCAGGGCCGGCTGGTCCTGGATCTCCAGCCCGTAGTACTTCGCGCCGGGGATGTCCTGGTGGGTGAGGACGGCGTAGACGCCGGGCACCTTGAGCGCCTCGGAGATGTCCACCGACAGGATGGTGGCGCGCGGGTGCGGCGAGCGCAGCGCCATGCCCCAGAGCATGTCCTCGTGCCACATGTCGGAGGAGTAGGCGAACTCGCCCTTGACCTTGAGGTGGCCGTCCGGGCGCAGCGGCGAGCCGCCGATGCCGTCCTTGCTGGCCTGCCGGATGTCCTGGAGGTTCTTCTGGCCCTGGATGGTGCGGGTGGTCATTGCGACACGGCCTTTCCGGCGCACGTGCGGGCGGACGCCAGCCGCACCGCGTCCATGATCTTCTCGTAGCCGGTGCAGCGGCAGAGGTTGCCCGACAGCGCCTCGCGGATGTCGTTGTCGCTCGGCTGGGCGTCCCGCTCCAGCAGCGCGTCGGTCTGCACCAGCAGGCCGGGGGTGCAGAAGCCGCACTGGACGGCGCCGGCATCGATGAACGCCTGCTGGACGAGGCCCAGTTCGCCGTTCTCGCCGGTCAGGCCCTCGACCGTGCGCACCTCGCGGTCCTGCACCTGGCCGGCCGCGACCAGACAACTGCAGACCGGCACGCCGTCCAGGTAGACCGTGCAGGAGCCGCACTCGCCCTGCTCGCAGGCGTTCTTCGAGCCCGGCAGGCCGACCCGCTCGCGCAGCACGTACAGGAGGCTCTCGCCCTCCCAGACGTCGTCCGCCTCGACCGGCTTGCCGTTGGCGGTGAAAGTCACCCTCATGCCGCGCTCCTGATCTGCTTGCTGTAGTCGTTCCAGGTCCAGGTGAGGGTGCGGCGGGCCATCACGGCGAGCGCGTGCCGGCGGTAGTCGGCGGTGCCCCGGACGTCGTCGATCGGCGAGGCGGCGGCCTTGACCAGCTCGCCGAAGCGCTGGACCACCTCGGCGCCCAGCAGGTCGCCGGACTCCCAGAGGCCGCGCTCGGCGAGCACGCCCGCCAGGTACTCCTCGGCCTCGACGGCGCGGCGCGGCGTGGGGGCGGCCGAGCCGATGCCGGTGCCGACGGTGCCGTTCTTCGGGTGGAGGGCGAAGCCGAAGGCGCAGACCGCGATCACCATGGCGTTGCGGGTGCCGATCTTCGAGAACTGCTGCGGGCCGTCCGCCACCGGGATGTGCACCGCCCGGATCAGCTCGTCGGCGTCCAGGCTGTTGCGCTTCACGCCGACGTAGAAGTCGTCGATCGGGATCAGCCGGGTGCCGCGCACGGAGGCGGCCTCGACCAGGACGTCCCGGCCGGCCGCCAGCAGCGCCGGGTGGGAGTCGCCGGCCGGGGAGGCCGCGCCGAGGTTGCCGCCGACGCCGCCGCGGTTGCGGATCTGCGGGGAGCCGACGGTGTGGGCCGCCAGCGCCAGCCCGGGCAGCGGCCCGGACAGCTCGTCGATGATCCGGGAGTAGGGGACGGAGGCGCCGAGCCGGACGACGCCGCCGTCGTTCGACCACTGGGTGAGCTCGGTGATGCGGTTCAGATCGAGAATCGCGGATGGCCGGTGCACGTCGAAGTTCAGCTCGACCATGACGTCCGTACCGCCCGCGATGGGCAGTGCGGTCGGGTACTCGGCCTTCGCCGCGAGTGCCTCGTCCCAGGTAGCGGGCCGAAGGAACTCCATGCGGGTGTCTCCTCAAGTCGTCGCCTGCCGGACGGGTGGGCACACTGCCCGGAACTCGGTGTTCGGACCTCTCAACCAACCGCTTCGTCGCCTCCGCGTCGGGCCCCGGTCACCGGGCTGCGTCCGGCGGCGTGTCGCCCAGTGAACCGCCGCGACGGGGCCCACAGGCAGTCACCGATGGCATGAAGCCCCGGCTGTGCTCCCGCCCGGCATCCTGTACGTTCCTCTAAGGAGAGGAATGCGCAGCCCAGGTGTTCACCAGGTGCTACCTACGACCGTAATCCGGCCGTGATTCGCAAGCGACGGGCCCGTGATCCGCTCGCCCGCCCGGACGTGACGACAAGTACGGATGTTCGGGCACACTGTGACCCCCGACCGAACGCCCGGGCCTTCCCCGTTCGGCCCACCCCTCAGCCCCATCCCACCCTCAGCCCCCGTTAGGAGTCCGCGGATGCGTGTCCGTGACCTGCTCGCCCCCGGCGCCCCGCGACTGCGCCTGCTCGCGGCCGAGGAAGAGCTGGACCGGCAGGTCAGCGGCGTCATGACCACGGACCTGCACGATCCCGGCCGCTACCTGCACGGCGGCGAGCTGGTGCTCACCGGCATGCTGTGGCGCACCGCCCCGGCCGACTCCGAGCGGTTCGTGCGGACCATCGTGGCCGGCGGCGCGGTCGCCCTGGCGGCCGGCGAGGCCGAGGTCGGCCCGGTGCCCGAGGACCTGGTGGAGGCCTGCCGGCGGCACCGGATGCCGCTGCTGGCCGTCCCCGACGACATCGCCTTCGGCACCGTCACCGAGTTCATCGGCCGCCAGGTCTCCGCCGACCGCGCCGCCGACCTCGCCGCCCTCGTCGACCGGCACCGCCTGCTGGTCTCGGCGGCCGGCGGCGGCGGCCTGGACGCGGTGCTGGACCTGCTCGGCGGCGACCTCGACCTCGACTGCTGGGTGCTCACCCCCACCGGCGCGGTGATCGCGGGCCCCGCCGACCGCCTCCCGGCCGAGGACCGCGACCAGCTGGTCCGGGCCCACCTCGGCGCCCAGCGCCAGCGCCGCCGCCCCCCGCACCGGGCCCGCCTGGCCGGCGGCTCCTACTCGCTGCTGCCCGCCCCGGCGTCGGCCGATCACCAGGCGCCGCTGGCCGACTGGGTGCTCGCGGTGGCCGGCGACGTCACCGAGTGGACCACCAAGCGCCAGCAGCTCGCCGAGAACCTGGCCCGGCTGGTCGCCGCCGAGCGCCACCGCCGCGACGAGGGCCGCCGGCTGCGCCGCCGCCTCGCCGACGAGGTGCTGGCCCTGCTCCAGCGCGACGCCGACCCGGCCGAGATCAGCCGCACCCTGTACGCCTCCTCGGCGATGGCCGCCCGCTACGAGAGTGTCGAGCCCAAAGCCCAGGCCCAGGACGGGTCCTGGCTGGTGCTCAGCGCCGAGGGCACCGGCCTGCACGAGGGCGTGGTGCGCGCGGTCCTGGAGGAGGCGCTGGGCGGCACCACCGACCGCGCGCTGGTCGCCGGGGCCGGCTCCGGCGCCGTCGTGGTGCTGCCCGCCCTGGACGGACCGGTGCCCGCCGAGACCCTGCGCGAACTGCTCGCCCCGCTGGAGGCGGGCCTCGGCTCGGAGGGCCGGATCACCCTCGGGGTCTCCGCCCCCGCCTCCGAGGCCGGCGGCCTGCGCGGCGCCCTGGAGGAGGCCCGGCACGCCCGCCGGATCGCCGCCGCCCGGGTCGGCCGGGTCTGCGTGGCGGGCCCCGAGGAGCTGGCCTCGCACGTGCTGCTGCTGGCGGCCGTCCCGGACGAGGTCCGCCGCGCCTTCCGCAGCCGGCTGCTGGACAAGGTGATCGCGTACGACATCGAGCACCAGGCGGACCTGGTCCGCACCCTGGAGGCGTTCCTGCGCTCGGACGGCTCCTGGACGCGCTGCGCCGCGCAGCTGCACGTCCACGTCAACACCCTGCGCTACCGGATCGGCCGGATCGAGGAGCTGACCGGCCGTGACCTCTCCCGACTGGAGGACCGGGTGGACTTCTACCTGGCGCTCGAACTGGCCTGACGGCCGGGCCCGAGAGCCGTGCCTCATGCGGGAGGGCCCGCCGCGAAAATGCGCGGCGGGCCCTCCCGCATGATCGTTACTGCGTGGGACTACTGCGGCGGGATGACCGAGGTCATCCACTCGAAGATGCTCGGCACCATGGTCTTCCACAGCTCGGTGGTGTGCGGGCCGTTGCTCTCCTGGACCTGGACCTTGGTCGGCTCCTTGGCCGCCGCCGCGATCGCCTGGCCGTCCTCCAGACCGTCGCCCTTCTTGCCGCTGATGTAGAGGCTGACCTTCGGCGGCTGCTGGGCGCTCTTGAGGATGTTGACCGGGTTGTTGGCCTCGCGCAGCTTCGGGTCCTTGCCGACCAGGGAGTCGCTCTCGGACGCCGGGTCGTTGTAGCCGGACATCGAGATCGCGGCCCGGTACCGGTTGGGGTGCGCCAGGGACAGCTTGGCCGCGCAGTGGGCGCCGGCCGAGTAGCCGGCGATGCCCCAGCGGTCCGGGGACGGGTCGGCGCGGAAGTTGTCCATGATCATCTGCGGGACGTCCCGGGTGAGCCAGGCGTCGGCGTTGATCTTGCCGGGGATGTCGGTGCAGCCGGCGTCCTGGTGGTTGCCGAGGAGCAGGGTGCGCGGCGAGACCAGGATGAACGGGGAGACCTTGCCCTGCTGCATCAGCGGCTTGAGCTGCTCGGAGACCTTGAGCGTGCCGTACCAGGTGGAGGAGGAGCCCGGGTAGCCCGGGATCAGCTCGACCACCGGGAACTTCTTGTCCTTGAACGCCGGGTCGTTGTACTGCGGCGGCAGCCAGACCAGCACCTCGCCGTCGACCCCGGACACCTGGCCCTTGAGCTCGGTCTTCTGGACGTCGCCGGGCACCGCCGGGTCGCCCACGCCGGCGAACTTCTGGAGCGCCTTCGGCGGCTGCTTGGCCGCGTCGCCGCCGCCCTGGCCGGCGCCTTCCTTGCCCGCGGCGCCCTGGTCGGCCGGCGCCACCTGCGGCACGGCCCGGACGTGGTCACCGGTGCCGAGCAGGTCGTCCCAGTTGCCGTAGATCAGGTTGGCGTTGTTGACCATCACGAAGACCATCAGCACGGCCGTGATCTGGCAGAACATGATCATGACGAGCCTGGACAGGATCCGCACCGGGTTCGGCCCGCGGACCTTGCCCCAGTACAGGAGCGCCACCGCGATGGACACCGGCACCAGGATGACGGTGAGGATGAAGAATGGCGTACCTGTCAGTTGCATCGAGTTCTCGTATCCGGGTTGCTGGCCGCCCGAGCCCCACTCGCCCGAACGCACTCCAATGGCATTGGACGGCGCGGAACCGATGATCGGTTGCCATCCGAATCTGTGCGGAACCTGAGAGGAACATCACGTTTCCTGTGATGTTCCTGTTTCGGGTCGGCGCTAAGTCTGCCACCCGGACGGCGGTCGCCCGGACGAGATGTCCAGCGAACTTCCAGGAAGGTCCCCCGGGGCACCTTACCTCCCGCGTCCCGGGCGCCGCCGGGCGAGGCGGTGTCATCCACGTGCCGCCCGGCCAGAGAGACTATGGGGATGAGCACAACCCGCTTTCGCCCGTCCCGCCGTTTCTGGCCCGTCTGCGCCCTCCTGGCACTCGCGGTCACCGCGGCCGGTTGCAGCAGTACCGGAGGCCGCCGCGCCGAGGAGGCCCGCGCCAAGGCGTCGGCCGCCGGCGGCAGCGCCGTCACCACCCCGCGCTGGAAGGTCGCCATGGTGACCCACGCCGGGGCCGGCGACGCCTTCTGGGACAGCGTGCGCAAGGGTGCCGAGCAGGCCGCCGCCAAGGACAACATCACCTTCCTGTACTCCAACGACGCGCAGACCCAGAACCAGGTCCAGCTCGTCCAGGCCGCCATCGACCAGAAGGTCGACGGCCTGCTGGTCACCCTCGCCAAGGGCGACGCCATGGCCGACGTCCTCGGCAAGGCCAAGGCCGCCGGCATCCCCGTGATCACCGTCAACTCCGGCCAGGAGTACTCCGCCAAGTTCGGCGCGCTCACCCACATCGGGCAGGACGAGTCCACCGCCGGCCAGGCGGCCGGCACCGAGCTGGCCGGCCGCGGCCGCAAGAACGTGCTCTGCGTCATCCACGAGCAGGGCAACATCGGCCAGGAGCAGCGCTGCTCCGGCGCCCAGTCCAAGGCCGGCGGCGCCTTCCAGGTGCTGTACGTGGACGGCGTCAACATGCCCGACGCCCGCGCCGCGATCTCCGCCAAGCTCCAGGCCGACCCGTCCATCGACACCGTGCTCACCCTCTCCGGCCCGATGGCCGCCACCGGCCTCCAGGCCGTCCAGGACGTCCACCGCGCCGTCGAGCTCGACACCTTCGACCTGGGGCCGCAGGTGGTGGCCGGCCTCAAGTCCGGCTCCGTCGGCTTCGCCGTCGACCAGCAGCCCTACCTCCAGGGCTACGAGGGCGTCGACCTGCTCTGGCTGTACAAGTCCAACCTGGACATGCTCGGCGGTGGCAAGCCCGTCGCGACCGGCCCGCAGATCCTGACCAGGGACGACGCCGACGCGCTCGCCGAGTACGTCGCGAGGGGGACCAGGTGAGCACCACCGACGTCCTCGCCCAGGACCGCCCGGCCGCGCTGCGCCGCCTCCTCGCCCGCCCCGAGCTCGGCTCGCTGATCGCCGCCGTCGCGGTGTTCACCGTCTTCGCGGTGGCCGCCGAACCCTTCCTGCGGGTCTCCTCGCTGGGCACCGTGCTCTACGCGGCGTCCACCATCGGGATCATGGCCGTCCCGGTCTCGCTGCTGATGATCGGCGGCGAGTTCGACCTGTCGGCCGGCGTGCTGGTCACCACCGCCGCGCTGACCTCCTCGATGGTCTCCTACCAGTTCACCGCGGTGACCTGGGTCGGCGCGCTGGTCTCGCTCGCCGTCACGCTGGCCGTCGGCGCCTTCAACGGCTGGATGCTCGGCCGCACCCGGCTGCCCAGCTTCATCGTCACCCTCGGCACCTTCCTGATGCTGACCGGTGCCAACCTCGGCGTCACCAAGCTGGTCTCCGGCACCGTCTCGACCAAGCCGATCTCCGACATGGAGGGCTTCGCCTCCTGCCGCTGGCTGTTCGCCTCCGAGGTCACCGTCGGCGGACTGACGATCAAGGCCACCGTCTGGTGGTGGCTCGGCCTGCTCGCGGTCGGCAGCTGGGTGCTGTTGCGCACCCGCTTCGGCAACTGGATCTTCGCCGTCGGCGGCGACGCGGACGCCGCCCGCGCGGTCGGCGTGCCGGTCGCCCGCACCAAGACCCTGCTCTACCTCGGTGTCGGCTTTGGGGCCTGGGTGCTCGGCCAGCACCTGCTGTTCTCCTTCGACACCGTGCAGTCCGGCGAGGGCGTCGGCAACGAGCTGATCTACATCGTCGCGGCCGTCATCGGCGGCTGCCTGATCACCGGCGGCTACGGCTCGGTGGTCGGCTCCGCGCTCGGCGCGCTGATCTTCGGCATGGCCAGCAAGGGGATCATCTACGCCCAGTGGAACCCGGACTGGTTCAAGTTCTTCCTCGGCGCGATGCTGCTGCTCGCCGCCCTGCTGAACGCGTACGTCAAGCGCCAGGCCGAACGGGGGCCCCGATGAAGACCGAACTGCTCGCCCTGGAGGGCGTCGGCAAGAGCTACGGCACCGTGCGCGCCCTCCAGGACGTCTCGCTCACCCTGCACGCCGGAGAGATCAGCTGCGTGCTGGGCGACAACGGCGCCGGCAAGTCCACCCTGATCAAGATCATCTCCGGGCTGCACCAGCACGACGAGGGCAGCTACACCGTCGGCGGCGAGGAGGTCCGGCTCGACTCCCCGCGCCAGGCCCTGGACCGCGGCATCGCCACCGTCTACCAGGACCTCGCCGTCGTCCCGCTGATGCCGGTCTGGCGCAACTTCTTCCTCGGCTCCGAGCAGGGCCACCGCCGCTGGGGCGGCCTGCGCCTGGACGCCGAGGCGATGCGCACCACCACCCGCGAGGCGCTCGCCCGGATGGGCATCGACCTGCACGACGTGGACCGCCCGATCGGCACCCTCTCCGGCGGCCAGCGCCAGTGCGTGGCGATCGCCCGGGCCGTGCACTTCGGCGCCAAGGTGCTCATCCTGGACGAGCCGACCGCAGCGCTCGGCGTCAAGCAGTCCGGAGTGGTGCTCAAGTACGTCACCGCCGCCCGCGACGCCGGGCTCGGGGTCGTCCTGATCACCCACAACCCGCACCACGCCTACCTGGTCGGCGACCACTTCACCCTGCTCAAGCGGGGCCGGATGGCCGGCAGCCACCCGCGCACCGAGATCGGCCTCGAACAGCTCACCACCGAGATGGCCGGCGGCTCCGACCTCGCCGAACTCTCGCACGAGCTGGCCCGGCCCACCGAACCCCAGCCCCGCACCGAACCCGAGCCCCGCACTGACCCCGAGCCCCGTGAGGAGCGTCCGTAGCCGTGACCAGCCCCCAAGGCAGCACCCGGCCGGCCGTCCTGCCCACCCTGCTCGGCCTCGGCCCCCGCGCCGAGCGCCGCCGCCGCGCCCTGCCCGCCGGGATACTGCGACTGCCCACCATCGGCGTCGACATCGGCGGCACCAAGGTGGTCGCCGGAGTGGTCGACGGCGAGGGCAAGGTGCTGGAGAAGCTGCGCACCGACACCCCCGACAAGAGCAAGAGCGCCAAGGTCGTCGAGAACGTCATCGTCGACCTGGTGCTGGAGCTCGCCGACCGGCACGACGTCCACGCCGTCGGCATCGGCGCGGCCGGCTGGGTCGACGCCGACCGCTCCACGGTGCTGTTCGCCCCGCACCTGAACTGGCGGGGCGAGCCGCTCCAGCAGGCGCTCAGCGAGCGGCTGCGCTTCCCGGTGATCGTGGAGAACGACGCCAACGCCGCCGCCTGGGCCGAGTGGCGCTTCGGCGCCGGGCGCGGCGAGGACCACATGGTGATGCTCACCCTGGGCACCGGCATCGGCGGCGCCGTCGTCCGCGACGGCTACGTCGACCGCGGCAAGTACGGCCTGGCGGGCGAGTTCGGCCACATGCAGGTGCTGCCCGGCGGCCACCGCTGCCCGTGCGGCAACCGCGGCTGCTGGGAGCAGTACTCCTCCGGCAACGCGCTGGTGCGCGACGCCCGCGAACTCGTCGCCGAGGAGTCCCCGGTGGTGCAGCCGCTGCTCGCCCGGGCCGGCGGCACCGTCGAGGGCATCACCGGACCGCTGGTCACCGAGGCCGCCCGGGCCGGCGACCCGACCGCCACCGAACTGCTCTACGAGGTCGGCACCTGGCTCGGCGTCGGCATCGCCAACCTGGCCGCCGCGCTCGACCCGGGCCGCTTCGTCATCGGCGGCGGCGTCTCCGAGGCCGGCGACCTGCTGCTCGGCCCGGCCCGGGACACCTTCCGCCGCACCCTCACCGGGCGCGGCTTCCGGCCCGAGGCGAGCATCGTGCACGCCGCACTCGGCAACGAGGCCGGCCTGGTCGGCGCCGCCGACCTCGCCCGGCAGGTCGCCCGCCGGTTCCGCACCATCAAGCGGCGCCGGGTCGAGCGCAGCGGCGTCTAGGCCCTGTTCGGCAAGATCGGCCGGACAGGGCCTCGGCCCTTTCGCCTGATTCGGTTCCGTCAACTACCGGTTGGTAGCGGTGCGGTGTGATTGTCGGGATCATGCCTCCTGTGAGACAACGGAGTTGACGTCGACTCAGGAGGACTCGGATGAGGGCTCTGGCCCGGATCGCACCACCGCTGCTGCTCGCCACCGCCCTGGTCTGGTCCTGTGCCGGGCCGGCCGGGGCGGCGGGGGCGGCCCCGCCGCCGAAGGCCCCCGAGGCGGTGGGTCGGGGCGGAGCGGTGGCCAGCGTCGACGCCGACGCCACCGCGGCCGGCATCGAGGTGCTGCGCAAGGGCGGCAACGCGGTCGACGCGGCGGTCGCGACCGCCGCCGCCCTCGGCGTCACCGAGCCCTACTCCTCCGGCATCGGCGGCGGCGGGTACTTCGTCTACTACGACCACGCCACCGGCCGGGTGCACACCATCGACGGCCGCGAGGTGGCCGGCCGCACCGCCGACAGCGGGCTGTTCCTGGAGGACGGCAAGCCGCTGGCCTTCGCCGACGCCGTCACCAGCGGCCTGTCCGTCGGCGTCCCCGGTACCGCCGCCACCTGGGACACCGCCCTGCGCCAGTGGGGCACCCGCACGCTCGCCGACGCCCTGGGGCCCGCCGAGCGGATCGCCGACAACGGCTTCGTCGTCGACCAGACCTTCCGCGGCCAGACCGCCGACAACTACGACCGGTTCAAGGACTTCCCGGACACCGCCAAGCTCTACCTGCCCGGCGGCAAGCCCCCCGAGGTCGGCACCGTCCTGCGCAACCCCGACCTCGCCGCCACCTACCGGCTGCTCGCCAAGGACGGCGTCAAGGCCTTCTACCAGGGCGACCTCGGCAAGGACGTGGCCGACACCGTCCAGCACCCGCCGGTCGACCCGGCCTCCGGCCGCAACGCCCGCCCCGGCAAGATCGACACCGCCGACCTCGCCGCCTACCAGGTCCGCCGCCAGGCGCCCACCCACGTCCCGTACCGGGACTACGACGTCTACTCCATCGCCCCCTCCAGCTCCGGCGGCACCACCGTCGGCGAGGCGCTCGGCATCCTGGAGGACGGCGACCTCGGCGCGTACAGCGACACGCAGTACTACCACCACTTCCTGGACGCCTCCCGGATCGCCTTCGCCGACCGCAACCGCTGGGTCGGCGACCCGGCCTTCGGCGACGTCCCCACCAAGGAACTGCTCTCCGCGCGCTACGCCGGCTCCCGGGCCTGCCTGATCAGCCCCGACCGCGCCCTCACCAGCCCGCTCGCCCCCGGCGACCCGCGCCACCCGGCCGACTGCGCCGAGGCCGGCCCCGCCGTCGCCGAGCCCTACGAGGGCCCCAACACCACCCACCTCAGCGTGGCCGACCGCTGGGGCAACGTCGTCTCCTACACCCTCACCATCGAGCAGACCGGCGGCAGCGGCATCACCGTCCCCGGCCGCGGCTTCCTGCTCAACAACGAACTCACCGACTTCGACTTCACCCCGCTCACCCCGGGCGTCCCCGACCCCAACCTGCCCGGCCCGGGCAAGCGGCCGCGCTCCTCGATCTCCCCGACCATCGTGCTGCGCGACGGCGAACCGTTGCTGGCCACCGGTAGCCCCGGCGGCGCGACCATCATCACCACCACCCTCCAGGTGCTGCTCGGGCGGCTCGACCGGGGCCTGAGCCTGGAACAGGCCATCGCCGCACCGCGCGCCAGCCAGCGCAACACCGTCGCCACCCAGGCCGAGCCCGGCTTCCTGGCGCTGCCCGAACGGGCCGCCCTGGAGGCGCTCGGGCACAGCTTCACGTCCGTCGCCGAGATCGGCGCCGCCACTGGCGTCGAACGGCTGCCGGACGGGCGGTGGGTGGCCGCGGCCGAACCGGTCCGGCGCGGGGGCGGCTCCGCGGCGGTGGTCCGGCCCACGGGCTGACCGGGCCGCAGGCCGGCCGGGCCGCGCTGTCGGTGCCGGGCGGTATGTTCGGGGTGGGCGTCCCCTCAGGGGGTGCCCACCCCTCGTCTTGACCGGACCACCCGTCCATCACCACTCGTCCGTACCGAAGCACCCGTCCGTACCGAACCACCGGGAAGGCCGCCCGCCGTGACCGTCCGCATCGCCACCTGGAACATCAACTCCGTCACCGCGCGGCTGCCCAAGCTCCTGGAGTGGCTGGAGAGCGCCAAGCCCGACGTGCTCTGCCTCCAGGAGCTCAAGTGCGCGGCCGACGCCTTCCCGTACGAGGAGGTGCGCGCCCTCGGGTACGAGACGGCGGCCCACGGCACCGGCCGGTGGAACGGCGTCGCGATCGTCTCCCGGCTCGGCCTGGACGACGTCGTGCGCGACCTGCCCGGCCAGCCCGGCTACCTCGCCGACGGCGCCCTGCTGCCCGACGTGGAGCCGCGCGCCGTCGCCGCCACCTGCGGCCCGGTCCGGGTCTGGTCGGTCTACGTGCCCAACGGCCGCGAGGTCGACCACGCCCACTACCGCTACAAGCTGGAGTGGCTGCAGGCGCTGCGCACGGCCGCCACCGAGGACGCCGCCGGGCCCCGCCCGTTCGCCGTCCTCGGGGACTTCAACATCGCCCCCGCCGACGAGGACGTCTACGACGTCGCCGCCTTCGAGGGACTCACCCACGTCACCCCCGCCGAGCGGGCCGCGCTGGAGGCCCTCGGCGAGGTGGGCCTGCACGACGTGGTACCGCGACCGCTCAAGTACGACCGCCCCTACACCTACTGGGACTACCGCCAGCTGGCGTTCCCCAAGAACCGGGGCATGCGGATCGACCTCACCTACGCCAACAAGCCCTTCGTGGACGCCGTCACCGACAGCTACGTGGACCGCGAGGCCCGCAAGGGCAAGGGCACCTCGGACCACGCGCCGGTCGTGGTCGACCTCGACCTGTGAATCACCCTGGGTGAGAGGCGGTAACCCGAACGGTCCCGACCGGTGGCCGGGGCCGGGCGGGCTGCCTACTGTCGGGCATAACCGGGTGCAGTTGTTCGACCACGTGGACATCGGAGTCCCCCCGGCTGCGCCCGAGAATCCCGGAGGTTCCGGCATGCGCCCCATGCGTACGGCCGCCGCCGCTCTGATCGGCGCGACGGTGCTGACCGGCCTGACGGCCCCCCTCGCATCCGCCAGGGACGGCTCGGCCTCGGTCAGCCCGTCCCAGGCCGCACCGGGCCAGACCGTGAAGGTCACGGTCTCCTGTGAGAAGTCGGACAAGCCCGACGCCAAGACCATCACCGCCCACTCCGCCGCGTTCGACGGCGGTCCGGCCACTCTCACCCTGGGCTCCGACGGCAAGCACAGCGGCTCGGCCCGGCTGGCCGGCCAGCACTCCGGGGACAGCAGGATCGACGGCACCTGCCCGGACGGCGGGGCGTTCTCCACCAGCGTCAAGACCGTCGCGGCCGCCGGCGTCCCGGTGGCCGGCTCCGACAGGGGCTCCGAGAAAGGCCCTGAGAAAGGGCCTGAGAAAGGCCCCGAGAAAGGCCCCGAGAAGGGCCCCGAGAAGGGTCCCGAGAAAGGCCTCGGTGACTGGGGCAAGGCGGCCGGCGAGTGGGCGGGTTCGCTCGGCCAGTCCGGCGCCGGCGGCCAGCAGGTCGCCCCGCACGGTGCCGTGAACACCGGCCTCGGCGGTTCGGTCGCGGCCGATCCGGCGGAGCTGGCCGGGGGCCTGGCCCTGGTGGCAGGCGGCCTCGGAGGCTTCTGGCTGCTGCGGCGGCGCGGTGCCTGATGGGCACCGCGCCTTTTTCGTCTTTCCCGCGCGCCGTCGGACCCTGACCGGGCCGGCGGCGCACAGGCGTGTCAGCCGGCCTGCGGCGCGGGGTTCTGCTGCAGCTGAGGCCCGTGCCCGTGCCCGTGCTCGTGCTCGTGCTCGTGCTCGTGCCGGAGGGTGCCGCTGGCCAGCAGGTACTGGGCCAGGACGTACGTCGCCATGATCCAGAACTGGTGCCCGGGCAGCTCCCGCCACTTCGCCAGCTGGGTGGCGATCAGCGTGTCGGACAGCAGGAACAGCGCTCCGCCCAGCCCGGTCCGCCAGCCCAGCCCGGCCGAGGTGACGGCCGTGGAGGCGAGCAGCAGGCTGTAGCCGGCCACCGGGATCCGCAGGTCCCCGAGGTCCGGCCAGAGCTGCCCGACCATGGCCGCCCAGGCGGTTGCGTACGCGGCCGCCACCACCAGGGCCCGCCGACGGTCGGTCAGCGCCCCGCGCCGGACGAACATCGTCACGTAGCAGATGTGCGCCGCCGCGAACGAGCCCATCCCGGCCAGGAACGCGGTGTCGTTCTTCAGCTGGAGCAGCACGTCCCCGCCCGCGCTCAGCAGCAGCGCCGGGGCCAGCGGCTTCGGCGCCCGCCGCCCGGCGGAGGCGGCCGCGGCGACGCTGTGCGCGGCCAGCAGCGGCATCAGGGCCGGCTTGGTGGCGTTCTGCAGCACGGACGCGCCGGAGGCGATCGCGCCCAGGTGCGTCGCCGAGGCGGCCGCGAAGCCGCCGAGCAGACCGGCGGCCGAGCGCAGACGGCCGCCGAGGACGGCACGGGTGGTCGTACGGATGCTCATGCGGCTGCTGACCTCCGGGGTCGGGCGGTGGGGGAGTGTGACGAACCCTAGGCGACCCGGCGGTACGGCGGAAGAGCGGGTTACCGGTGCGTAACCCGGGTGGTGCGGGGCGGGTGGCCGCGTGGCGGCGGGTGCGGGCCGGCGGGCGGCGTAGCGGAGGGCCGCCGGTCACTTCGGCGCACGGCCGGTTGCTGCCACCGGGTGACGCGGCCACCGTCTAGTCTGGTCCCCGACATGGAGCAGCAGGAGTACGCGGTCGGTGCCACCCGGGTGGCTGCCGGCAGGCCGGACGGGCGCACGGGCGGGACGGGGCTGAGGAGCACCGACGCCCTCCTCGCCGTACGCGAGCCCGCGGCCGGGGCGGCGCCCGAAGCCGTGTCCGGCCCCCGTGCTGACGCCGCGCCGACCAGGCCCGCGCCCGAGCCGGGCGCCGCCCCCGCGCTCTCGCCCGACCCGGGCCTGCTCCGGCTCGCCCACTGGTTCGCCGCCGCCACCCCCGGCACCGCCGACGACCTGTGCGCCGCGTCCTTCGGCCTCTACCCGGCCCGCCATCTCGGTGCCCCCGCCGAAGCGGCGCCCGACGCCGACGTCAGCTGGTGGCACGGCCCCACCGCGCACGCCACCGCCGCCCTGCGCTCCCGGGAGCCCCGCCCCGTCGGCGGTCTGCGCCGCGCCCGGCGGGACGCCTCCGCGCTGCCCGTCGTCCGGTCAGGTGCCAAGCCGGGCAGGCCCGGCAGGCACCGCAAGCCCGAGCGCACCCGCCCGGTGCCGGGCGCGCAGGATCGTTCCGGCCAGGACCTTCCGATACCGGCCCCGGCCCTGCTTGTCGCGGACGTTTCCGCCCCGGCCCTTCCCACCGTCGACCTTCCTACCGTCGACCTGCCCGCCGTCGACCTGCCCGCCGCCGAACGCCGGATCGCCGCCCGGCTGCTGCTCGCCCACCCGCTGGTCACCGCCTCCGGCCCGCACGCCGACGGCTTCCCGTTGATCCGCCGTCACCGCGACTGGCTCGTCGAGCGCTTCGACGCCCTGCTCGGCTACCGGCTCGTCGTCGGCCCCTGGCACGCCCGGCTCTGCAAGGCCGGCCTCGGCCCCGGCGCCGCCCGTCGCCTCGAACACCCCGCGACCGGAGCCCCGTTCACCCCCGCCGGCTACGCCCAACTCGCTCTCGCCCTCGCCCTGTTGGTCGACGCCCCCGAGCAACTTCGGTACGGGCGGCTGCTCGACGCCATGCGCGCCGCGGCGCCGGGCCTCGCCGCCGGCCCGGCCGACCGTGCGATGGCCCTCGCCGCGCTCGCCGACTGGCAGGTCCTCGGCGAACTGCCGGTCGGCGGGGCCGACCCGGCCGACCCCGCCGACCGGGACGCCGTACTGACCGTCGACCGCGAACTCGCCCGCGCCGTCCCGGCCGGCCCGCCCGCCCTCGCCGACGACGCCGCCGACCTGATCCGTCGGGCCGCCGCCGCCGAACCCGCCACCGCCGTGCGCCGCCTGCTCGCCGAGACCCCCGCCGTCCTCGACGCCGATCTCCCCGAGGACCGGCGCGCCTGGCTGCACGAGCACCGGCTGAGCGGCCCGGCCGCGCTCGCCGACTTCCTCGGCCTGGAGACCGAGCTGCGGACCGAGGGCGTCGCCCTGCTCGACCCGGCCGACGAGCTCACCGACCTCGTCTTCCCCGGCGCGGGCCCCCTGTCGCAGGCCGCCCTGCTGCTGCTCGAAGGCCTGGTGGAGGAAGTCCGCCCGCTGCCCGGCGAGACCACCGCCGGCGGTGACGTCCCGATCCCCGACGCGCTGATAGACGGCCTCCTCGGCGACATCGCCGACGAGTACGGCCTCCCGGCCCGCTGGCGCCGCGACTACCTCGCCGACCGCACCGCGCTGCGCCGCGACGCCCTCGACCTGCTCCACGACCTCGGCCTGATCACCCCCACCCCCCGCGGCAGCCGCCCCCCGGGCTGGCTCCTGCGCCCGCCCGCCGCCCGCTACGCCCCCGCCCCGGACTTCCATCCCGTCCCCGGCACCGGCCGCCACTCCCGCCCCGCGCCGGCCGGGGCCCGGGAGCAGCGGCGCGCCTGAGGCCGGTCCGCCGCCCGGCTCCGCCGTCGCGCTTCGCCGCTCCGCCGTCGCCGGAAAGGCGGAAGCACCGCGTCCGGGGGTGGACGACGGTGCTGAGGGGATGGCTCGGACGGTCGGTCGGTCGCGTTCTCGCCGGTCGCTCTGTCGAGGGTCACTTTCTCGCGGTGGCCGTGGTGGCGGCGAGGGTGCCGTGCTGGACGGTCTCGACGGTGGCGCCGACGCCGAAGGTGCCGAGGGCGATGGAGGCGAGGACGGCGGTGGCGGCGAGGAGGCGGCGGTGGCGCCGGGGAAGCGGGAAGCGCGGTTCCTGGTAGGGCGCCTGAGGGCTGGCGTTCATGACAGGGAGGGTCCCAGGGTGGTGTGAACGGTCGGTACGCGCGGGTGAAGTCCGGGCGGGGGTTGGGCGTCGGTTGGCCGCGTACGCCCCACCTGCGAGGGTGGGGCGTACGCGCTGGTCAGCGGCGTGGTGTGCGTTCGGCGAGGGCCTCGCCGACGGCGACCCGGACGGCGTCGCGCAGGCCGTGCACGGGGTGCAGGCGGGACGGGCCGGCGGCCGGGTCCTCGCGGAGCTCCTTCACCAGGGACACGCAGAGCAGCAGCATCACGACCACGAACGGCAGCGCGACCAGGATCGTCGCGTTCTGCAGCGCGGTGAGCCCGCCGGCCAGCAGCAGGGCGGCGGCGACCCCGCCCATCAGCACGCCCCAGACGACCACGAGCCAGGTGCGCGGGTGCAGCGAGCCGCGGCTGGAGAGAGAGCCGAGGACGAGGGAGGCGGAGTCGGCGCTGGTGATGAAGAAGGTCATCACCAGCAGTACGGCGACGACGCTGGTGACGGAGCCGAGCGGCAGCGCGCGCAGCATCTCGAACAGCGAGGCCTCCGCGCCCTTCGGGATGGTCGCGACCAGGTCGGCCGCGCCGGTGGAGACCAGTCGGATCGCGGTGCCGCCCATCACGCAGAACCAGATCACGGTGGCTCCGCTGGGCACCAGCAGGACGCCGAGCAGGAACTGCCGGATGGTGCGGCCGCGGGAGATGCGGGCGATGAAGGTGCCGACGAAGGGGGCCCAGGAGAGCCACCAGGCCCAGTAGAAGATCGTCCAGGAGCCGAGCCAGCTCTCGTCGGTGAAGGCCCCGGTCTGGGTGGACATGCCGAGCAGGTCGGAGAGGTAGCCGCCGACGGTGGAGGGGATCGCGTCCAGCGTGAACACCGTCGGACCGAACACGAAGACGAAGAGCATGATCAGCGAGGCCAGGACGACGTTCGCGGTGGAGAGCCACTTGACGCCCTTGTGGACGCCGGAGAAGGCGGAGAGCACGAAGGCGGCGGTCAGCGAGCCGATGATGATCAGCTGGGCGTTCTGGGTGTTGCGCACGGAGGTGATGTAGCCGAGGCCGTCGGCGACCTGGAGCGCGCCGAGGCCGAGGCTGGTGGCGGAGCCGAAGACGGTGGCGAAGACGGCCAGCAGGTCGATCGCGCGCCCGGGCCAGCCGTCGGCGCCGCGCTGGCCGATCAGCGGGACGAAGGCGGCCGAGATGCGGTTGCCGCGGCCCTTGCGGAAGGTGGTGTAGGCGAGGGCGAGGCCGCCGACGGCGTAGATCGCCCACGGGTGCAGGGTCCAGTGGAACAGCGAGAACTCCAGGGCCTGCTGGGCGGCGGCCGCGCTCTGCGGTTCCAGGCCGGAGCCGGGCTGCGGGGTGGCGAACAGCTGGAGCGGCTCGCCGACGCCGTAGAACATCAGGCCGATGCCCATGCCGGCGCTGAACATCATGGCGACCCAGGCGAGGGTGGAGAACTCGGGTTCGTCGTCGTCGCGGCCGAGCCGGATGCGGCCGAAGCGGCTGAAGGCGAGCAGCACGGTGAGGACGAGGAAGACGTCGGCGGCCACCACGAACAGCCAGCCGAAGTTGTGCAGGACCCAGCCGAGCGCGCTGCTGGAGGTCCGGCCGAGCGAGTCCTCGGCGAAGACGCCCCAGGCGACCACGGCCAGCACCAGGGCGGCGCTGATCCCGAACACCACCCGGTCGGCGGGCAGGGTCGCGGCGGGTTCGTCGGGCGCCTCCGCGGGTTGGCCGGGCTGCGGCGGCTGGCTGCTCATCGGGTGGACTCTCCTGCCTCGGGGCGGACGTGGGCTTCGGCGACATCGGCGGATTAAAGCTGCATGTCGCACTATGTCCAGTTCGTGCCGCGAGGGGCGGGAGGGCGCGCCGGGGAGGCGGAGGGTGGGGACTTACGTCCCGTCAGGCCGGGTGCTCAGCCGCGTGCTCATGGGCCGGGGCGTGCGCGGCGGGCCGCAACCGCGGGCGGAAGCCGTCCGGCACCGGGGAGTTGAGCCGGCTGTCGCGTCGGACGGGTCAGGGCCGGTGGGCGCCGGACGGGACCTCGTACGGCGCCGGGTACGGCGTCTCGTACGGGTTCAGCACCAGCCGCACCACGTCCTCCAGCCGCCGCCGGGCGTCGCCGAGGGTGGTGCGGCCGGTCACCCAGGCGGTCAGCTCGCCCTGCCAGGCGTGGGCGACGATGTGCCGCACCAGGTCGCTGGCGGCGGCCGGCACCTCGGTCGTCACCGCCTGGAGGGCGGTGCTGTCGGCCCGGGCCATGCCCTGCAAGGTCTCGCTGGCGAACGGATCGGTGGAGGCGGCGACGGCCACCCGCAGCCGGGCCAGCTCGGGCTGGCGCTGGTAGGCCCGCATCCCGCCGCGGACGAAGCGGACCGCCCGGTCGGTGGCCCCCAGCCCGGCGCGCGGGCCGCGCAGCTCCGCCACCAGATCGGCCAGCAGCAGGCGGTGCCACTCGGCGATCGCCGCAGCCAGGAGGTGGTCCTTGGAGGAGAAGTAGCGGTACGCCGTCCCCAGGGCGACTCCGGACCGCTCGCAGACCTGTTTCATCTGCAGCCGTTCGACGCCGATCTCGTTCACCAGGGCGAGCGCGGCCGCGATCAGGCTCCCGCGGCGTTCGAGCTGGCGCGGAGACATCGCCTCCACCGGCCGTGGTGACAGGTCAACCTTGGTCACCCGCACCATGATACGGGCCGGGGCCGCTCAGGAGTATGACGCCGACCGGCCCCCTTGCGTTCGCCGTGCGGTCACCGTCGCCGGGGCCGGGAGCGATGACCGCTTCGTCCCGTCCCGTCCCGCGCCGGGTCAGCGCAGCCGGCGGATCAGCGACTCCTGCACGGCGGAGGCGACCAGCCGCCCGTCCCGGTCGTAGAACTCGCCGAGCGACAGCCCCCGGCCGTCCGAGGAGGACGGGCTGCGCTGGGCGAACAGCAGCCACTCGTCGGCCCGGAACGGGCGGTGGAACCACATCGCGTGGTCGAGCGAGGCGATCAGCAGCCGGGGCGGCTCGGTGCGCTGGAAGAAGTTCGGCTGCTCGTGCAGCCCGGCGGTGGAGGCCAGCGTGAGGTCGGAGAGGTAGGTGAGCGCGCAGACGTGCAGGAGCGGGTCGCCCTCGGGCAGCGGGGAGGCGATGCGCAGCCAGACGAACTGCTGCGGCATCCCCGGCACGGACGCCGGCACGCCCGGCGCGTCCGGCGGGACGAAGCGCAGTTCGAGGTCGCGGAAGCCGCCGGTGCCGGTGATCGCCGCGCGCAGGGCCGGGTCCCAGAGCGAGAAGGCGTCCGGCAGGGTCTCCGGCCCGGGCAGCGGCGGCATCGTGCGGTGGCGGTCGGTGGCGGTCTCGGGGCGCTTGAAGGAGGCGGAGAGGGTGAAGATCGCGTTCTGGTTCTGCACCGCCGTCACCCGGCGGGTGGTGTAGGAGACGCCCTCGCGGACCCGTTCGACCTCGTAGCGGATCGGCTGGGACGGGTCGCCGGGCAGCAGGAAGTAGCCGTGCAGCGAGTGCACCGCGCGCAGGCCCTCGCAGGTGCGGCCGGCGGCGGTGAGCGCCTGCGCGGCGACCTGTCCGCCGAAGGCGCGCATCGGCGCCCCGGCGTGGCAGCGGCCCCGGAACGTGTTCTCGTCCAGTCGTTCCAGCTCCAGCAGTCCGGCGAACGAGCCGGCCGGGCGGTCGGCCCGGATTTCCTGTTCGGTCAGGTCGGTCACGGGCCCATAGTGGCAGAATTCCGCCGCGCCGCGATGTGACCTGGGTAACGCCCGGGGGCTCCGGCATTCGGTAGAACCTGTTTCAGTACGGTCGCGGCCCGACGGATTGTCAGTGCCCTCACCTAGCGTGTTCGACATGACGCAATCCGCACACGCGTACGCCTATCTGCGCCCGTCCGCCGTCCTCGACGGCGCCGACGGCCGGCGCCTCGACCTGGCCACCTCCGGCGGCGCCACCCCGCTCGGGGAGGCGGCCAACCCGCGCTTCTTCGCCGGCTTCCTGGCCGACCCGGCGCCGGCCGCCGCCGCGCTGCTCGCGGTCGCGGACGTCGCCGCCGCGCGGTACTACCAGCCGCAGCTGCGCGCCTCGCTCGACCCGGTGGTCACCGCCAACGGGGACCGGCTGCGCTTCGAGTCGTTCTCCGGCTGCTGCGGCGTCTACGCCCGGCTCGACGTGCTCCAGGCCGGCCTCGACGGCGACGAGATCGGCCACGGCACCACCAACGTGGACGTCAACAACCCGCTGCGGGAGGCCCTGACCAGGATCGGCCCGACCGACCCGCTGCACCTCGCGGTCGGGCCGGACGCGCTGGAGGTCACCAGCTTCGACGGGCCGCTGGTCGAGCGGAAGGTGCCGCTGCCGCAGCGCTGGCTGCGCGGCTTCGCCGAGACCCAGGTCGTCGCCGCCGGCTTCGACCTGCGCGCCGAACTGCCCGCCGCCGAGGCGGTCCGCTTCCTGCGCTCGCTGCCGCGCGGCGGCCGCTCCAGCACGGCCTGGGTCGTTCCGGCCGGGCGGACGCTGCGGCCCACCACCCGGCCGGTGCCCGGCGCGGTCTGCCTGCCCGGGCCCGACCGGCTGGTGGCGCTCCAGCGGGTGCTGCGGCACGCGCTCGCCCTGCGGGTGTACGGCCCGGTCGCCGCCACCGGCCCGGCCGCCTCGGCGTGGGAGGTGGTCCTGCCCGGCATGCGGCTCACCCTGACCCTCTCGCCCGACGCCTCCCGGGGCTTCTCCGGCGAGGGCGGGGTGCTCGGCGCGCTCGCCACCGGCACCGCCGAGCAGGACGCCGACCTCGTCGCGGTGCTGCTCGCCTGGGAGCCGCGGATCGAGGTCACCGACCTCGCCGAGCAGTCCGGGCTCAGCCACGAGCGGGTCCGCGCCGCGCTCACCCGGCTCGGCACCGCCGGGCAGATCGGCTACGACACCGCCGAGGCCGCCTACTTCCACCGCCAGCTCCCGTACGACGCCGGGCGGGCCGAGGCCGCCAACCCGCGGCTGCGCGCCGCCCAGGCCCTGGTCGCGGCGGGCGCGGTGCGGCTGGAGCCGGGCGGCACGACGGCCGTCGTCACGGTGGACGACCACATCCAGCGGGTGCGTACGGACGAGGCGGGGTGCCTCGGCTGCACCTGCCTCTGGTGGGCCAAGTACCGCGGCGGGCGCGGTCCGTGCAAGCACGCGCTGGCGGTCGCGATGGTGCGGGAGGCGGCCCGGCGGGCGGCCGGGGAGCGGGTTTCGACGGTCGTGAAGGAGGTCCGGGCGTGAGCGGGGTGGCACCGGAGTCGGTAGCGGTACCGGAGTCGGTTGGGGTGCGGACGCCGGAAGCGGGGCAGGGCGCGACCGCGGTCGAGGACCTGCTCGCCGCCGTCCGGGGCGGGCGAATGCCGCAGATACCGGCGCTGGTCGCCGCGCTGGACCAGGCGCAGCGCCGGACGTGCCTGCCCGCGCTGAAGGCGCTGCGCAAGGAACTGCGCGAGGAGTGGTCGAAGGAGGCGCTCGCCACCAAGGGCGCCCTGATGCTGGCCGGTGCCGGCTGCCACACCGGCCCGGCCGGCGCCGCCAGCTGGCTCGGCGCCCGCGACTTCACCTCGCGGGAGTGGGCCAACCACCCCGCGTTGGCCCAACTCGTCGCGGCGCAGCCAGTGGAGTGGCAGATCGAGGTGGCCACCCGGCTCGCCGCCCGTCAGGCGCCGCGCTGGGGTTGGTCGCTGTACCCGGTGATCGAGGCCGTGGTGCGCCGCACCGGCTGCGCGGTGCCGCAGAGCGAGCCCTTCGTCCGCGAGTGGACGGACCGCAAGCGCCTGGGCAGCGGCCCGCGGCCCACCCTGCTCGCACTGCTGCGGGCCGACGCGTTCACCCCGGTACTGCTGCCCCAGGTGTTCGAACTCGCCGACGTCGGCGGGCCGTTGTCCTGGCGGTTCAGCCCCCGCCCCGGGGACGCCTGGACGGAGGCGATCGCCGAACTCGCCACCGTCGGCGACCTGGACCGGGCCGACCTGATCGACCGCTGCCTGGCCCGGCTGCTGCGCGGCGGCAAGCCGGCCGACCAGCGTTTCTTCCTCGACGTGCTGCGGGCCCTCGCCCCGACGCCGCAGGAGTACGCGGCCCGGGTACGGGACGTGCTGCCGCTGCTGGACGGGCTGTCGGTGGTCGCCGGGCACGCCCAGGACGTGCTCGCCGGGCTGGACGAAGCCGGGCTGATCGAACCCGAGGTACTGGTCGAGTCCTCCGCGGTGGTGCTGTTCCGGGCCGAGAAGAAGCTCGTCCGCGCCCAACTCGGCTGGCTGGAGCGGGCGGCCCGGCGCGCACCCGGGCGGTCCGGGCCGGTGGTGCTCGCAGCCGCCGAGGCGTTCGGGCACCCGGACCAGGCCGTCCAGGAGCGGGCGCTGAACGTGGTGGCCCGCCACCTGCGCGCGGCCGGGGAGGCCGTCCTGCCCGAACTGCGGCTCGCCGCCGAGGCGCTGAACCCCGCCCACCACCGGCGCGCCGGCGAACTGTTCGGCGCACCGGTCGGTGGCGACGGCGACGACGACCCGGACACCGGGTGGAACGAACTCCTCCCGCCCGCCCCCCAGCCCCTCCCGATCGGCCCGCCGATCGCCTCGGCGGCCGAACTCGCGCAGGAGCTGTCCGCCCTGCTCGCCGCCGACGAGCCGGAGCCGGCGGTCTTCGAGCGCGTGCTGGACGGCCTGGTCCGCCAGGCCCACCAGGACCGGGCGGCGCTCGCCGAGGCGCTGGAGCCGGTCCGGCGGGTCCACCCGTGGCACGGCGTCGACCGCTGGCGCGACTGCTCGCCCCGGGACGTCCTCCACGTCGCGGCCGCGGTGGCCGGCGAGACGCCGCCGCACCGGATCTGGGACTTCCTCGGCGGCAAGGGCCGCTCCCCGCTGCGCGGCCGGAACAACACCGCGCAGGGCACCGCCCTCGCCGCCCGGCTGGAGGAGGCAGCCTGGCAGGTGACCGCCGACCGGCCGCCCTACCTGCTGGCCATCCCGACCGACACCACCGGGGCGCTCGACCCCGGCACGCTGGTCGAACGCCTCGCCGGGTACCAGGCGGCGGGCGTCACCCCCGGCCGAGCCGACCTGTGCGCGGCCCTGCTGCGGGTCGGCCCCCGCGCCGACGCCGGGGTGCTGCGCGCCGCCGAGGCGCTCACCTCGCCGTCCGGGCGGTGGGCCGCCCAGTGGCTGCGCACCGGCGGCCTGCCCGACCAGCCGTCCGAGCGGGTGCTGTTCGCCCCCGGCCGGGGCTCGAAGCGCGGCCACCAGTACGCGGACCGCTGGTGGGAGGACGTCCGGCGGGTGGCCGTCGCCCAACCCGGCATCGGGGCCGGCCCGAAGGGCCCGGACGGCGAGCGGCTCGCCCCCGAGTTCCGGGCGCTGCTGGAGGGCACCGAGCCGAGCGTGGCCCGGGCCCGCAAGGTGGGCGACTGGACGTGGCGGCCTACGGCGCACTGGGCCGCGATGCTCCCCTGGCACCGGGAGGAACTGGCGGCCCGGTGGCTCGACCACTTCGCCGCCGGCGCCGACCGGGACGAGCGCGACGCGGGCCGGCTGCTACCCGCTCTCGCCGAGGCCGGCGGCCCGGCCGGGCTCGCCCTGCACCTGGCGCTGGCCTACGGCCTGGGCGCCCGGCACGCCGAGGACCGGACGGCGGCCGTCGACGCCCTGCTGGTGCTCGCCGCCCGCGGCGACCTGGACGGCGCGCAGCTCGGCCGCGAACTCGGCGCGCTGGTCGACTGCGGCGCGGTGAAGCTCAACCGGCTCGCGGCGGCGCTCACCCTCGCTGCCGGGACGGGCGCCTACGGCACGGTCTGGTCGGTGCTCGGGCCCGCGCTGCCGGCCCTGCTGGGCGGCGAGGGCACGCCCGCCCGGGGCCTCGGCGACCTGCTCGCCCTCGCGGCGGACTGCGCCCGGCGCACCCGCGCCCGGGGGCCGGTGGCCGAGGTGACGGCGACGGCGGAGCGGGGCGGATCGAGCCGCCTGGTCAAGGAGGCCCGCGCGCTGCGGGACGTCCTGGCGGGGTGACGCCGCAGCCGTCGGCGGGGCGAGGTGCACCACCGGGTGACGGCGGGTCGCCGGCGGCGTCGGGTCACGGCCTAGGGTGGGCGGGACTTTCGCCCGCCCCGTCCCACCGGAGTGCTCGTGTTGCACCTGCGCCTGATCGTCCCGCCCGACCTGCGGGAGCCCGTGCTCAGCAGCCTGGACGCCGTGGTCGGGGTGACGCACGTCGTGGTGCTGCCGGGCGCGGCCGTACGGCCTGCCGGGGACGTGGTGCTCTGCGACGTCGCCCGCGAGTCGGCGGACGAGGTCCTGGGGGTGCTGCGCGAGACCGGTCTGCCCGAGCGCGGGGCGATCGACGTCTCCGGCATCGAGCTGACCCTCTCGGCGGCCGCCGACGAGGCCGAGCGGCTGGCCCCGGGGGAGGGGGCGGACGCGCTGGTCTGGGAGTCGGTCTCCGAGATCACGCACGAGGAGTCCACCCTCACCTGGGTGTTCCTGGCCTTCCTCACCGTGGCGACGATGCTGGCCGCGTGCGGCGCGGTGCTGGACAGCGCGGTCCTGGTCGTCGGGGCGATGGCGGTCGGGCCGGAGTTCGGGCCGCTGGCCGGGCTGTGCGTGGCGCTGGTCCAGCGGCGGCTGCGCCCGGCGCTGCGGTCGCTGAACGCGCTGGTCACCGGCTTCGCGGTGGCGATGGCGCTGACCGTCGGGTTCTCTCTGCTGATGGACGGGCTCGGGCTGTTCAGTGAGGCCAAGTTCGCCGCCGCGCGGCCGAACACCTCGTTCATCTGGCAGCCCGACGCGACGTCCTTCGTGGTCGCCTTCCTGGCGGGCATCGCGGGCGTGCTCTCGCTGACCTCCTCGAAGGCCGGGATGCTGGTCGGAGTGGCGATCTCGGTGACCACGGTGCCCGCCGCCGCCAACGCCACCGTCGCGCTCGGGTACGGGGAATTCCGCCAGTTCTGGGGCTCCAGCGTGCAGTTGCTGCTGAACCTGCTGGGGATCGTGCTGGCCGGGGTGCTGACCCTGCTGGTGCAGCAGCGGGCCTGGGCGCTGATCCGCCGCCGGCGGCCGGGGGCGGACAAGTGACGGCGGGCAGGTGACAGCGAACAGATGACAGATGTCAGCGAACAGATCGTGAAATCTGCTCGCCGGGATCCGTCGCCCGCTCCCGGACCGGCACCGCGCTGCGGTCCCGGACCAGCGGCTCGATGCCGCGAGGCGTGGCCGCGACCGCGCGCCACCACAGCCGCAGCGCGGGCGGGTCGACCGGTTCGAAGGGCTTGCCGGGCCGGGGCACCGCCAGTCGGGCGCCGAGCGCCTGGGCAGCCGTGACCACCCGTTCGGCGGGCTCCTCCCAGGGGTGCGTCGCCAGGTTGAAGGTGCACCAGTGGATCGGCAGCAGCAGATCGCCGCCGAGGTCCAGGTGGGCCCGGACGCCCTCCTCGGGAGTCATGTGCACCTCGGGCCAGAAGTCGCTGTACGCGCCGACCTGCATCAGCGTCGCGTCGAACGGCCCGAGCCGGCGGCCGATCTCGGCGAAGCCCGGGAAGTAGCCGGTGTCCCCGCTGTGGAAGATCCGGTGCCCGCCGCCGGCCACCACCCAGGACGCCCAGAGGAACAGCGCGCTGGTGCGCGGGCCGCGGCTGCAGTAGTGCCGGGCCGGGGTGGCGGTGAGGGTGAGCCCGGCGACCTCGACCGACTCCCACCAGTCGAGTTCGGCGATCCGCCGGGCCGGTACTCCCCAGCGCTCCAGGTGCGCGCCGACGCCGAGCGGGACGGCGAACACCGCGTCCGTCCCGATCAGCGCGCGGATGGTGGCCATGTCGAGGTGGTCGTAGTGGTCGTGGGAGATCACCACCACGTCCACCGGCCCGAGTTCGGACAGCGGCAGCGGCATCGGGTGCAGCCGTTTGGGCCCTGTCCAGGCGAACGGCGAGCAGCGCTCGCCCCACACCGGGTCGATCAGGACCCGCCGCCCGCCGATCTCGGCGAGCACGGTGGCGTGGCCGAGCCAGGTGAGCCGCAGTCCGGAGTCCGGCGGCAGGGCGAGGTCGACCGGGAGCAGCCGGTGCACGGGTACGGCGGCGGTCGGTGCCCGGCGGGTCTTGTCCCCGGTCAGCTGGGCGCGGGTGATCTCCAGCGGGCTGCGCTCGTAGACCAGGCGGCGGGTGGGCAGCGGGTTGCGGAAGGCGCCGTCGGCGAACTGCGGGGAGTGGTGGATCCGGGCCAGCCGTTCGCCCCGGGGCTCGGCTCCGAAGGCCTCGGCCCGGACCCGGTGCCAGGCCGCGCGGGGCAGTCGGGCCAGGTCCGACCCGGTGCGGTTCGCCGTCGGGCCGAGGGCCGGGCTGGTGGTCGGGCTGCTGGTCGGAGGGGTGGTGAACTGCGAGGACAGACCGGCGAGGCGGGAGAACCAGGGGGCGGGGCGGGGCAAGGCTCCTCCAAGGACGGTCACGGCTACCGGGCATGCCGGGGCGCGTATCCGGGAGACTGGTGAGGCCGCTGCGATACGACAACCATCTCGTCGGAGATTACTCGTCATGGGCCGTCCGGACCTGGTGAGCGGCCCCGCGCGGGCCAATCGGCGTACCCCGCCCCGGCCTCCGCGCCCACCGCCCGGCCGCGCGCCCGGGGCCACCGCCCGGTGCCGCTACGCGGAGAACCGTCCAGGACCGCTACGCGTAGAAGCGGGTGATCGTCTCCGCGACGCAGTGCGGCTTGGCGCTCTCCGCGCTGGTGATGGTGAACCGCACCAGCGCCTGGACCCCGCCCGGCACCTCGGTGGCCGAGAGCAGTTCGGCGGTGGCCCGGATCGCGGTGCCCACCGGCACCGGCGCCGGGAAGCGCACCTTCTCCGAGCCGTAGTTCAGCGCCATGCGCACGCCCTCGACGCCGTAGCACTCCTTCGCCAGCACCGGGATCATCGACTGGGTCAGGTAGCCGTGCGCGATGGTCGAACCGAACTGGCTCTCCTTGGCCCGCTCCGGGTCCACGTGGATCCACTGGTGGTCGCCGGTCGCCTCGGCGAACAGGTCGATCTGCCGCTGTCCGATGGTGTGCCACTCGCTGGTGCCCAGTTCGGTGCCGACGGCGGCGGTCAGATCGGCGAGGGAGGCGAAGCTCGTCACGGTGCGCTCCTGGGGGAGGGGTCAGGACGCCGGAAGCGTATGCGTACCCGCCGGTATCTGTCAGCGGTACGGAACCGGGAACCCGGGGGCGCGGCGGCCCGCGGGTGTTTCAGGACCGCAGCGCCCCGCGCCCCAGCGCGTCCTGCCCGGTCGGGAACAGCCGCCGGCCGCTGACCAGTTCCGGCACCAGCGCGACGAACAGCGGTTCCGGGTCCCCCACCCACGGCCGCAGGCCGGACCGCAGCACCCGCCGCACCTGCTCGGGCTCGCGCACCACGTCCGCCCGGCCGTGGACCAGCACGCTCCAGCCCGTCCGGGTGACCGGGTCCAGCAGGTCCGCCTGGAAGGCCACCACCGTGCCGTCAAGCCCGCGCGCGGTGGCACTTCCCCGGCGCACGGCGAGCACCAACCGCCCGTCCAGGACCTCGAAGGAGACCGGTAGCACGGCCGGCAGTGCGTGCTCGGTGTACACCACGCGCCCGACGGGCACGGTGCTGAGCAGCCGCAGGCACTCGGCCTCGCTCAGGGTCTCCACACGGTCCTCACGCTCCATGCGTCCGATCGTCCTCCGGTCGGAGCGCGTGCCGATAGGGCCCATGGTCCCTGAGCGGACGGGCCGGGAGCCCCGTCGGCGGCCGCCCGGAGCGGTAGCCTGCCCGGCGGCGGTACGGTACGCGCCCCTGCTCACCACGGCAGCGGCGGGCGCGGCGGGCGGCCCCGGGTGCGCTGGGGCCGGCATGGGAGGGGGCGTGCGGATGGTGGGCGGGGTCGACCTGGTGGTGATCGGGGCGAACGGCGGGCCCGATCGGGGCTTCGGGGGCTCGGCGCTGGCGCCGGACGGCGCCCGGCTGCTCGCGCGGGTGCTGCCCGGGATGTGCTTCGACGTCGGTGCGGCCGGCTGCCGGGTCACCGAGGTGGCGCCGGACGCGGACGCCAACGCGATGCTCACCGCCGTCCGGGAGGCCGCCCAGCACCCGGGCCGGTGGCTGGTGGTCTGCCTGGTCGGCCAGTTGGCGGTCGATCCGCGCGGGCGCCGGCTCGCCCTGGTGACCGGCGGCAGCACCGCCGACAACGCCTACCGGCGCGGCCTGGCCTGGGACTGGGTGGTCAGCGCGATGGTGCACGGCGACCACGAGGAGGCCCTGCTGCTGGTCGACGCGGTGGCCGACCGGGACACCTGGGCGGCGCTGGAGCGCGGCGGCGGCGAGGACGGCGCGGGCGAACTACTGGCCTACCCGCGCGTCCCGCTGTGGGGCCGGGTCGGCCGGTACACCCCGGGCAGACGCGGCCGGGACGCCGTACTGCCGGGTGGTGAGGGTTCGTTCAGCCACGCCCTGACCACCGTGCTGCGGCAGGGTGTCCCGGGCGCCCCGGCCGCCGTCGCGCCGCTGGACCTCCAGCCGTCCGTCGCCGCGCTGCTCGACGGGGGCGAGGCGCCGGGTAGTTCGGGTGCGCCGGGCGCGCGCCTGCTCGTTCCGCCGCAGGGCGGGCGCCTGTTGATGCGCAATCGGGCCGCGGTTCGGGGCGCATTGGCCGGATTGTCGCTTTCCGAAGAACTGTTGGCCGTTCTGTGGCGGGAAAGTGCCCCGACGGAACCGCCTTCCGCGTAAGGTCAGGTGGCCTGAGGTGTTGCCGTGATGGGGTGGGTTGGCGAAGAATCGATCCCCAGCGGAAACACTTGCGGGACGACGGAATTCTTCCGGCGGCCACGGATCACGAATTGGTCGGTCGCGACGAGGTGGGGCGATGCGGCAGCGCGGAAATGTGTTGCGCCCTGGGGCGGTTGGGGTCGGTGGGGTGGTTCTGGTGTTGCTCCTCGGCGCCTGTGCGAGCGGCGGTTCCGGTGGTTCCGTCGATCGGCTCGGAACGGCTGCGCCCAGTGTCGCGGGAGTGGATCCGGTACCTCCTTCGGGTGGTTCGGTAAACACCTCGATCGCGCCGACGGACGGGCCGGAAGGTGCCATGGGGCGACTGGCCCTGAGGACGTATCAGGACTGGTGGCAGGCCCAGACCGAGGCATTCGGGCGGTCGGATTCGGACGGATTCGCTCTGGAGACGTACTCCTCCGGTCGGGCCCTCACCGACACCCTGGTCAGCCTCCGCCAACTTCGCGACGCCAAACTGGTGATGACCGGAACGCCGCGCAATTCGGCGGTGGTCAAGGCCATCGACCTGAAAGCCGATCCGCAGACCGCCGTGATCGAGGACTGCGTCGACGTATCGGGATGGCATCGCGTCGACGCCGTCACCCAGGTGGCGAAGGATCCGGGCGACCGACTGAACCGCTACGTCGCGACCGCGTCCCTGCGCTGGTTCCAAGCACGTTGGCTGATCTACGACTTCAAGCGGGAGGTGGACCGGGCATGCTGAACACGCGTAAACCGGCCCGGCGATTCGCGATCCTCGCGCCGTTGTCCGCCGGGTTGCTGTTGGCCTCGGCGGTGTCGGCGGCGGCGGACGAACCGCCGGGCGGAGGTGCCGAGCAGTGTTACCCGGACGTGATCTGCTCCGGGGTCAACACCGGTGGCACCAAACCGAAACCCGGACCGTCGCAGCCCGGCGGTGGCGGCGGGGGCGGTACGAGCGACGGGCCGCTGCTGTGCAGCTACCACGACCAGCAATGGCCCTGCCACGACCCGGAGCGCGGCTGGTTCAACAGCGGCGTCGGGTGCTACTTCCGCCCGCTGGACAACCCGCCCCCCGAGGGCGCCCCGGAGTGGCAGGGCCACAAGCCGTCCGAGGGCGCGCTCTACTCGAAGGTCTGCCCGCAGACGGGCGGCGGGCAGGACGGCGCCGAGATCGTGTTCGAGGCCACCTCGCCGGCCGGGCCGCCGGCGCTGAACCTGGTGGACGTCGGCTTCGGCTTGGCCCACGAGATGCGCTTCCCGAAGCCGACGGCGGGTGTCGCGCCCAAGGGCACGGCGGTGGTGAAGGCGCCGGTCTGGCTCTGGTTGGACGGTGTGGCGGCGCCCGCGCCCAAGACGCTGTCCGTCCCGGGCGCCTCGGTCACCGTCACGCCGGTGCTGAGGAGTGTGACCTGGGTCTTCGACAGCGGCGTCTCCGTGACCTGCGACAAGGCCGGGACGCCGTACGACGCCAAGTACGGCGCCGCCAAGTCCCCCGACTGCGGCTACGAGTTCGCCGTGGGCTCGGGCACCAGGAAGAGCGGCGTCTTCGACGGCACGGTGACGGCGAACTGGGTGGGCGAGGTCGTGGTCACGGGGCCGAACGCGAAGACCTTCGACGTCAAGATGCCGCAGTCCTCGAACTTCACGCTCAAGGTCGCCGAGGTGCAGGTCCTCAACTGACCCGGCGGCGGACGTCCGACGCCCCGCGGCCCGGCCGCGGGGCGCCGGAGGCCCGGCCGCACGCGACCACGGCACCGCAGCCCGGGCGCCGAAGCCCGGCACCGGCGACCTGACCAGCGACGGCCTGACCAGCGATGACCCGAGCAGCGATGACCCGAGCAGCGAGAACCCAGTACTGACGATCCGGAACGAGCACGAGGGAAGGGCGGAACCCGGTGGAGAACCGTACATTCGCGACGCCGGGATCCGGCACACCCGCAGGGGCCGCGGTGTCCGTGGCGGTCCCGGACCAGGGGCAGGGGCCGGGCGAGGCCCCGGGCAGCGGCGCGGGCAAGGGCAAGGGGCGCGCCGCCCCGCACGTCCCCGGCCGGACGCTGCGGGCCCGGCGGCGGCGCCCGGCGGTGCTGGCGATGGCCGTCGCGCTGATCGCCGCCGGCGGCCTGGGCGGCGCGGTGCTCTACGACAGCACCGGCCAGCGGGTCGCCGTGCTGGCGCTGGCCCGGGACATCCCGTGGGGGCAGGTGATCACCGACGACGACCTGGTGGTGGCCCGGATCGCCGGCGATCCGGCGCTGCGGCCGCTGTCCGCCACCGAACGGGACAAGGCGGTCGGCATGCGGGCCGCCACCGACCTCAAGCGCGGCGCGATGCTCACCAGGGGCGACGTCGCGCAGACCCTGGCGGTGCAGCCCGGCCAGATCGTGGTCGGCGTCTCGGCCAAGCGCAGCCAGCTGCCCGCCAGCCGGCTCCAGCCGGGGCTGCAGATCGTCGTGGTCTACACCCCGGACAACACCAAGGCCGACTCGATGCCCGCGACGGTCATCACGGTCGGCCGGGTGGACACCGACGGCAGCCAGGTGATCGACGTGGCCGTCGGCGCGGCGGACGGCCCCCGGCTGGCGCAGTGGGTGGCCGGTGGCCGGATCCAGGTCCTGCTGGCCCCCCGCGCCGCCGCGGCGGGCGGCGCGACCGGGACCGCCGCTGCGGGCACCGGCGGCAGCGCCGCGCCGACCGCCCCGTCGACCGGGACCACCCCCGGCGCTGCCACGGCCCCCGTGCCCCCGACCGGGGCGGGTGGCGCCTGATGGCGGTGATCGCGGTGGCCGGCGGCCCGGGCGCGCCCGGCGCGACCACGGCGGCCCTGGCCCTGCTGCTGGCCTGGCCGCTGGAGTCCGGGCGGCGGGTCCTGCTGGTGGAGGCCGACCCGGACGGCGGCGCGGTGCTCGCGGGCGCCCTGGAGGGCCGGGTCGACGCGGTGTACGGGCTGCGCAACCTGGCCGTCGCGGACCGCCGCGGACTGCTCGCCGAGACCATCTGGGAGCAGCTGATCGACCTCTCGCCCGAGGGCACCGCCGAGCGGCTGCTGCTGCCCGGGCTGACCGACCCCACCCAGGCCCCGGGCCTCGCCTACACCTGGGAGCCGCTCGTCGACCTGCTGCACGGCCTCGAACCGCAGGGCTACGACGTCATCGTGGACCTCGGCCGCTCCGGCGCCACCGGCGTGAGCGCCGTGCTGGCCCGCCGGGCGGACGTGGTCGCGGTGACCGTCCGCACCACACTGCGCGGCCTGAGCTCGGCCCGGCCCCGGCTGTCCGCGCTCGCCGAGGACCTCGCCACGGCCGGCACCGGGGTGGACGCGCTCGGACTGCTGCTGGTCGCGGAGGGGCCGTACTCGGGGCCGGAGGTGGCGCGCGAGTTCGGCCTGCCGGTGCTGGGGCTGCTGCCGCACGCCACCCGCACCGCCCGGGTGCTCTCCGACGGCGGTGACATCACCGACCGGCGGTTCATCCGCTCGGAGCTGATGCGGACGGCGCGTTCGGCGGCGGACGAGGTGCAGCTGCTGGTCCGCCGCCGTCGCCAGCGGCTCGCGCCGACCGCCGCGCCCGTCCCGGCCCAGCTCACCGCCGCGGCCCGGACCGGGGTTCCGGCCCAGCCCCCGACCGCGGTGCACGCCCAGTCCCCGGTGCCCGCCCCGCAGGCGGCCGCGCCGACGGCGTACCGGCCGGTGGAGGAGGAGCAGCCCTCGTACACCCCGCCGCAGCCGGTCGGGCCGGTGATCACCACCGGCCCGGTGGCGCCGCTGGCCGGGCTGGCGCCCCAGCCGGCCGCTCCGGCCCCGTTCCCGGAGCACGTCCAGCAGCAGTCGCAGCCGCCGTACGGGCCGCAGGCCGGCTACGTCGCGTACGACCAGCAGGGCGGGTTCACCCCGTACGACCAGCAGAGCGGGGCCCCGTACGGCCAGCAGCCCGGGTACGTCCGCCCGGAGGCCGAGGACGACGGCCGCTACCCGCTCCAGCAGCCCGCCGTGACACCCGATCAGACACACCCGAACGGTCCGCAGCCGTACAACCCCGGGGAGGTGCTCCGTGCGCGGTAGCCCCCTGCACCAGCACCCCGCGGCCGACCCGGCCGCACTGCCCTGGGCTACCCAGGCACAGGCACAGGCCCAGGCCCAGACGCAGGCGCCGGCGGACGCCCCGCCCCGGGCCTACCGGCCGGGCCCCGTCGCCCCGCAGCCCGCGCCACCGCCGTACGTCCAGGCGGGCGGCGCGGCCACGCCCACCGCCGTGCCCTCCCAGCTGCCCTCGCTCGACCTGCGCGGCGCCGCCACCCGGCCGGCCGTCGACCCGCAGGTCGCCCGCGAGCTGAAGCGCCAGGTCGCGGCCGAACTGCACCAGCAGATCACCCGGTTGACCGCCACCTCGGGCGCCGAACCGGACCGCGCCACCCGCCGCCAGCGCGGCCGCGCGCTGATCGAGGAGGCGGTCGCGCGCTGGTCCGACGCCTACGCGCAGACCCACGGCATCCCGCCCACCCGGGAGCAGGACCGCGCGCTCGCCGAGGCCGTCTTCGACCTGCTGTTCCGGGCCGGGCGGCTCCAGCCCTACCTGGACGACCCGGAGATCGAGAACATCCTGATCAACGGCTGCGACGACGTCTGGGTCTCCCGGGTGCACCAACCCCTGCGCCAGGTGCCGCCGGTGGCCGAGAGCGACGCCGAACTCGTCGAACTGCTCCAGGACCTGGCCCGCCAGCACGGCGGCGGCGAGCGCAGCCTGTCCACCGCCAGCCCGACCCTCGCGCTGCGCCTGGAGGGCGGCATGCGCCTCCAGGCGCTCACCGAGGTGACGCCCCGCCCGTACGTGGCGATCCGGCGCCACCGGGTGGCCTCGGCGACCCTGCCGGAGATGGTCGAACTCGGCACCCTGGACAGCACCCTGGCCGCGTTCCTGGCCGCCGCGATCCGGGCCCGCAAGAACGTGATGATCACCGGCACCCAGGGCGTCGGCAAGACCAGCCTGCTGCGCGCGATGGCCGCCGAGATCCCGCCGGACGAGCGGATCGGCACCCTGGAGTCGGAGTTCGAGCTGTGGCTGCACACCCTCGGCCACCTGCGCCAGGTCGTCCCGATGGAGGCCCGCGAGGGCAACGGCGAACGCGTCGAGGGCCGCCTGGCCGGCGAGTTGACGATCGGCGACCTCATCCCGGCGGCGCTGCGGATGACGCTGTCCCGGATCATCGTCGGCGAGGTCCGATCCGGCGAGGTCGTCCCGATGCTGCGGGTCATGACCAACGGTGAGGGCGGCTCGATGTGCACCCTGCACGCCCGCGGCCCGCACATGGTCGTCGACCGCATCGCCGAACTCTGCCTGGAGTACGGCTCGCACATGACCGACTCGCTCGCCTACCGGCTCACCGCCAACGCCCTGGACCTCATCGTGCACGTCGCCATGGTCGACGAGACCGCCGTCGGCGGTCGCCGGCACCGCTTCGTCTCCCACGTCCTGGAGGTCGCCGGCCTCGGCGAGAGCGGCCGGCCCGCGCTGAACACCGTGTTCGGCCCCCGGGTGGACCTCGGCGAGCCGCGGGCCGTCCCGCACACCCCGCCGCAGTGCCTGGACGACCTGCGCCGGGCCGGCTTCGACGCCGCCCTGCTCGGCTCCCGCTACGGCGGCTGGGCCACCCCGCTGCAACTGCGGATCGGCGGTGGCGCGCGATGATGCTGCTGTTCGCTCTGTGCGGGCTGGCCGTCGCGGGCGGCCTGGTCGCCCTGGTGGCCTGGGCCCGCGGCAGCGACCCGGCGGACGGGGACGAGACCCCGGAGCGGAGCAGCCCGCTGGCCGGCCGCGCCCACGTCTTCTGGTACGGCGCCCCCGGCGCCGCCTCGGCCCGGGTCGCCCGGCTGCGCCGGATCCAGCTGCCGCTCGCGCTCGCCGGTGCCCCGCTCGCCTGGCTGTTCACCGGCATCCCGCTGGCCGCCCTGCTGGTGCCGCTGGCCGTGTTCGGCCTTCCCTGGCTGTTCGACACCACCCGCCCGGACACCCGCCGGATCGAACGCCTGGAGGCGCTGTCCGAGTGGACCCAGCGCATCGCCGACGTGCTGCTGCTCGGCGTCGGCCTCAACCAGGCCATCGTCACCAGCCGCCGCACCGCCCCCGCCGCCCTGGAGGAGGAGATCGGCGAACTGGCCGCCCGGCTCCAGGCCCGCTGGCGGCCCGAGGAGGCGCTCCAGGCCTTCGCCGACAGCGTCGCCGACGCCACCGCCGACAAGGTGCTCGCCGCGCTCGTGCTGCGGTCCGGCGACAGCGGGCCCGGCCTGGCCCGGGCGCTGGCCGACATGGCCGACTCGGTGCGTGAGGAGGTCCGTCAGCGCCGCGCCATCGAGGCCGACCGGGCCAAGCACCGCACCACCATCCGCTGGCTGGTCGGCATCATCGTGCTGGTCGTCACGGTCGGCTCCTTCAACACCGAGTACACCCGGCCGTACGGCACGCTGCTCGGGCAGATCGTGCTCGCCGTCGTCGCCGCCCTGTTCGTCGCGATCATCGCCTGGATGCGCGCCCTCGCCTCGCACCCGCCGGTGCCTCGACTGCTGGCGCCCGACCGGCGTGGCAAGGCCGGGCGCCGCGCCCCGGTGCGTGAGGACGAGGCGCTCCAGCAGCTCGGGGAGGTCCGGTGATCTCCCCCTGGTCCGTGCTGGCCGGGGCCGTCGCCGCCGGTGGCGTCGCCCTGCTGATCGCCGAACTGCGGCCCGCGCCGCCCGACCTGCGCCAGGCCCTGGACCGGCTGCACCGCACCCCCGCCGAGCGGGCCGCGGACCCGGACGAGCGGCCGAGCTGGTACGACCGGATCGGCGAGCGCTCGATCGGCCTGCGCGGAGTGTCCCTGCCGCACCGCGAACTCGCCCTGATCGGCCGCGCCCCGGCCCGGTTCATGGTGCACAAGCTGCTGTTCGCCGCGATCGGCCTGCTGCTGCCTGCCTACCTGGGCGCGATGGCCGTGCTGATGGGCATCGGCCTGCCCTTCGCCCTGCCGCTGCTGGCCGGGCCGCTGCTGGCCGGCCTGCTCTGGTTCGTCCCCGACGCCATCGTGCGCGGCGAGGCCAAGGAGGCGCGCACCGAGTACCTGCACGGCATCGCCGCCTACCTCGAACTCGTCGCCCTGGAACGGGCCGCCGACTGCGGGCCCGCCGAGGCGCTGCGCCGCGCCGCCGCCGTCGGGCGAGGCACCGTGTTCCGGCGCATCCGCGACGCCCTCGACCGCGCCGCCACCGACCGGCTCCCGCCCTGGGCCGGACTCGACGCGCTCGCCGAGGAGTTGGGGCTCAGCCCGCTGCAGGACGTGGCGGACATCATGCGGCTGTCCGGCACCGACGGCGCCGCCGTGTACGACACCCTGCGGGCGCGCGCCAAGGGCCTGCGCGGCGAGCTGCTCGCCGAGGACCTCGCCCGCGCCAACGCCGACAGCGAGCGGATGGTCGCACCCGGAGCCGCCCTCACCCTGCTGATGACCGTCCTGATCGTCTTCCCCGCACTCCACCAGATGCTCAACTGACCCTCCTCGCAGGGCATCTGGCATCACACCGCACTCCACCCCGGGAGATCCGAATGACCGTCCGACTCGTTCACCTGGCAGGCCGGCTGATCCGGCCCGTCCTGCTGCCCGTGCAGTTCGCCCTGCTGCTGTTCACCCTGCGGCTCGGCCGGCTGCGGGCCGCCCGCGCGCGCGGCGACCGCGGTGCGATCAGCATCGAACTCGCCCTCGCCATCATCGCGTTGGTCTTCGTCGCGGGCGCCGTCGCGACCGCGCTCTACCTGCTGAAGGACAAGGTCGTGCAGAAGGTCGAGCAGGACCCGAACATGCCGGGTGCGGGCGCCGCCGCAGGAGGCGCCACCAAGTGACGTACCGACCTCGCCGCCGCGGCGACCGGGGGTCGATGAGCGTGAGCCTCGCCATCGTCTTCCCGGTCGTCCTGGTGCTCCTGATGCTCGTCGTCCAGGCCGCGCTGCTCTGGTACGACCGCCAGCTCGCGCTCACGGCCGCCCGCGAGGGCGTGGACGCCGGCCGGATCCAGGGCAACGCGACGGACGAGGTGAAGAACGAGGCGGCGCGCCGGCAGGCCAGGGACTTCCTCGACCGGCAGGGCGTGCACTCGTACACGGTGACGACCGACGGCAGCACGCCCGAAGTGGTCCGGGTGACGGTGGCGGTGCGCCCGCCGCTGCTGATACCCGGGCTGTCGGCGCCCGCCCTGAGGCAGTTCGCCGAGGCGCCGCGCGAGCGCTTCGTCCCGCCGGTGGCGGTGGCGCCGTGAGACGGCGGACCCGGGCCGATCGGTGGGCGGCGCTCCGCGCCGAGGGCCGTTCCGTGCCCCGCGCCGCGCGCCGGCCCCGGTGGTGGCCGGTCCGGCGGAGCGACGGCGGCGCGGTCGCCATCGAGGCGGCGATCGTCGTGCCCCCGGTGGTCGGGCTGGTCCTGGTGGCCATCGCCGCCGGGCGGGTGCAGACCACGGCCGGTACGGTCGAGGCCGCCGCCCGGGCCGGCGCCCGCACCGCCTCGCTGCAGCGCAGCGTCGACGGGATGACGCAGCCGGGCCGGGACTCGGCCCTCGCGACGCTGCGCCAGCAGGGCGTCTCCTGCCGCAACGGGAACGTCCAGGTCGTGCCCGGCCAACTGGACCTGCCCGGCGGCGCCGTCACGACCGTCAAGGTCACCGTGGTGTGCGACGTCGAACTGGCGGACCTGCTCGGCGGACCGTCCGGCGTACCCGTGACGAAGCACCTCGTCGGCGAGTTCACCTCCGTGGTGGACCGCTACCGGGGCACATGACGACCCGGGGCGGCACCCGGCGGGACACGGGCCGCGACGGGGGATTGGGGACGGCCCGCGCGGGGGAGACGCAAGCGGAGAGCGCACGGGGGATGACGCGACGGAACCGGCCGGCGCCCGGTGGGGGCCGGTGGCGAGGACGAGGGGCGGGAGGGGCAGGGGGGATGGAAGTGCCTGTCAGGGCGCGGCGCCGGCGCCGCTCCGACCGGGGCGCGGTCGCCCTCTTCGTGGCGATCTGCGCGGCCTACGTCGTGCTCGTCATCGCCCTGGTGATCGACGCCGGCGGCCGGTTGCGGGTCGCCGAACGCACCGACGCCTACGCCCAGGAGGCCGCACGGGTCGGCGGACAGCAGCTCGACCAGGCCGCCGTCCTCCAGGGAAAGGGCTTCAGAGTCCAGCAGGACTACGTCCGGCAGGCCGCCGACGCCTACCTGGCCCTGTACGGCCTTCAGGCCGGCGAGGTCGAGTTCTCCGGCGACGGCAAGGTCGTCACCGTCACCGTGCGGGCCGACTACCGGCCCGTCCTGCTGGGCGCGCTCGGGGAGCGGAAGGTAACGGGCAAGGGCAGTGCGACCCTCGTCCACGGAGTCGAGAAAGCGGAGACCGACTGATGGCCGCGCCACGTGCCAAGGACCAGGCCCGAACCGCCCCGGGCCGGGCTCGAACCGCCAAGGGCCGGAGCCCCGGGGCCAAGGACCAGGCCCGGGGCGCCAACGGCCGGGCCCACACCGGACACCGGGCCGCGGGCCGCCCCGCCGCCCCGGCGCCCCGCCCACCGCGCGGGCGCGGCCGCGGCGCGGCCCTGATCACCGCGCTCGCCGCGCTGGTCACCCTGCTCGCCCTGCTGCTCGGTGTCCCCGCGCTGCTGCTCTACGGCACCCGCGCGGTCGCCGCGATGGGCGACGTCGCGCCGGAGGGCGTCGGCCAGGCGCTCACCGGCCCGGACGACGGCCGGCTGTTCCTCTGGCTGCTGGTCGTGGTCGGCTGGCTCGCCTGGGCCTGCTTCGCGTTCTCCGTGCTGCTGGAGATCCCCGCGCAACTGCGCGGCCGGATCGCCCGCCGCATCCCCGCCTTCGGCTGGAGCCAGCGGATGGCGGCCGGCCTGGTCGGCTCGGTGTTCGCGCTGATGCCGGTCGCCGGCTCGGCCTTCGCCGCCACCCCGGCCCACACCGCCACCGCCCCGGCGCAGTTGGCGGCCGGCGTGCAGCGCGCCGCCCTGCCCGCCGCGCAGGCCGCGCCCGCCCTGGCGCCCGCCGCAGAGCAGAACCCCACGTACACCGTGCGGGACAGCCGGCCCGCCGACAGCCTGTGGTCCATCGCCGAACGCCAACTGGGCTCCGGCGAACGGTGGGTGGACATCGCCAAGCTCAACGACGGCCGGGTGATGGACGATTCCGGCACCCGCTTCGACGCCGACCGGCCGATCCAGCCGGGGTGGGCGCTGCTGATGCCGGGGGACGCGAAGGCGGACGGGTCGGCGCCTGCTCCTGCGCCTGCTCCCTCGTCCGAGCCCGCGCCCGCCCCTGCTCCCGGTGCCGGGTCGGCCCAGGTGCCGCAGGCCGGGACGGAGCCGGGTGCGGGCGGGCACGCGACGGTCACCGTCCAGGGCGGGGACAGCCTGTCCGCCATCGCCCAGAAGGAGTTGGGGGACGCCGAGGCCTGGCCGAAGCTGTTCGAGGCGAACAAGGGCGCCCAGGCGCCGGACGGGGAACGGCTGACCGATCCGGACGTACTGGTGCCCGGGATGGTGCTCACGGTGCCGGGGGCGGCCGCTCCCGCGCCTGCTTCTGCGCCTGCTCCCTCGTCCGCGCCCGCTCCGGCGCCGCAGCCGACGCCGTCGACCGGCCAGCCGCCGGCCGACCAGGCGCCCGCCACCCCCGCCCCCGCGCCGACCCAGGCCGCGCCGGCCCCGGCCGCGTCCCAGCCCGCCACCCCGGCACCCACCCACGCACCCACCCACGCGCCCGCACCCGCCGCGCACGCCGAACCGTCGGCCGGCGACGACTACTCCATCGCCCTCACCGCCTCCACCGTCGGTGTCCTGCTCGCCGCCGTCATGGTCGGCACCGTCGCCCACAAGCGCGGCACCCAACTGCGCGCCCGCCGCCCCCGGCACCGCATCACCATGCCCGACGCCGAGGCCGCCGCCTTCGAGAACGAGCTCAGGGCCCGTCAGGACGACGCCGGCCTCGACCTGCTCGACCGCGCCCTGCGCACCATGGCCCGCAACACCGTGCGCGGCGGCAAGCGCCTGCCCGCCATCGTCGCCGCCCGGATCACCCCCGGCCACACCATCGAACTGCACCTCTCCGGCCCGGCCACCCCGATCGCGCCGTTCCGCGCCGCGCACGCCGCCAACGTCTGGTGGTGCAGCCTCGACTCCGGCGACCTGCTCAGCGCCGCCCAGGCCCGCAAGACCGCCGCGCCCTACCCCGCCCTGGTCACCCTCGGCACCTCGCCCGACGGCTCGGTCGTCCTCGCCGACCTGGAGGCCGTCCGGCTGCTCCACCTCTCCGGCCACCCCGACGACGCCCGCGACATCCTGCGCACCCTCGCCGTCGAACTCGCGCACAGCCCGCTCGCCGACCGGCTCCACCTGCACCTGGTCGACCTCGCCGAGGAGGTGCCGATCAGCGGCCCGGCCGCCGAACGCATCCACCGCCACCCCACCCTGGAGGCCGCGCTCGCCGCCCTCGGCCCGCGCACCGCCAAGGCCCGCGCCACCCTGGTCGCCGCCGAGGCCGCCAGCCCGCGCGACGCCCGCAGCCGAGGCCAGGCCGACGAGTCCTGGACCCCCGAGATCGTGCTCTGCGCCCAGCAGCCCGGCGGCGAGGTCCCCGCCGAACTCGGCCGACTGCTCGACGCCCGGCCGCGCACCTGCGTCGCCGTCATCACCCGCGCCCCCGAACGCGGCACCGGCCCGGTCGCCCGCTGGACCCTCCCGGCCACCGGCCAGGCGGCCATCCCCGGCCTGCACCTCACCGTCGAACTCCAGCGGCTCAGCGACCAGCAGTACGACCAGGTCGCCGAACTGCTCCGCGCCGCCGACGACCTCACCCAGCACCCGGCCCCCGCCTGGACCCTGGACGGTCCCGGCCTCGACCCCGACGCGGACGACGACGCCGCCGACACGGCCGAACTGCCCGCCGCCGTACCCGTACTGGCCGCCGTCGGGGCCCCCGCGGCCGGCGCGCAGGGCGGTACGGACACGGCCGCCGGGCCCCAGCTGCTCGCCCGGGTCATCGGCACCGGCGCCAGCCCGTTCGCGGGCACCGACCCGGCGACGCCGGTGCCGGCCCCTCCGGCCGCGCCGGGGCGGTACGCGGTCAACGGGCAGGGGCGGCAGGCCGCCTCCGCCGAGACCGAGGCCGAGGCCGGGGCCGGGTCCGGTACCGGGATCGGTACCGGGAGTGGGGTCGGGACCGAGGAAGAGCTCGTGGTCGGTCAGGTCGTTGACGAGGCCGCGGACGAGGCCACCCGGGACCTGCGCCGCCCGGACGCGGTGGCGGGGGATGCGGCGGAGGCACCGCAGCAAGCCCCCGCGGCCGTCCTCGCAGTGCCGTCCGTCCAGCCCGTGCCGTCCGTGCCCGCCGTCCAGCCCGTCCAGCCCGTCGAGCCGGCCCCGGTCCACCAGCCCGCGCCCGCGCCCTCCGGCGTCGACCCGCGCGTCCCGTCCCGGCCGGAGCCCTCGCCCGACCTCGTGTCCGGTACCGAAGCCGAGGCCCTGGCCGAAGCCGGTTCCCAGGCCGGTTCCCAGGCCGATTCCTACGCCGAGCCCGGCCCCGCCGCCCCGGTCGCCCAGACCACCCCCGGGCGCAGCGACAGCGACGACCTGCTCGCCATCCTGCGCTCCCCGGAGGCCCACGCCGCCCGCAACGCCCCCCGGATCCGCCTGCTCGGCCCGGTCGACGTCGCCGGAGCCCTCGGTACCGCCGAACCCGGCGCGCTGTCCCGGCTCACCGAACTCGCCGTCTACCTCGCGCTGCGGCCCGGCGCCGACCACCACGCCCTCGACCACGACCTCCACCCCGGCGCCGCCCACCTCGACCCGCACCCCACCGCGGCCGACGCCAAGAGCCCGCTCCCCGGCAAACTCGCCGACCTGGCCGCCTGGTTCGGCACCTCGCCCGAGGGCCGCGCCTTCCTGCCGACCGACACCACCGACGGCTACTCCTTCACCCCCGTCGTCACCTGCGACTGGGACGAGTTCCGCAGCCTCTACCGGCGCGGCATGCGCAGCACCAGCGCCACCGCCGACGCCGCCCTCGCCCACGCCCTGGCCCTGGTGCGCGGCGCCCCGTTCGCCGAGGCCCCGCCCGCCTCCTACGGCTGGGCCGAGGCCGAACGCCAGGACATGATCGCGGCGATCGTCGACACCGCCCACGAACTGGCCGCCCGCCGCCTGCAGTACGGCGACCACCGCAGCGCCGAGGCCGCCGTCTTCCGCGGCCTCGCCGTCGCCCCGGACGTCGAACTCCTGCACCGGGACCTCTTCTACGCCTACGCCTCGGCCGGCGCCCGCGACCAACTCCTGCGCGCCGTCAACCGTCTCGACGCGCTCAGCCGCCGCACCGGCCGTGACCTCGACGCCGACACCGTCGCCCTGCTCCGCGATCTGCTGGCCGGTTCCTGACGTCCCGTGCATGCCCCTGCCCGGCCGCCCCTCGGGGCGACCGGGCAGCTGTAGTGCCACGCCGAGCAGAACCAGACGAGGGAAAGTCCAGTGCTCCAGCACCTCATCGACCAGGACGAGGACCTTCGAATGGTCCCCGCCGACCGCAACGAGCTGACCACTGCGGTCGGCCGACTCAACGAGGAATTGCAGGGCTTGCCCGGGGAGGCCGACCCCGCTCGTACCCGGGTCCTGACCAGGTGGATCGGCATCGGTCAGATGTGCTTGGGCCACCACGAGGAGGCCCGTAGGAACCTCCGGCGCTCGCTCGACCTCGCCGCAGCGCTTGGCAACACCCGGGCCGTCGTCGCCACCGGGCTCAACCTGGCCGACGCGCACCGCTACGCCGGGGACGTCCAGGGCGCGGACGCGCTCTACCGCGGCGCGCTGAACCTCGCGCGAAGCCAGCACCCGGAACTCGTGGACTTCGCGCTCCAGCACACCGGCAAGCACCTCATGGAACGCGGCGACCTCGCGGATGCCCACACCCATCTCCAAGAAGCGCTGTGCCTGCGGATCGCCAAGGGGGACACCGACCTGGTCGAGTCCACGCAGGCCGCACTCGACCGGGTCGAGCTGCTGATCGGCCAGGCCGCCGCATCGGCGGCGGACGGGGCGGTGCCGCCGCCAGTGGAGCGGCCAGTGGACCTCATGGCTCCAGTCCCGCACCACGGCCAAGAACCTTCCACCGGTCCCTGGGGGGTTCCGGAGCGGAAGGTGATGCCCTGAGAACCCGTTGCGGGCCCGAGGTGGATAGGGGTCGTGGCCCCTTGCACCTCAGGGAACAGGAGAGCTGTACCGGGGCCTGCCATGACGGTGCGACAGCGGGCCGTGTGGCGCGCCGATCGGAGACCCGGCCTGGATCGGGTGTGCCGGGATCTCGTAGGGTGGCGCGACGGGAGTGGTGGTAGGCACCACCCAGCAAGGGCATCAGACGCCGCGGAGCGGCGGGGTGGGCGGTGACCAGAAGATGGCGGAGACGACAGCTGTCCCCGGAGGCCCCGAACCGGCAGCGGACTCGGGCCCCTGGGACGCCGTACCGCCGCCGCGCACCCCGGCCGAGGAGCACCCGCCCGGGCCCGCCGCGCTCTACGAGCCGCCGCCCGTGCCCCCGCTCCCGCCGTCCGCTCCGGCAGCCCCGCCGACGGCTCCGACGGCGGCGGCCACGGTGCCGGGCCCGCCGCCGACCGCGCCCACCGGATGGACCCTCACCGGCATGGCCGCCGTGGGCGCGCCGCCGTCCGCGGCCACGCCGCCGCCCTTCCCGGCCCCGGCCGTGAGTGCTTCCGGTGCGGGCGGACCGGGGGCGGCGCCGCGCGGACGGATCCTGGTCGTCGAAGGCGGTTACGGCAACTCCGGGCGCCGTGCCTGGGGTCGGGGCGGTCCTGCCCAGGCGTCGGTGCTGTCCGCGATGCTCGCGGCCGTCTCACCGCAGGTGCTGCTCGCCGCGGACGCGGTGGACGCCGTCCACCTCCCCGGCGCCAGCGACCCGCACACCGTCCTCGCCCACCTGCGTGCCGCGTCCCGCCATCCGGGGCCGCTGCTCGTCCACTTGGGCGGTCACGTGGTCGCCGACAAGCGCGGCGGACAGCTCCAGCTCACCCTGCGCGACTCCAAGCAGGACGGCCTGCCCTGGCAGGCCGTCGCCGCCGAGCTGAGCCACCGCCCGGCCGAGTGGCAGACCCTCGTCGTCGCCGACCTCAGCGCCGACCAGAACGCCTGGCCGTACCTCCAGGGCGCCGCCTCGCCGCTCAGCGAGGGCATCCCGCTCTGGGCGGTCGTCAGCCCGGACCCGGAGCAGATCGGCACCTTCACCCGCGCCCTGATCGAGGCGCTGCACGGCGGCCGCCCCGGAGCGGGCGACGTGCTCGCGCCCGAGCAACTGCGGCAGCAGGTGTACTCGGTGCTGCGGCCGGACGTCGTCATCCTGGCCACGCACGCCCCGGACCGCCCGGTCTTCCGCAACACCGCCCGCCGTGGCGACGGTCCGCCGGCCGAGGTGTCGACGCCGGCCGACGCGACGCCGGCTGACACGGTGCCGCCGGTCGACGCAGTGCCGGTAGATGCGGTGCCGGTCGATGCCGTGCGCGCCGATGTGGTGTCGTCCGGGCCGACCGCGCTGTCGGTGCCGCCGGCGCCGGGCCGGGCGGAGTCACAGGACGCCGTCGTCGAACCGCCCGTGGCGCCCACGGCCCCGCCGCCGTCGGCCTCCCCGGCTCCCGCGGCCGAGGCCGGTCCGGTGAGCCTGGTCAAGGCCGGCGTGCCGCCCACCCCGCCGAGGCCGGCCCGCCCGGTCAGCCTGCTGAAGGGGCAGCCGGCCGGTCCGGCCGGCGTGACCCTGCACAAGCCCGCTCCGGCGGACGCTGCACCCGAAGCCGTCGAGGCGTCCGCGGGCGTGACGCTGGCCAAGTCCCAGCAGCCGGAGTTGGAGCCGGAGTTGGAGCCGGAGTTGGAGTCCGAGCGGGAGCCGGGTCAGACACCGGCGGACGCCGGCACGCTGACGCCGGAACCGCGGGACGCCGTCCCGACGCAGGCACCTCCCGTTGACGAGGCCCCCGCCGACGCGGCGCCGACGGCGGAGGCGGCGGACGACACGGCCCCGACCGACGACGAGGCCCCCGCCGACGCGGTACCGGCGGACGAGGTACCTGCCGATGCGGTACCCGTCGACGCTCCGGTGTCCGGTCAGCCGCGTGCCGACTACCGGGAGGCCATCGGCCGGATCGTCCGCAGCGCGGACGCCGGCGAGCACGAGGCCGCCACCGAACTCGCCTTCGCCCTCGAACTGGAGGCGATCGCCGAGCACGGCGCCGTCTCCGAACCGGTCCTCCAGGTGCGCCAGGTCCGGGCACACGTGTGCCGTCTCGCGGGCCGGCCGGCCGAGGCCGCGGACATCTACCGCGAGGTGGCCCTGACGCTGCTCGGTTCGCAGGGGCCGGACCACCCGGAGACCCAGCAGGCGGCCACCAACGCCGAGGCCTGCTGGCGTTCGGTCCCCGACCGTGCGGCGGCCCTTCGGATCGCCCCGGAGATCATCGAGCTCCGCGCCTACCTCCCGGGCCCCGACGGCCGCAAGCTCCGCGCCGCCGAGCGCTACCTCGCCCAACTGGCCGCCGCCCCGGAGCCCGCCGCGACGCCTGCCTCCGCTCCGGCGGACCGCGTCTGACCCTTCGCGCCACGCGCGGCTGGGCCGGACGACCGGCACCTGGCCGCGAACAGATGACAGCGGACAGATAACAGATAACAGAAAACAGCGAACAGATAACAGATTTCGAAATCTGTTATCTGTTCGCTGTCGGTTGTTACCTGCTACTCACTGAGGCCCGTCAGCGACCGGCGATGGCGTGGACGAACTTCGCGCCGTCGATGGTGCCGAGGCCGCTGGAGAGGTCGTAGCCCTCGGTGGCGGTGTAGCCGGTGACGCCGCCCCAGGAGTTGTCGCCCTCCTTCACGTCCGTGATGCCGCTCCACGCGCTCGGGAGCAGGTTGAGCCCGTACAGGCGCCAGTTGAGCTGGCCGAGGCGGTGGCCGGCGAGCTGGTCGGCGAGGGCGACGACGCCGGAGAACAGCGGGGTGGCCTCGCTGGTACCGCCGGTGAGGTGCCAGCCGACGGAGGTCGGGTCGTAGGACTCGTAGGTCCAGGCGCCGCCGTCGACGGCCGCGCTCATGCTGATGTCGGGCGTGCCGCGGTGGTTGCCGGTGACGTTGGCGACGCCGGCCTGGTACCACGGGCGCTCGAAGATGCCGGAGACGCCACCGCCGCCGGCGCCGGACTTGTCGTGCCACACCTTGTCGGGCGCGGTGCGCGCGCCGTTGTCGTCCAGGGTGAGCTGGGTGCCGCCGATGGAGGTGACCAGCGGGTCGGAGGACGGCCAGGAGTTGACCTTGTACGGGTACAGGTCGGTGCCGTTGGTCTGCGAGTCGGTGGCGCCGTTGTCGCCGGAGGCGGCGAGCACGGTGACGTTGTGGTCGGCGGCGGCCTGGAAGGCGTAGCGCAGGTCGGTGAGCGACTTGAAGTCGCCCTTGTCGTACCCGGGGAAGGTGTTCTCGGTGGCGCCGAAGCTCTGCGAGATGACGTCGCCGCGGCCGGCCTTGATGAGGGCCTTCTCGGCGTCCATCATCTCGGGCAGGCCGGTGGTGCCCTCGGTCTCGGCGACACCGGTCTCGACCAGGACGATGTGCGCGTCGGGGGCGATGGCGTGGGCGTACTCGACGTCCAGCGTGGTCTCCCCGGCCCAGCCGGTGTGGTCGGGGTTCTTGGGGTCGAAGGCGGGGACGTTGCCCCACTTGACCACCTCGACGTTGGTGTCCTGGATGCCCCACTGCTTGTCGAAGACCTCCAGGTCGTGCTGGATGGTCGGCGAGCCGAAGGAGTCGACGATGACGATCGTGCGGCCCTTGCCGGTGATGCCCTCCTGGTACAGCGGGTTCAGGTTGTAGGCGTTCCGGTACTGCAGCGGCGAGTAGCAGTGGATGCCGATCTGGCTGACGCACTGGGTGGTGGTCAGTGGGGCGGTGCGGCCCTGGGCGTTGTGGTGCCCGAAGGAGGCGGGGCGGACGTGGACGCCCGTGAGGTCGTGCGCGGGGGCGGCGGTCGCGGCGCCGACCGCCGGGACGGCGATGGTGCCGGCCGTGAGGGCGGTGGCCCCGACGGCGAGCAGAGCCAGGGCACGGCGAAGGGGGGCGGGGCTGCCCATGGGACTCCTTGGGGCGCAGGGCCCGACCTGGTCCGGTCGGGTCGGTCCGGCCATCCCATCGACTGCCGCATGATCATGCCATAGTCATTTGGTGGGGTCGCCCGATCAAGGGCATGGTCATGCTCGGCCACGCGAAAAGGTAAAGGCCGTCCCAGGCGAAGGTAACCCCACGCCCGGGACGGTTATGTGACGACACGTCAGTATTATCGTACTAACGCTGAAGGGTCCTCGCAGGTCCCCGCCCGGGCCAGACCTACCGCGCCCCGCCGTTGACGTACAGCGTCTGCCCGCTGACGTACGAGGCGTCCTCGCTGGCCAGGAAGGCGACCACGGACGCGATCTCCTCCGGCTGCCCCACCCGGCGCAGCGGGGTCCGGGCGGAGACCTCCGCCTGCTGGTCCTCGGCCGTGCTGCCGACCCGCTCGGCGGTGGCGGCGGTCATCGCGGTGGCGACGTACCCGGGGGCGACGGCGTTGACGTTGATGTTGAACGGCCCCAGCTCGATCGCGAGGGTCGCGGTGAGCCCCTGGATGCCGGCCTTGGCGGCCGCGTAGTTCGCCTGTCCCCGATTGCCGAGGGCGGAGCGCGAGCTGAGCGAGACGATCTTCCCGTACTTCTGCGCCACCATGTACTTCTGCGCGACGTGGCTGCAGTTGTACGCGCTGGTCAGATTGACGGTCAGGACCGCGTCCCAGTCGGCCTTCGGCATCTTGAAGAACAGGTTGTCCCGGGTGATCCCGGCGTTGTTCACCAGGATGTGCACCCCGCCGAGGTCCGCCGCGACCTGCGCGAACACCGCCTCGACGGCGTCGTAGTCGGCCACGTCGCAGCCGTACGCCCGAGCGGTGCCGCCCTTGGCGGTGATCTCCGCGGCCGTCCCGGCGGCCCGTTCGGCGGTGAGGTCGACGACGGCGACGGTCGCGCCCTCCTGGGCGAGCCGGTGGGCGGTGGCCGCGCCGATGCCCTGTGCGGCGCCGGTCACGACGGCGACCCTGCCCGCGAACCTGCCCGCCAGGCCCGTCACTTCGGCCACTGCGGCTACTTCAGTCATTCCCGGTGCTCCCTTGAACTCGGACGCGAACTCGAACTCTGACGTGAACTCGGACGCGAACTCTGACCTGAACTCGGACGTGAACTCTGACCTGAACTCGGACGTGATGGCGAGCGCGGAACGCGAGCGCGCACTCAGTCAACGTTCTCGACGAGGACGGCAGTGCCCTGACCGACCCCCACACACATGGTGGCGAGGCCGCGCCGGGCGTCGGTGCGGCGCATCCGGTGCAGCAGGGTGGTGAGGATGCGCGCGCCGGAGCCGCCCAGCGGGTGGCCGAGCGCGATCGCCCCGCCGCTCGGGTTGACCAGTTCGTCGGCCTGTTCGGGGGTGAATCCGATGCCGTCGGCGGAGGCCAGGGCCTGGGCGGCGAAGGCCTCGTTGAGCTCGGCGGTGTCCAGGTCGGCCAGCGACCAGCCGGCCCGGCCGAGCACCTTGCGGGTGGCCGGCACCGGGCCGATGCCCATCACGTCGGGGTGCACCCCGACGGAGGCGCCGGCCACGTACCGGCCGAGCGGCCGCAGTCCGAGGTCGCGCAGCGCCTCCTCGCCGACCAGGAGCAGCCCGGCCGCGCCGTCGTTCATCGGCGAGGCGTTGCCGGCCGTGACGGTGCCGCCGGGGCGGAAGGCGGGCTTGAGGCGGGCGAGCTTCTCCAGGCTGGTGTCCTCGCGGATGCCCTCGTCCTGGCCGACCGTCACACCGTCGGGCCGTTCGACCTGGATCAGTTCCGCGTCGAAGTGGCCGTCCTTGCGGGCGGCGGCGGCCCGTTGGTGGCTGCGCAGCGCGAAGGCGTCCTGGCGTTCCCGGCCGATGCCGTACCGGCCGGCCACCTCCTCGGCGGTCTCGCCCATGCTGAGCACGCCGTGCAGGTCGGTCATCCGGGGGTTGGTGAGCCGCCAGCCGAGCCTGGTGTCGTAGGTCTCGATCCGGTGCGGAAGGGCCTCGTCGGGGCGGGGGAGGACGAAGGGGGCGCGGGTCATCGACTCGCAGCCGCCGGCCAGGACGACGTCGGCCTCGCCGGAGCCGATGGCCCGGGCGGCGAGGGTGACGGCCTCCAGCCCGGAGGCGCAGAGCCGGTTGACGGTGGCGCCGGGGACGGTCTCCGGCAGGCCGGCCAGCAGGACGGCCATCCGGGCGGCGTTGCGGTTGTCCTCGCCGGCCTGGTTGGCGGCGCCCCAGTAGACGTCGTCGATGCGGGCGGGGTCGAGGGCGGGGGCGTCGGCGAGCAGGGCGCGCAGCACGGTGGCCGAGAGGTCGTCCGGGCGGACCGTGGCGAGCGCTCCGCGCAGCCGGCCGATGGGTGTGCGGCGGGCTGCGGCGAAGTAGACGGGACGCACGTCGTCGGGCTCCTATCCGGTTGAATTCGAGTGGTCCGAGTGGTGTCCGAGTGGTCCGAGCAGTCGGGACTGTCCGGGTGGTCCGGGTGGTCCAGGTGATGCGGGTGGTCCGATGGACCCTTCCTGGTTGCTCGGATGCGATGAAACGGGCTGTTCAGAAGGCGTTGACCCCGGTGAGGGCACGGCCGATGAGCAACTGGTGGATCTGGCTGGTGCCCTCGTAGAGGGTCATGACCCGCGCGTCGCGCAGGTACTTGCCGACCGGGTACTCGTCGATGAAGCCGTAGCCGCCGAACACCTGGAGCGCGTTGTTGGCGGCCCGGACGGCGGCCTCGCTCGCGTAGAGCTTGGCGACGGAGGACTCGGTGGCGAACGGCAGGCCGCGTTCGATGTGGTCGGCGACTTTCCAGGTGAGCAGCCGGGCGGCCTCGACGTCGACGGCGATGCCGGCCAGCAGTTCCTGGACGAGCTGGTGCGAGGCGATCGGGCGGCCGAACTGCTCGCGCTCGCCGGCGTAGCGGACGGCGGCCTCCAGGCAGGCGCGGGCGATGCCGACGCAGCCCGCCGCGACCGACATCCGGCCCTTGGCGAGCGCGGACATCGCCACCCGGAACCCCTTGTCGACCTCGCCGAGCCGCGCGCTGTCGGGCACCCGGACCCGGTCGAGGGCGAGTTCGGCGGTGGCCTGGCCGCGCAGGCCGAGCTTGCCGTGGATCTCGGTGCGGGTGAAGCCGGGCAGGTCGGTGGGCACCAGGAACGCGGTGATGCCCTTGTGGCCCTGCCGGTCGGGGTCGTCGCCGCCGGTGCGGGCGAAGACCAGGGCGACGTCGGCCCAGGTGCCGTTGGTGATGAACATCTTGGCGCCGCTGATCAGCCAGTCGTCGCCGTCCCGGACGGCGCGGGTGCTGAGGTTGGCCGCGTCGGAGCCGGTGCCGGGTTCGGTGAGCGCGAAGCAGCCGAGCGACTCGCCCGAGGTGAGCCGGGGGAGCCAGTGCCGCTTCTGCTCCTGAGTCCCGTGGCCGTTGACGGACTTGGCGACCAGGCCGAGCGTGACCGAGACGATGCCGCGCACGGCCGAGTCGCCGCGGCCGAGTTCCTCCAGGACGAGGCAGTACGCGAGGTGGTCGCCGCCGCTGCCGCCGTACTCCTCGGGGATGGTGAGGCCGAGGAAGCCGAGTCCGGCCAGTTTGCCGATGATCGCGCGGTCGACGGACTCGGCGCGGTCCCACGCGGCGGCGTGCGGAACGATCTCGCGGTCTGTGAAGGAGGCGGCGAGGTCCCGGACGGCGCTCTGCTCCTCGGACAGCTCCAGGTTCACGGCGGCGGCTCCAGATCCATTAAACTAGCGCTGCAAGTTTTATGGAGGGACTGTAGCCCCGGCCGGCCCGCGCTGGGAAGGGGCGCCTGCCAGAATCGGTCCCCGCCCCACCCGACCGGAGGAACCGGAGGCAGCACCCCGATGGCCCGCCCGCGCACCCCGCTGCTCAGCCGCGAGCGCATCGTCGCCGCTGCTCTGCGGCTGATCGACGCCGAGGGCCTGGCGGCCCTCTCCACCCGGCGCCTCGCCACCGAACTGTCGGTCAGCGGTCCCTCGCTCTACAACCACGTCGCGACCAAGGACGAACTGCTGGACGCGGTGGTGGACAGCGTGATCGGCGAGGTCGACTTGTCGATGTTCGGCACTCCCGACGGCACTCCCGACCGCTCGTCCGGCGGTCGGTCGACGCCCTGGCCGGACGCGCTGCGCGACTGGGCCCGCTCCTACCGCGCCGCCCTCGCCGCCCACCCCAACATCGTGCCGGTGCTCGCCCAGGGCCCGGGCCGCCGGCCGAACGCGCTGCGCCTGGCCGACGCTGTCTTCGGCCACCTGGTCGAGGCCGGCTGGCCGCGCGGCCAGGCCACCCGGATCGGCGCGCTGATGCGCTACTTCGTCACCGGCTCGGCGCTGGCCTCCTTCGCGGCCGGCTTCCCCGCGGACGCCGAGGTGTACGACGCGGCCGACTACCCGCACCTCGGCGAGGCGCACCGGCTGGCCGGGCACCGCGGGACGGTGGACGAGGGCGCCTTCGAGACCGGCCTGGAAGCGCTGCTCGACGGGCTCGTCCTGCGCTTCGAGCGCCTCGCCGAACGCTCCTAGGCGCCGCCGCCGGCCTTCCCCCCGTCCCGCTGTTCTCCCCCGTCCCGCCGTTTCCCTCCCCGCCGCCTCACCAGGGCTCGCGCGGCAGGAAGGCCGGCCGCAGCGACGGGTCCACCGGGTCGTAGTACCGGTGGTAGACGGGCGTGAGCCCGCCGGAGACCGGCGGCACGATCCAGCTCCAGTCCGCCGGGGTCGGTCGGCCGAGCCGCTTCTCCTGGGCGACGTGCCGGAGGAAGCGCTCGGACTCGGTGTGGTGGTCGGCGATCGTCACTCCGGCCTCCTGGAACGAGTGCAGCACCGCGATGTTGAGTTCGATCAGCGCGCGGTCGCGCCAGAGCGTGCGCGCGCTGGAGGTGTCCAGGCCCAGCCGTTCGGCGACGGTGCCGAGCAGGTCGTAGCGGTCGGCGTCGGCGAGGTTGCGGGCGCCGATCTCGGTGCCCATGTACCAGCCGTTGAAGGGCGCGGCCGGGTAGCGGACGCCTCCGATCTCCAGCGTCATGTCGCTGATCGCGGGCACCGCGTACCAGCGCAGGCCCAGGCCGGCGAACCAGTCGTACGCGGGGTGGGTGAGCGGCACCTCCAGGGTGGTGTCGTCCGGCAGCTCGTACTGGTGCGGGCGCTCGCCGGGGCGTTCCTGGACGAGCAGCGGCAGCACCTCGAAGCGGTCCTCGGCGCACTTCCAGCCGAGGTCGCGGGCGAGGGCGGCGAGTTCGGTGCCGGCCGGGTCGCCGACGACGGCGTCGCCGACCCGGTGGCCGGCGTAGCGGACCAGCTGCTGGTTGACGATGCGGGCGGCCGGGCGGCCCGGGCGGTCGGGGGCGAACACCGAGACCACCGGGCGGATCCGTCCGCCGTTGCCGGCCAGCCGCAGGTGCTCGAAGCACTCGGCGGCGATGTCGTCGGCCGAGCCGAGGTGGCGCAGGTCGCGCACCACCAGACTGCGCCAGTACAGCCGGCCGATGCAGCGGGCGGCGTTGCGCCAGGCGAGCTTGGCGCCGTAGGCGAGTTCGGCGGGGGTGTGCTGGTAGCTGCCGGTGCGCTCGATCTCGTCGAGGACGGCCCGTATCCGGGCGTCCGCGGCCCCGGTGGCGGGCTGCTCGCGATGGAAGCGGCGGATGAACTCGGCGGCCTGCTCCGGGTCGGTGAACGGCGACGGCGGTGGCGGTGTGGACGGCGGCGCGGGCGACGGCCGGGCCGCGGCCGGGGCGTGGGCGTGGGTGTGGGCGTACGGGCAGCCGCCGGCGGGGGCGGCGGCTGGTCTGCGGGCGCGGAGCCGGTTGAAGATCAAGGACACATCCCTCCTGGCGAACAGGAGTACCGGACGTGTCCGGGCCGCCGCAGGGAGTGAACGATTCGGCCCCCGCACCCGCGCTGATCGCGCTAGGGTGCGGGGGCCGAAGGTAGGACTGTCGGATCAGCCCATGTCCTCCAGCCGGACGCCCTTGGTCTCCTTCATGAACTTCGCCACGAAGACGATCGACAGCGCCGCGAACGCCGCGTACACCAGGTAGGTCGCCGACAGGTTCCAGCGCGACATCGACGGGAACGACACGGTGATCGCCCAGTTGGCGATCCACTGCGCGGAGGCGGCGACGGACAGCGCGGCGGCCCGGATGCGGTTCGGGAACATCTCGCCGAGCATCACCCAGACGACCACGCCCCAGGACATCGCGAAGAACAGCACGAAGGCGTTGGCGGCGACCAGCGCGACGGTGCCCTGGAGGTCGGGCAGCGTGACGTTGTCGCCGCTGCCGGTGGCGGAGGAGAACGCCCAGCCGGCCGCGCCGAGCGCGACGGCCATGCCGGCCGAGCCGATCAGGGCGAGCGGCTTGCGGCCGATCCGGTCCACCAGCAGGATCGCGATCACGGTGCCGAGGATGTTGATGACCGAGCCGACGAAGCTGATCAGCAGCGAGTTGCTCTGGTCGATGCCGACCGACTGCCACAGGATCGACGAGTAGTAGAAGATCACGTTGATGCCGACCAGTTGCTGGAAGACCGACAGTCCGATGCCGACCCAGACGATCGGCAGCAGGCCGAAGCGCCCGCCGAGCAGGTCGCCGAAGCGCGGGCGGTGGTCGGAGGCGATCAGCCCCTGGACCTCGGCGATCCGGGCGTCGGTGTCGACGCCCTGGCCCTCGACCTGGGCGAGCACGGCGCGGGCGTCGTCCAGCCGGCCGGCCTGGATCAGGTAGCGCGGGGACTCGGGGATCACCGAGGCGAGGGTGAAGTAGACCGCGGCCGGGACGACGCAGATGCCGAGCATCCACTGCCAGGCCTCCAGCCCGAGCAGCTGGCCGCGGGTGTCGCCGCCGGCCGCGTTCGCCAGCAGCCAGTTGACCAGCTGGGAGATCGCGATGCCGAGCACGATCGCGGCCTGCTGGAAGGAGGCCAGCCGGCCCCGGTACCTGGTGGGCGCGACCTCGGCGATGTAGGTCGGGGCGATCACCGAGGCGATGCCGATGGCCGCGCCGCCGAGCACGCGCCAGAAGGCGAGGTCCCAGGCGGCGAAGGGGAGCATCGAGCCGATCGCGCTGACCGCGAACAGCAGCGCGCCCGCCTTCATGACCTTGATGCGGCCGTAGCGGTCGGCGAAGCGGCCGGCCAGCGCGGCGCCGATCGCCGAGCCCAGCAGGGCGGAGGAGACGATCAGACCGGTCACGCCGTCGCCGACGCCGAACTTCTCCTGGATCCCGGAGACGGCGCCGTTGATCACGGAACTGTCGTAGCCGAACAGGAACCCGCCGAGGGCTGCGGCGGCGGTGATGAAGACGACGAAGCCGAGGCGGCCGGGCGCGGAGGCCTCGACCGCCCCGGAGGGCTGCTTGGTGACGCTCACGATCTTGACTCCTGGTACTCAACGCTGAGCTCGGTAGCCGAGATCGTAACCCCTATTCGTTTAAGTCTTGTACACCGGAAACCTCAATTTTTGCTCTGAGGATTCGTAAGGTGAACAAGCAAATTCAGCTGCGCCGACCGTCCCTAGGTAGCCGGTCGTCCCTGCGTCGCCGACCGTCCCTACGCCGGGGCGGACAGTGACAGTCCGAACCGGCCCTCCTCGTCCGTCCACCAGTGGCTCAGCCGCAGCCCGGCCGCCGCCAGCTCGGCGGACACCCGCTCCCGGCGGAACTTGGCGGACACCTCGGTGCGCAGCTCCTCGCCCCGGTCGAAGTGCACCGGCAGGTTCAGGGCCGGGATCTTCACGGTCTGCGCGCGCAGCGAGCGCAGCCGCATCTCGATCCACTCCCGGTCCGGGTCCCACCGTGCGACGTGCGCGAACGCGGCCGGGTCGAAGTCGGCGCCCAGCTCGCGGTTGAGCACGTTGAGCACGTTGAGGTTGAACTCGGCGGTCACCCCGGCCGCGTCGTCGTAGGCGGCGACCAGCACCGACGGGTCCTTGACCAGGTCGGTGCCGAGCAGCAGGAAGTCGCCCGGGTCGAGGGCCGAGCGCAGCCCGCGCAGGAAGACCGCCCGCTCCTCGGGCAGCAGGTTGCCCAGGGTGCCGCCGAGGAAGGCGACCAGCCGGGGGCCGCCCTCCGGGGGCAGGCCGAGCCGGGCGGTGAAGTCGGCCAGCACGCCGTGCACGGCGAGCCCGGGGTACTCCGCGGCGAGCGCGACGCCGGCGGCGGTCAGCGCGCTCTCGCTGACGTCCACCGGGACGTACGTCTCCAGGGTGCCGAGCGCGCGCAGCGCGTCCAGCAGCAGCCGGGTCTTCTCGGAGGAGCCGGATCCCAGCTCGACCAGGGTGCGGGCCCCGGTGGCGGCGGCGATCTCGCCGGCCCGGGCGGTGAGGATGGCCCGCTCGGCGCGGGTCGGGTAGTACTCCGGCAGCCGGGTGATCTCCTCGAACAGCTCGCTGCCCCGCGCGTCGTAGAACCACTTCGGCGGCAGCCACTTGGGTTCGGAGGTCAGGCCGTGCTGCACGTCGTGGCGCAGCGCGCTGCTGAAGTGGTCGGCGGGCAGCAGCCGGGTGAGATCAAATGTGTCCATGACAGGGTGGGTCCTCTGTTCAGAAGATGAAGGGGCGGTGGAGGATCAGTAGTGGCCGCGGAGCTGACGGACGGTGACGCCGCGCTCGTCGACCACCACCAGCGAGCCGTCCGGGACGGCCGTCCAGCCGGGGGCGTCGTCGTACGGCTCGGAGGCCACCACCGTGCCGAGCCCGGGCAGGTCGCGGTGGTGCAGGGTGTCGCCCCAGGCGGTCGCGGCGAGGGTGCGGCCGTCGGTGAGCAGCAGGTTGAGCCGACCGGTGGTGTGCGCGGTGACGTCCGCGACGGTGTCCGCCAGCGCCTCGCCGAGCCCGGCCCCCGCCCGCAGCCGGTGCAGGACCAGGGCCCACAGCAGCGCGGAGTCGGAGCGCGCCTCCAACTCCAGTAGCTCGGCCGGCGGGAGCAGGGCGGCCAGCGCGTCCAGCTTGCCCGGCCAGCCCGCCACCGCGCCGTTGTGACTGAACAGCCAGCGCCCGGCCGCGAACGGCGCCGCCGCGCTCTCGCCCGCCGCGCAGCCCTCGGTGGCGGAGCGGACCGCCGCCAGCAGCGCCCGGGTGCGGATCACCCGGGCGAGGTCGGCGAACGCGGCGTCCGCCCAGATCGGCCCGGACCGGCGGTAGCGGGCCGGCACCTCGTCGCCGTCCGCGTACCAGCCGAGGCCGAAGCCGTCCGCGTTGACCGTGCCGTACTGCTGCGCCCGGGGCGCCCAGGACTGCCGGTACAGGCCGTGCGGCGGGTGCACCAGCAGCTCCCGCGGCGCGACCGGCTCACCCAGGTAGGCGAGGTGGCGGCACATCAGGCCACCTCCAGGTCGCGGGCGGTGCGGAACCCGGCGAAGATCTGCCGCCGGACGGGGTAGTCCCAGTTGCGGAAGGTGCCCCGGCAGGCGACCGGCGCCACCGCGAAGCAGCCGCCGCGCAGCACCTTGTACTCCGGTCCGAAGAAGACCTCCGAGTACTCCTGGTACGGCCAGGCCCGGAACCCGGGGTAGGGGCGGAAGTCGCTGGCCGTCCACTCCCACACGTCGCCGATCAACTGCCGTACGCCGTACGGGGACTCGCCCGCAGGGTAGCCGCCGGCCGGGGCCGGGCGCAGGTGCCGCTGCCCGAGGTTGGCGTGCTCGGCCCCGGGGGCCTGGTCGCCCCACGGGTAGCGGCGGGAGCGGCCGCTACCCGGGTCGTGCCGGGCCGCCTTCTCCCACTCCGACTCGGTCGGCAGCCGCCGTCCGGCCCACCGGGCGTAGGCGTCCGCCTCGTACCAGCTGACGTGCAGGACGGGCTCGTCCGCAGGGACGGGCTCCACGGTGCCGAACCGGCGGCGCAGCCACTGGCCGCCGTCCAGCCGCCAGAACAGCGGGGCGGTCAGGTCGGCCCGCCGCCGGTGCTCCCAGCCCTCGGGCGTCCACCAGCGCGGCTCGTCGTAGCCGCCGTCCGCGATGAACCGCTGGTACGCGGCGTTGGTGACGGGCGTGGTGTCCAGCAGGAAGGCGGGCAGCTCGACCACGTGCGCGGGGCGCTCGTTGTCCAGCGCCCACGGCTCGGTGTCGGTGCCCATCGTGAACGGTCCTGCGGGGACGAGCACTTCGGCGGGCAGCGCGGCCGCGTCCGCCGGGGCGGGCGGCGGCGGGGGAGCGGTCAGCGCCGGCTCCCCCGGGCGGAGCTGGTGGGTGATCAGCATCGTCTCGTCGTGCTGCTGCTCGTGCTGGGCGATCATCCCGAATGCGAACCCGGCGTCCAGCAGTGGCGCCCCCTCCAGCGGACTGGCCGCCAGCAGGTCCAGCACCCGGCCGCGCACCTCGTGCGCGTACGCCCGGGCCTCGGCGGGCGCCAGCAGCGGGAGGCTCGGCCGCTCGGCCCGGGGGTGCTGGAACGCGTCGTAAAGCGGGTCGATCTCCGGGTGCATCGGGTCGCGGCCGCCGACGTTGCGCAGCAGCCAGAGTTCCTCCTGGTTGCCGATGTGTGCCAGGTCCCAGACCAGCGGGGACATCAACGGCGAGTGCTGGGCGGTGAGGTCGCCGTCCCCGACGCAGTCGGTGAGCGCGGCGGTGCGGGCGCGGGCGGCCGACAGCTCGGCCGCGATGGTCTCGCGCAACTCCTCGGTGCCCGCCGCCGGGGCGGCAGGGGGGCGGACGTCGGTCATGGTGCGGCCTCCTCCGGAGGAGTGCGTCGGGTGCCGGAGCGCAGGGCGTCCAGTTGGTCGTCGGCCGGGCAGCGGCCGCGCGCGGGGTAGCGCTCGGCGAACTCGGCGACGGCGGCGCGCAGCCGGCCGGCGCCGGGCAGGCGGCCCAGCGCGGCGTCGGCGGCGGCGAAGCAGGTCAGGGCGGCGCGGCGCAGCTCGGGATCGGTGACGGCCAGCGTCGCGGCCCGGCGCCAGACGTCGCTGCGCGGCGGGCGCGGACCGTCCGGGCGGCCCAGCGGCTCCAGCGCGGCGAGCGCGGCCTCGGCGGCCAGCGGGTCGTCCAGCAGCGCGGTCACCAGGGCGGTGGGCACCACCCAGCCGTCCCCGGGCTGGGCGTCGATCATGCGCAGCTCCAGGTGGCCGCGTGGGCGCACCGGCGGGAACAGTGTGGTCCGGTGGTAGTCCAAGTCGCCCAGCGTGGGCGGGCGTTCGCCGCCACCGCGGACCCAGTCGCGGAAGGTCAGGCCGGGCGGGGCCGTCCACGGCAGCCCCTCGGGGCGGCGCACGCACAGCACCTCGGCGTCCAGCACGTACTGCGCCCAGGCCTCGTTCGGGTCGCCGTGGTCCGGCTCCGGGGCGAGCGTGCGGGTCGGGTCCATCCGGGACCAGACGGTCTGCCGGGTGGACCGGTGACCGGTCGGCCTGCCGTCCAGCAGCGGGGAGTTGGCGAAGGCGGCGACCAGGACCGGGCCGAGCAGGTGGGTCAGCCGCCAGCGGCGCTCCACCGCGTGCGGGCCGTCCGTGTCGCCGGCGTCCAGGCACACCTGCACCGAGGCCGTGCCGGTCATCATGATCCGGCCCCAGGGGCCGGCGGAGTCGAAGAACCGCTCCATCGCGAGGTAGCGGGGGTGGTCCAGGACCATCAGGCGGGGGCGGGCCAGCGGGTCCGTCCCGGTGCCGGTGAGGCGCAGGCCCTGCGCCGCGAAGGCGGCCCGCAGGGCGGTCAGATCGCGTCGGGTGTCCTCGACGCAGGCCAGGAGGCCGGTGGCGGGCGGGGAGCTGAGCTCGACCTGCCCGCCGGGTTCGAGCGTGAGCCGCGAGCCGGAGGGGAGCGAGGCCCCGTCCGGGCCGCCGAGTGGCAGCGACTCCAGTGCGGCGTGGACCAGTTCCGGTCGGACGGGCTTGCCGGGACATCGGTCGTCGTGGACGAACCACTCGACCTCGACGCCCACCAGCCGGGGCGGTCCGATCTTGAAGCAGACGCCCGACACGTGGCTGAGCGCCCCCGACTCGGTCAGCGGGGTCACCCCCGGTGGGGGCGCTGGGGGGCTCTGCCGGTCGGGTGGAGTGGTGCGGGATGTGGGTATCACCGGACTTACCATCCTCGGGGTCAGGATTGCGGCCCGAACTACCCTGCCCAGTCTGCTACGGAGCATGCGGGGGCGCTTCGCAAATATCGCGTGAACGTTCGTTTCTGCAGGTCAGGGGTGGCGCGATCGGGTGAATCCGGGGATCCGGGGCGGCTCTCCGGGCGTGCGCGGGGGTGCGCGGGGGTGCGGTGCGGGGCGGCGGTGCGGTCACAGCCGGTCCAGGCGCTCCAGGACAGTGTCCAGCACCGGGCCCGGCAGGGCGTAGTTCAGCCGCAGCGCGCCCCGGCCGCCGGGGCCGAACTCGGCGCCGTCCGAGGCCTCCAGGCCGCAGCGCTCCAGCAGCGCCCGGCGGGCCCCGTCCGGCGGCAGCCCCAGCGCGGCGGCGTCCAGCCAGAGCAGGTAGGAGGACTGCGGCGCGGAGTGGACGGCGGGCCCCAGACGGCCGGTGAGCCGGGCGCGGGCGGCGGCGAGGTGGGCGAGCAGCGCGTCCAGCCACGGCCCGCCCTCGGCCAGCGCCGCCCGCTGGACGGTCTGCTCCAGCAGGCCGCCCTCCCAGAGGCCGAAGCCGGCCAGTACCTCGGTGAACCGGGCGCGCAGGCCCGGATCGGGGACGAGCGCGAAACTGCTCGGCAGGCCGGAGCAGTTGAAGGTCTTGCCGACCGAGTTCAGGGTGACCACCCGGGGCCGCAGCGCCGCGTCGGCGGCGGCCACCGCCACCGGGTGGACGTACCCGGGGTGGGTGAGGTCGCCGTGCACCTCGTCCGAGACCAGCAGTGCGCCGGCCTCCGCCGCCCGCTCGGCGAGGGCCCGCAGGTCGGCGGTCGGCCAGACCCGGGCGGAGGGGTTGTGCGGGCTGCTCAGCAGGACGGCTCCGGCCGGGTGGGGGAGCGGGCCGTCCGGGAGCCGGTAGCCGTCCGGGCCGGCGGCCAGGGGCAGTTCCCGGTACGGGAGGCCGGCCGCCCGGCACAGCTGGGCGAAGCCGCCCCACTCCGGCGTCGGGAACAGCACCGGCGCCTGCGGGCGCACGGTCTCCAGCAGCAGGCGCAGGGCGGTGCGCGGGCCGCACGGCAGCAGCAGCACCCAGTCCGGATCCACCTCGACGCCGTGCCGCGAGCGGTACCAGCGGGCCACCAGCGCCCGCCCGGCCGGGTCGCACACCGTGTACCCGTACGCGCGGTGGCGGGCCCGGCGCTCCAGTGCGGCGGCCACGGCCTGCGGCCCGGGCAGGTCCATGTCCGCCAGGCCCATCGCGATCACCCCGGGCGCCCCCGCGCGGGCCCACTTGCTGCTGCCCGTCCCGATCCGGTCGAAGGGGGCCGCGAAGCCGAACGCGTCCGGTGCGGTGGTGGGCATGACGGCCTCCGGTGGGTCGGGGTGCGCCGCCACGCTAGCCCCATCCTGCGGAGGACGGGGCTAGAGCCGGACGGGTGGCGGCCGCCACCGGCCGCGTGGTCACCCGCTCGCGGGCCCGCCCCGGCCGCCCAGGTGTGCCGCCAGTCCCCGCCGCCCCCGGAGCATCATCACCGCGTGGTTGGCCCGGAACAGCGGGTGCAGGGGCAGGGCGAGGCGGCGCAGCAGGGGTTTGCCGGGGCGGGTGTCCTCCTCGAAGAGCACACGGCTGCCCGGTCCGTCCGGGGTGACGGTGAACCGCGACCACCCGGTGAGATCGCCCCGCATGGCCGCCTCCAGCACTCCGGCGGCCGGGTCGCGCCGCCGCGCCTCCAGGCGGATCACCAGTCGGTACGGCAGCAGCGCGCGCACCACGACGTCCCCGGACTCCTCGTCGGTCTGCCGGACCTCGAGGACCTCGGGCCACCACAGCGGGTAACCCGGTACGTCCTCCAGTGCCGCGTACACGTCGGGCGCCGGCGCCGCGAGTCGCCACATGCCCTGAAAGCGGTAGTGGTTGGGGTCCACGTGCCCCACCCTAGAGCGCCCCGTTTCGGAGCCGGCCCGTTTCGGTCGGGTTCCCTCGTCGACGGCCGGGCCCCACGGTGGCCCGGCCGTCGGCGGGGACCGGTGTCGGTGAGACGGGAGGCGAACGCTCCGTAAACGTCGCATGCCAGGAGGGAGGTGTTCCGCTTGCAGCCGTTCGGGGTGCAGGGGAGGATCTTGTGTGCTTGTAGTCTCGTCTGTCACAGCAGTTGTCGCGAGGCACTGCATCCCCGGAAAACGGAGTGAAGGAGTCACAGGCATGCGGCGACCGAGCTGGGTACCGGAGGGCACGGACCTGGACAAACCGAACGCCGCGCGGGTCTACGACTACTACCTGGGGGGCTCGCACAACTTCGAGGTCGACCGGGAGATGGCGCGCAAGGCGATGGCCCTGTGGCCGGAACTGCCGCAGATCATGCGCTCCAACCGGGCCTTCCTGCGGCGGGCCGTGTCCTACCTGGCCGAGCGCGGCGTCACCCGCTTCCTGGACATCGGCTCCGGCATCCCGACCTTCGGCGCGGTGCACGAGATCGCCCGCGCGATCCGCCCCGAGGCGACGGTCCTCTACGTGGACCGGGACCCGGTCGCCGTCGCGCACAGCCGCCTGCTGCTGGAGGACGACCCCGGCAGCGAGGTCGTCCAGGCCGACCTGCGCGACGTCCAGGACCTGCTGGCCCGCCCCGAGGTGGCCGCCCTGCTGGCGCGGGGCGAGCCGGTGGCCGTCCTGCTGGTCGCCGTCGCGCACTTCGTCACCGACGACGAGGACCCGTGGAAGCTGGTCGGCACGCTCCGTGACGCCCTGCCGCCCGGCAGCGCGCTGGTCCTCTCGCACGCCTCCCTGGAGGGCCGCCCGGACCAGGCGGAGGACCACCAGGAGCTCTACCGCAGGACGCCGACCCCGCTGACCATGCGCACCCACGAGCAGATCAGCGGGATGTTCGCCGGCTTCGAGCTGGTCGAACCGGGCGTGGTCTACCTGCCGCAGTGGCGCCCGGACCAGCCGGAGACGGTCGGCGAGCACCCCGAGCGGATGACCGGGGTGGCTGGCGTGGGGTTCCGCCCTTGAGCGGACGGATCGGGCGAGTGACCGACGGCCGCGGGCTCCGCGAAGCGGCCGCCGGTCACCCCGCCGTGCCCGCCGCACGGACCACCGCGCCCCCCGCCCGGACCGCCGCCGTCGGCGGCGGCCACCCCGCAGCGGTGACCTCGCGCACCCGGGTGGACGCATGAGAGCCGCCCCGGTGTCCGGCAGCGCAGAGCGGTTCCACGAGGCCTGGGCGCGACTGCTCTCCGCCGACCACGGCACGGCCGTCCACCCCGGGCTGCTCGGCCGACTGATCGCCCGGACCGCCGCCCTGCTCCACCGCGCGCAGCTGGGCGAGCCGTTCGAGCCCCGGCTGGCCGAGCGGGCCGGCGCGGAACTGGTCGACGCACACTTCACCGACCCGGTGGTGCTGGCCCGGGCGGTGGAACTGCTCCAGGCGCATCCGCTCGGCGACGACCGCGGCCCGGCCCTGACCGGCGCCTTCGCGGCCGGCTGGGCCGCCGCCCTTCGCGAGCGCACGCTGCGGGAGCAGGAGGCGATCCGCACCGCCGCCGACACCGCCCGCAAGGAGGCCGAGCGGGCGCTGCGCGCTTCCGAGGCCCGGTTCCGGGCGCTGTTCGAGAGCGCGGCCATCGGGATCGGCATCGGCGACACCGACGGCAACATCCTGGCGGTCAACAAGGCGCTTCAGGAACTGTTCGGCGCGAACCCGGAGGACATGACCGGCCGCCGGGTCGGCGATCTCGTCCACCCCGAGGACACCCCGGGCGTGTGGGAGGCGTACGAGGAGCTGATCAGCGGCAAGCGGGACTACTTCCAGTTCGACAAGCCGTACTACCGCCAGGACGGCGAGGTGGTCTGGACCCATCTGACCGTCTCGCTGATCCGCGACGACGACGGCGTCCCGCAGTACCAGGTCGCGATGCTGGAGGACGTCACCGACCGCTACCGGCTCCAGGAGCGGCTGCGCCACCAGGCCACCCACGACCCGCTGACCGGCCTGCCGAACCGGGCGGCCTTCTTCGAGCGGCTGGAGAAGCTGTTCGAGGATCCGGACCCGGGCGCCAGGTTCGGCCTCTGCTACGTCGACCTCGACGGCTTCAAGGTGGTCAACGACAGCCTCGGCCACGACACCGGGGACCAGCTGCTGTCCGCCGTGGCGGCCCGGCTGAAGGCCGCGCTCAACCCGCTCGGCCACCTGGTGGCCCGGCTCGGCGGCGACGAGTTCGTGGTGCTGCTGGAGAACTGCCGGGGCGAGCAGGAGGCCGTCGCGGCGGCGAAGACGGTGCTCAAGGCGCTGGCCGGGCCGGTGCTGATCGGCGACCACAAGCTGGCCGTGGGCGCGAGCGTCGGCGTGCTGGAGCGGCGGGTGTCCACCACCACCCCGGGCGCGGCCGTCCGGGCCGCCGACCTGACGCTGTACCGGGCCAAGGAGGCCGGCCGCGGCCGCTGGACGCTGTTCGACCCCAAGGAGAACGCCCGCGCGGTCAGCCGTTACGCGGTGTCGGTGCGGATGCCGGCCGCCCTCGACCGGGGCGAGTTCTTCATCGACTACCAGCCGCTGTACGCGCTGGCGGACGGCCGGCTGGCCGCGGTGGAGGCGCTGGTGCGCTGGCGCCACCCGCAGCTCGGCGTGCTCGGCCCGGACGAGTTCGTGACCACCGCCGAGGAGACCGGGCTGATCATGCCGCTCGGCCGCTGGGTGCTGGAGCAGGCCTGCGGCCAGGCCGCGGACTGGGTCAAGCGGTTCGGCGACGCCGCGCCGCAGCTGAACGTCAACCTGGCGGTCCGCCAGGCGCGCAGCACGGCGCTCGTCACCGACCTCGGCCGGATCCTGGACACGACCGGCCTCGAACCGGCCAGGCTGCAACTGGAGATCACCGAGTCGACCGTGGTCGGGCCCGAGGACGAGGCCCTGCGCACCCTGCACGGGCTGGTGGACCTCGGCGTGTCGCTGGCCGTGGACGACTTCGGCACCGGCTGGTCCAACCTCGCGTACCTGCGCGACCTGCCGGTCTCCGGGCTGAAGATCGCCGGTTCCTTCGTCGGCGACCTGCACGATCCGGAGAAGGACGAGTCCACCGGGTGGCGGATCGTCAGCGGCCTGGTGTCGATGGCGCACGCGCTCGGGCTGACCGTCACCGCCGAGGGCGTGGAGACCCGCAAGGACGCCGAACGGCTGCGGACCATCGGCTGCGACTGGGCGCAGGGCTGGCACTTCGGCCGCCCGGTGCGGCCGGGTGAGATCGCCCGTCGGATCGCCGAGGAGCCCCGGGGGCGCCCGGTCGGGGGCTGACGCGGCGGGGCGTCGGGGGCAGGGCCGGGGCAGCTGGGGGAGGCCCGCGGCGGTGTTCGGCGGCGGTCGTGCAACCGCTCGGTCGCGTTCCGGAAAATCGGCCAACACCACGGCCCACCATGCGGGATGATGACGCGTCAAAATCACCACCCGGGGCCGTGCGGCGCGTGGCTACGGCCCCGCGCCGGCCCCGGGAAACGGGGAGGGGAGCGCCGCCATGGCCACACCGGAGGACGCCGGCCCGGCCGGCGACGACCGACCAGGCCCCTGGCCGGAGAGCGGCCCCGGATCCCGGACCGATCCCCCGACCAGGGCGGACCGGCGGCCGTGGGGGCGGCGCCTCGGTGTCGTGCCGGACCGGCCGTCCCGGCTCGGCGCCGTCCCGCACACCCGGACGGACCCCGACGCCGCGACCGGGCGGGCGCCGGGCGGCGGGGCCCGCTTCGACCCGGAGGCCCCGACCAGGGTCCAGCGGGCCGCGCCGGAGCGGGTCGACCCGGAGGCCCCGACCAAGGTCCAGCGGCGCGCGGGCACCGGGCGCGCCGCCGCCCCCGGCTGGGCCGACAACGTCGGCCCCGGGCCCAGCCGCAGCGGCGAGGGCCCCGTGGGCGAGGCGTCGAAGGGCGGGGTACCGAAGGGCGGGGTTCCGGAGGGCGAGGCCTCGAAGGGCGGGGCTCCGGAGGGTGCGGGGCCCGCCGGCGGACGGTTCGCGGGCGCTTTCCCCGACGCCCTGCGCGGCCGCTTCGACCCGCTGGGCGTGGCCGGCTCCGGCACCGAGGGCACCGTCTGGCACGTCCGGCGCACCGACGGCGGCGGCGAGGCCGCGGTGAAGGTGACGGCCGCCGGCCAGTCCATGGACGCCGACCTGCTCGGCTACCTGCGCAACGACGACTACCGCCGCCACGTCCCGCACATCGTCGACTTCGGCCGGGTCGGCCACCGCGGCGCCGAACTCGACTGGGTGGCGATGGAGTACCTGCCGGTCACCCTCGCCGACCACTTCGCCGAACTGCGCGAGCGCGGCCGGCACACCGACCCGCGGGAGGCCGAGCGGATCGTCTACGAGCTCGTCGCCCTGCTCGACTTCTGGCAACGACGGATCGAGCGCAACCCGCTGGACTTCAAACCGGCCAACGTGCTGGTCCGCCCCGGCCGCGCGCCCGGGGAGTTCGTGATAGCCGACTTCGGCGGCGTCGCCCGGCTCACCGCCAGCCGCCGCTTCACTCCCGAGACGATCGTCACCATCCCGTACATGGCCCCCGAGCTCCTGGCCGGCCGCAACCACGAGGCCGGGCCCTGGTGGGCGCTCGGCAACATCCTGTACGAGCTGTTCACCGGCCGCCCCCGCTTCCTCGGTGCGGACGGCCTGCTGATCAGTGACGAGGTGCTCCAGCTGGAACTGGTCCTGGGGGACGAGGTCGACCTGTCCGCCCTCGCCGACCCCCGCCAACTGCTCCTCCTCCAAGGGCTGTTCACCAGGAATCCGGAGGACCGCTGGACCGCCCCGCAGGTCCGCAGCTGGCTGGCCGGCGGCAGCCCCGCGGTGGTCCGGCGGCAGACCCGGGCCGACACCGGCCGCACCCACCGGCCGATCACCTTCTTCGGCTCCCCCTTCACCGACCCGGCCAAGCTCGCCGAGGTCCTGCTCCGGCGCTCCGGCGACGCGGCCCGCTGGCTCTCCGCCGGGGGAGCCGAGCGGCTGCGCGACTGGCTGCGCGACGACGTCCAGGACAACGTCTTCGACCTGCACCACCTGACCGACGTCGCCCGGGCGCCCGGCTCCCGCCGCGACGCCGTGGCCGCCCTCGCGGTGCTCGCCTTCGGAGCCGCCTTCGCCCCCTCCGCCACCCCCTACTACCTCGACCGCCCGATCGACACTCCCGGGCTGGAACGCATCGCCACCGAACCGGACGGCGCCGCGTTCATCGACGCGCTGGTCCGGGGCGGCGCCCCGGCCGTCGCCGCCCGCTACGACTGCTTCCACCCCGAGTGCTCCGGCGAACACTGCTCCCGACTGCTCGCCCTGGCCCGACTCCCGGACGTCCTGGCCGAAGTGGACCGTGCCGCCCGCACCGTCGGCGGCGGCCGGCGGGGCGGCGACGGGCTCAGCCCGCAGGAGCGCGAGGAGGCACACCGGCTGGTGGTGTGGCTGAGCGTGCGCCCCGAGGAACGCGACCGGCTGCTCGGCCGGCTCTCGCCGCTGCCCACCGCCCTGCACCGGCTGCCGCTGCCCGAACGGGCGGCGGAGCTCGCCGCCCTGGTCGCGGCGGTGGTGGTGGACGCGGCCCTGGCCGCCGGCTCCGGGATCCGCACGGCCGTACGCGCCGCGGCGCGCCGGCCCGCGCCGGACCCGATCGCCGCGCCGGAGGCGGTCCGGCGCCGCTGGTCGGCGCTGCGGCGGCGGGCGGTGGGCGCCGACCCGGGGGACGACGCCGGGCGCGCTGCCCTGGTCGCCGCCGAGACGCTGCGCCCGCGCGGCCGGGGCCGGGGCGAGCGATCCGACGGCGCTGACGGCCGGGAGGGCGGTGCAGGGCGGGAGAGCCGGGCCGGCCGGGACGGGTGGCCGGGGCGGCTGTGGCAGGGCGGGCGTGAACGGACGCCGGTGGACTGGGCGGCCCGGCTGCGGGCGTGGTGGCCGCACGCCCGGACCGGCCTCCCGCGCCGGGCGGGCGCCGTGCTGCTGCTGTTCCTCGCCCTCGGGTCGCTGCTGTGGGCGGGGGCGGTGTTCCGCTATCCCGTCGAGGCCGGGGTCCAGCTCAAGATCTCGCCGGACGGCGCCTTCGGCGGGCCGTTGAAGAAGGCCGGCGAGCACGCGGCGCAGCAGGTGGTCGGCCAACTGGGAGCGGCGCTGGTCGCCGCCGCCGTCCTCGCCTTCTTCCCCGCCCGGATCGGCCTCGGCACGGCGGCCCTGACCGGAGTCGGGGCCTTCGCCATCGGCTACCTGCGGCTCGGACCGCCGATGACGGGCCTGGAGATGCCGAGACCGGTGACCGAGCGGGTGGTCATGTTCGAGGGCGGGATGGGAAGTTGGGCCGGCCTCGCGGCGGTGGCGGCGATCGTGGCGTCGCTCGTGCTGACCGAGCGCGCGGCGAACCGGCTGCTGAAGCCCGCGCACGAGGCCCGGCGGCAGGTGCGGGAGGCCTGGCGGCGGCTCGCCGGGCGGGGAGCGGCGCCGCGGTGGGACGGCAAGCAGTGGCGGCCGGGCCCCGTGGGCGCCCGCGACCGCGCGCTGTTCGCGCTCGGGAGCACCTGTGTGCTGGCCCTGCTGCTGTGGGCGGCGGTCGAGGTTCGGCTGGCGGCCACCGGGCACCACCCGACGCCGGACTCCTGGGGGACCGGCCGGACCGGCGCGGCCTACCAGTCCGGGTTCGTCGTCCTGCTGGCCGTCGTCTCCCTCGCGAGCACCCTGGGGACGCCGGGCACCGCCCGGGCGCTCCTCGGCTGCTGGATCCCCGCCACCCTGGTGCTCGGTGCCTGGCCCGGACCGCTCGGCCCGGTCGAGGCGCTGCGGATCCCGGTGTTCCAGGGGCAGTTCGCGGCCGTCGCGGAGTTCTGGGGGCACGGCGCGTTCTGGGCCGCGCTGCTGGTCGCGCTCCCGCTCGCCGGGTACGGGCTGCTGCGCACGGTCCGGGCACGGGTGGCGGGTACGGGGGCGGGCGGCTGACGGTCCAGTCGCCGTCCGGCTCAGCCGACCAGCCGGGAAAGTTCGATCGAGTGCCCGGTCCGCTCCGCCTTCGCTCGCAGGTAGCGCACGTTGCTCGCGGACAGGTGCACGCCGGTCGGCACCCGCCGCAGCACGTTGATCCCGAGGTCGGCCAGTTGCTGCGCCTTGTCCGGGTTGTTGCTCAGCAGGTCGATGCCGGTGGTGCCGAGGGTGGTGAGCATCTGGGCGGCGGCGGTGTAGTCCCGGCCGTCCTCGGGCAGGCCGAGCGCCGTGTTGGCGTCGTACGTGTCCAATCCGGAGTCCTGCAAGGAGTAGGCCTCCAGCTTGTTGTAGAGCCCGATGCCCCGGCCCTCCTGCCGCAGGTACAGCAGGTAGCCGCCGGCCTCGGTGATCCGCTCGACCGACTCGCGCAGCTGCGGGCCGCAGTCGCAGCGGTCCGAGCCGAAGACGTCGCCGGTCAGGCACTCCGAGTGCAGTCGCACCAGCGGCGTCCCGCCCTCCGGCACCTCGCCGAACGCGAGCGCCAGGTGCTCGGCGCCGTCGGTGAGGCCGTGGAAGGTGACGGCCTCCGCCTCGGCGCGGTAGCCGTCGGAGAAGGTCAGCGGGATGCGCACACGCGAGCGCACCGTGGCGGGGCCGGGCTGCGGCATGGGTGGGCCTCCGTCGATGAGGAGATGGGTCGGCGAACCGACGAACCGATGGGGTCGAGAGGGGCGGGCCGGGTGGCCCGGGGTGGATCGGATGTCGATGACCGTACTCGTTAGTTCCAATTTGAACAACTAAATACTGTCCGTGCCCAATGTGACTACGGACCGTGGTTCAGTCGGGCTCCGTGCGGACGCGAGGGCGCTGGTGGATCGTACGGTCCGCGATGCGTGGGGTTTCAGCATGTGGATGCGTCGGGAGCCGGACTGTGGACACTGCGAGGATTGCCCCGTTTCCTGGGCACGGGAATGCCTCGCGAACGAGCACCGACGACCACGGAAGGTCCTGATCAGATGCCCGCAACCCCTCCCGCCGCCACCTCCCCGACCTCCTTCGACGCCGAGCAGCGCGTGATCGAGGCGCTCTACGCGGACGTGGTCCGCCGGAACAGGGGTGAGACGGAGTTCCACCAGGCGGTCCACGAGGTCCTGGAGACCCTCGGGCCGGTGCTCGCCCGCCGCCCCGAGTTCGTCGACGCCCGGATCATCGAGCGGATCTGCGAACCCGAGCGGCAGCTCATGTTCCGGGTGCCGTGGACGGACGACTCCGGCGACATCCACGTGAACCGCGGCTTCCGGGTCGAGTTCAGCAGCGTCCTCGGCCCGTACAAGGGCGGGCTGCGCTTCCACCCCTCGGTGAACCTCGGCATCGTCAAGTTCCTCGGCTTCGAGCAGATCTTCAAGAACGCGCTCACCGGACTGTCGATCGGCGGCGGCAAGGGCGGCTCCGACTTCGACCCCAAGGGCCGCTCGGACGCCGAGGTCATGCGGTTCTGCCAGTCCTTCATGACCGAGCTGTACCGCCACCTCGGCGAGCACACCGATGTCCCCGCCGGGGACATCGGCGTCGGCGGCCGGGAGATCGGCTACCTGTTCGGCCAGTACAAGCGGATCACCAACCGCTACGAGACCGGCGTGCTCACCGGCAAGGGCCTCGGCTGGGGCGGCGCGCAGGCCAGGACCGAGGCGACCGGCTACGGCTGCGTGCTGTTCACCGCCGAGATGCTGCACAGCCGCGGCGAGAGCCTGGACGGGCGCCGGGTCGTCGTCTCCGGCTCCGGCAACGTCGCCATCTACGCGATCGAGAAGGCGCAGCAGCTCGGCGCGACCGTGCTCACCTGCTCCGACTCCACCGGCTACGTGGTGGACGAGAAGGGCATCGACCTCGCGCTCCTCAAGGAGGTCAAGGAGGTCCGGCGCGGCCGGGTCGCCGACTACGCCGAACTGCGCGGCAGCCACGTCCGGTTCGTCGAGGGCCCGGGCGTGTGGAGCGTGCCCTGCGACGTCGCGCTGCCCTGCGCCACCCAGAACGAGCTGACCGGGACGGACGCGCTGGCCCTGGTGCGGGGCGGGGTGCTGGCGGTCGCCGAGGGGGCCAACATGCCCACCACCCCGGAGGCGGTCCGGGTGTTCCAGGAAGCCGGGGTGGCCTTCGGCCCGGGCAAGGCGGCGAACGCGGGCGGCGTCGCCACCAGCGCCCTGGAGATGCAGCAGAACGCCTCGCGGGACTCCTGGACCTTCGCCCGCACCGAGGAGCGGCTGGCCGGGATCATGAAGCACATCCACGACTCCTGCTTCACCACCGCCGAGCGCTACGGCCACCCGGGCGACTACGTGGTGGGCGCGAACATCGCCGGCTTCGAGCTGGTCGGGGACGCGATGCTGGCCCAGGGCCTGATCTGAGCCCTGCCGGCCGGCGCCGACGGCGCGGCTCGCCGCCACCCGGCGATCGGTACCCGACCGGAGCGGGCACCGATTGTCGGGTGCGGCAGGGTGGGTCCTTCCTACGGTGGTGATCAGTAAGGGAAGGACGGGGTCGGAGTGCTGGAACACCTGAACCGGGCGATGGAGCACATCGAACGGACCCTGGACCAGGAGGTCGAGGTCGCCGAGCTGGCCCGGATCGCGATGACGTCGGAGTACCACTTCCGACGGCTGTTCTCGATGCTCTCCGGGATGCCGCTGTCGGACTACGTCCGGCGCCGTCGGTTGACCGTCGCCGGGGCCGAAGTCCTCGGCGGGGAGCGGACGTTGCTGGAGGTCGCGATCCGGTACGGCTACACCTCGGGGGAGGCGTTCGCCCGGGCGTTCCGGGCGATGCACGGGGTCGGGCCCGGTGAGGCCCGGCGCGAGGGCGCGGTGCTCAAGTCCCAGCCCCGGATGTCCTTCCGACTCGTCGTGGAGGGAAGCAGCAGTATGGAATACCGGATCATCGAGCAGCCGGACTTCCGGATCATCGGTCGGCGGGCTCGGGTCCCGCTGGTGCACGAGGGGGTGAACCCGGCCATCGCCTCGTTCATCAAGGGGCTCGGCCAGGAGACCGTCGACCGGATCTCGGCGCTCTCCGGCCGCGAGCCGGAAGGCATCCTCTCGGTCACCGAGTTCTTCTCGGAGAGTCGCGAGGAGGGTGTCGAACTCGACTACTACCACGCGGTGGTGGCGGACGCGGGCACCGTCGTCCCGGACGGCCTGGACGTTCGGGAGGTGCCGGCGGGGACCTGGGCGGCCTTCTCCAACACCGGGACCTTCCCGAAGGCCCTCCAGGAGATGTGGCGGGACGTCTTCACGCAGTGGTTCCCCTCCAACCCGTACGAGTTCCGGCCGGGGCCGGAGATCCTGCGTACCCGGTTCCTGCCGGACGGCCAGGCGGAAGCCCAGCTGTGGATCCCGGTGGCACGGGCGCTGCGCTGACGGGCGGCCGTTGACGGCTGACAACTGACAAAAAACAGATGACAGATAACAGATTTCGAAATCTGTTATCTGTCATCTGTTTTTTGTTCTCCCTCCGGTGCCCACTGTCGACGCCCGCCGCCCCGCCCGCCCCCGTTCGGCCCAGCAGCGCCCGCACCCGTCCTCCCCCGCCCGCATGCTGGGGCGGGGGAGGACGGGGGATCGCAGCCGCTACCCGAGGAGTGGGATCACCGATGGCCAAGGCATTCGGCTTCGTCGACTACGGCGGGCCGGAGACACAGGAGTTCCTGGACCGCCCGGTGCTGGAGCCCGGCCCCGGGCAACTGGCGATCGCGGTCGGTGTGGCCGGGGTGAACCCGGTGGACTGGAAGATCCGCACGGGCCTGCTCGGCCGGGAGCGCGAACTCCCCGCCGTCATGGGCCAGGAGGCCTCGGGCGTGGTCCTGCAAGTCGGCCCCGGGGTCACCGGGTTCACTCCGGGCGATGAGGTGTTCGGCCTCGCGGCCGCCGGTGCCTATGCCGAGCAGACGCTGCTGCACGCCGAGTTGAGCGCCCTCAAGCCCGAGGGCGTCGGATTCGACCAGGTCGCCGTCCTGCCCGTGTCGGCGGCCACCGCGGACGACGCCGTCCGTGACCTCGGCCTCGGCGCCGGCCGGACGCTGCTGATCCTCGGCATCGCCGGCGGTGTCGGCAGCGCGGCCGCCCAGATCGCCCGCAGTCGCGGCCTGACCGTCCTCGGCACCGCGAGCGACGCCAACCGCGCGTACGTGGAGTCCCTCGGGGCGGTGCCGGTCCGCTACGGCGACGGCCTCGTCGAACGGATCGCGGCCGCCGCGCCCGACGGCGTCGACGGCATCCTCGACCTGGTCGGGGGCGACGCCCTGCGGGCCGCCGCCCCCGTGCGCGAGGAGCGTACGGACCTGGTCAGCACCGCCGACCCGGCCACCGTGGCCGAACTCGGCGGCCGCTACATCACCCGCTCGACGACCTCCGAGAGCCTGTCCGCGCTGGCGGCCCTGGTCGCCGCCGGCGAGCTGGATCCGCACGTCACCGGCCGCTACCCGCTGGACCGCGCCGCCGAGGCGCTCGCCTTCGTCGAATCCGGCCACGCCCGCGGCAAGGTGGTACTCGAAGTCGCTTGACCCACAACAAGAGTGACGATCAGTCAGTTCAGACCGAGAGATCGAGAACCGAGAGAAGAAGTCGAGAGAAGAAGCCATGAAGCAGAACTCCGTGACCATCGGCGGCCCCTGCTGGGTCGAGCTGGGCACCTCCGACCCGGCCGCCGCCAGCACCTTCTACAGCGAGTTGTTCGGCTGGCGGGCCGAGGCCGACGTGCGCCCCGAGGCCAACGGCTACACCCAGATGTTCCTCGGCGACGCCCCGGCGGCCGCCGTCAGCCCGCGGTTCGCACCGCAGCAGCCCATCGCCTGGTCGACCTGCTTCGCGGTCACCGACACCGACGCCACCGTCGCGAAGGTCGAGGATGCCGGCGGCAAGGTCCTGAAGGAGCCCACCGACGCGTCCGACCTCGGCCGCTTCGCGGTGGTCGGGGACGGTTCCGGCGCGGTCTTCCTGCTCTGGCAGGCCCGCGCGTTCGCGGGCGCCGGGGTGTTCAACGAGCCGGGCGCGCTCGGCTGGGTGGAACTGCTCACCCGCGACCCGGCCGGTGCGACCGCCTTCTACCCGGCGGTCTTCGGCTGGTCCGTCAGCCCGTCAGAGCAGTACACCCAGTGGGGCCTGGGCGGCGAGGACTTCGGCGGCATGCTGGTGATGGACGACCGCTTCCCGCCGCAGGTGCCGCCGCACTGGCTGCCGTACTTCTCGGTCGCGGACGTCGACAACACCGTCGCCCGGGCGAGCGGCCTCGGCGCGGACGTGCTGATGGCGGCCACCGACGTGCCGGGCGGCCCCCGGATCGCCGTGCTGCGCGACCCACAGGGCGCGTCGTTCGGCGTCCACCTGGCCGGCGCCGAGGGCTGACCCCCACCGGAGACCACGTCCCTGTCGACGTCCCTGCTCACGCCCCTGCCGAGGACCCCGCCGTCCTCCCGGCGGGCGTAGCCTCCGCCCTCACGCCGGGCGCCGACCGCGGCTGGAACGCCACGCCGCCGCCGTCGCGCCCGCCGTGACGAGCAGCGCGCTGATCGGCACCACGTCGCCGATCCGGTCGTACCAGGTCAGCGTCCCGGGCTCGGTGAGCGGCAGCCGGACGGTCAGCGCGCCGGTGCCGTCGGTACCGAGCCGGGCGAGCTCGCGGCCCTGCGCGTCGAAGGCCGCCGACACCCCGGTCAGCGAGGCCTGCACGGCCGGCCGGCCGGTCTCGGCGGCCCGGATCGCCGCCAGCGAGACGTGCTGTTCGGGTGCCCAGGTGTGCTGGAAGGTCGAGGTGGAGGACTGGTAGACCAGCACCCGGGCGCCGTCCCGCGCGGCGGTGCGGGCGAGGTCGGGGAAGGCCGACTCGAAGCAGATCAGCGCGCCGACCGGCAGCGGTCCGCCGGCCCGGTCGGTGACCGGCAGGACGTGGAAGGCGGTGCCGGGCGCCCGGTTCTCGCCGGCCGCCCGGCTGACGCCGGCGATCCAGCCGAGCACCGGCCGCAGCGGGATGTACTCGCCGAAGGGCACCAGCCGGATCTTGCGGTAGCGGTCCAGTACGCCCGCGGGGGAGACCAGCACCGCGTCCTTGGAGATCCGCCCGTCCGCCTTGCGGGCGTCCTCCCCGGCGATGATCTGCGCCCCGGTGACGGCGGAGAGCCGGCGCAGCTGGTCGAGCGCGGCCGGGTCGCGGTCGAGGTCGGCGGTGGTGCTGCTCTCGCCCCAGACGACCAGGTCCACCGGCTGCCCGCCGAGCGCGGCGGTGGCCTGGGCGCTGGCCTCGAACCGGGCCTGCGGGTCGTCCACGATGCCGGGCTGGACCAGCGCGACGGTGACCGCCCCGGCCGGGGCGGGGGCGTCGCGCAGCGCGAACAGCAGCGGGCCGGCGGCCAGGACCAGGACGGTGGTCAGCGCCGCAAGGGCACGCGGTCGCCGGTGCACGGCGGTCAGGACGATCAGCACCCCGGTGTTGGCGGCCGCGACGGCCGCGCTGACCAGCCAGATCCCGCCGGTCGAGGCCAGTCCGAGGATCGCCGGGTGCTGCCACTGGGTGGCGCCGAGCAGCGCCCACGGCCCGCCGAGCGCGTCCCAGGAGCGTGCGTACTCGGTGGTCACCCAGACCGCCGGGACAACGAGCAGCGCGAGCAGCGCCCGACGGCCGGTCAGCGGCGGGTGCAGCAGCCGGTGGACGGCGTACCCGAAGCCGCCCTGGAGCGCCCCGAACAGCACGGCGAGCACCGGTAGCCCCGGCCCGATGGACGGGACCAGCCAGTACATCGCGGTCAGGATGAAGCCCGCCCCGAACCACCACCCGCGCACCGCCGCCTCCCGCCCGCCGGGCGCGCGCTGCATCAGCAGCATCCCGGGGACGAGCGCGACCCAGGCCAGCCAGGCCTGCCCCGGCGCCGGGAAGGCGAGCACCGGTACGGCCCCGGCCGCCAGGGCGCCGAACCGCGCCCGGTAGCGGTGCGGGTGAGCCTGCGGGTGGCCGCCGTGTCCGGACTGCCCGCCGGGTTCGGACTGCCCGCCGGGTTCGGAGTGCTCGCCGTGCTCGGAGTGCCCGGGAGGTTCGGGGCGCCGGGGGTGCCCGGGATCCGAGGAGTGCTCGGGCTGCTCGGGGTGCGAGGAGTGCGGCGTGCGCCGGGCGGGGCTGGTGAGGGCGAGGCGGCGGGGCATGCCCCGTATTGTCCGCTTGGACGGACTACGCCACCAGTGTTCCTGTCACCCGAATGGGCTACGGGAACACCGGTGGCCACCCCCGTGACTCAGCCCTCGTCGCCCTCCAGGTCCCCCTCGGTCTCCAGGAACGCGGCCTGCAACTGCGCGATCAGCTCCGGGTCGGGCTGCTCCCACAGCCCGCGGCTGGCCGCCTCCAGCAGCCGCTCGCTGATCCCGTGCAGCGCCCACGGGTTGGCGCCGGTCAGGAACTCCCGGTTGACCGGGTCGAGCACGTACTCCTGGGTGAGCTTCTCGTACATCCAGTCCGCCACCACGCCGGTCGTGGCGTCGTAGCCGAACAGGTAGTCCACCGTCGCGGCCATCTCGAACGCGCCCTTGTACCCGTGCCGGCGCATCGCCTCGATCCAGCGCGGGTTGACCACCCGGGCGCGGAAGACGCGGGCGGCCTCCTCGGTCAGCGTCCGGGTGCGGACCGTCTCCGGGCGGGTCGAGTCGCCGATGTAGGCGGTCGGCGCCTTGCCGGTGAGCGCCCGGACGGTGGCCACCATGCCGCCGTGGTACTGGAAGTAGTCGTCCGAGTCGGCGATGTCGTGCTCGCGGGTGTCGGTGTTCTTCGCGGCGACGGTGATCCGCTTGTACGCGGTCTCCATCTCCTCGCGGGCCGGCCGCCCGTCCAGCCCGCGGCCGTAGGCGTAGCCGCCCCAGACCGTGTACACCTCGGCCAGGTCGGCGTCGGTGCGCCAGTCCCGGCTGTCGATCAGCTGGAGCAGGCCCGCGCCGTAGGTGCCAGGGCGGGAGCCGAAGACGCGGACGGTGGCCTTGCGCTCGTCGCCGTGCACCGCGAGGTCGGCCTGGACGTGGGCGCGCACGAAGTTCTGCTCCGCGGGCTCCTCCTGGGCGGCGGCCAGACGCACCGCGTCGTCCAGCAGGGCGACCACGTGCGGGAAGGCGTCGCGGAAGAAGCCGGAGATGCGCAGCGTCACGTCGATGCGCGGGCGGCCCAGCTCGGCGAGGGTGATCGGCTCCAGGCCGGTGACCCGGCGCGAGGCGTCGTCCCAGACCGGGCGGACGCCGAGCAGGGCGAAGGCCTCGGCGATGTCGTCACCGGCGGTGCGCATCGCGCTGGTGCCCCACAGCGACAGCCCGACCGAGGGCGGGTAGGCGCCGTCGTTGTCGGCGGTGTACCGCTCGACCAGCGAGGTGGCGAGCGCCTGGCCGGTCTCCCAGGCGAGCTTGCTCGGGACGGCCTTCGGGTCGACGGAGTAGAAGTTGCGGCCGGTCGGCAGCACGTTGACCAGGCCGCGCAGCGGCGAGCCGGACGGCCCGGCCGGGACGAAGCCGCCGCGCAGCGCGTGCAGCACGGCGTCCAGCTCGTCGGTGGTGGCGGCCAGTCGCGGTACCACCTGGGTGGCGGTGAAGGTCAGCACCTCGTGGACGGCCTCCGGCAGCCCGGCGGCGACCTTCTCCACCGCCTCGACCGCCCAGTCCTGCGCCTCCATGGCCTCGACCAGGGCGCGGGCCTGGGCCTCGGCGGCGTCGGTGGCCCCGAGGGTGAGCGCGGCCTCGTCCAGCCCGAGCGCCTCGCGCAGGCCCGGCAGCGCGCTGACGCCGCCCCAGATCTGGCGGGCGCGCAGGATGGCGAGCACGATGTTGACCCGGTCGGTGCCGGCCGGCGCCTGGCCGAGGACGTGCAGGCCGTCGCGGATCTGGGCGTCCTTGATCTCGCACAGCCAGCCGTCGACGTGCAGCAGGAAGTCGTCGAAGCCGTCGTCCTCGGGGCGCTCGTCCAGGCCGAGGTCGTGGTCCAGCTTGGCGGCCTGGATGAGGGTCCAGATCTGCGCGCGGATCGCGGGCAGCTTGGCCGGGTCCATCGCGGCGATGTTGGAGTGCTCGTCCAGCAGCTGCTCCAGGCGGGCGATGTCGCCGTAGGAGTCGGCGCGGGCCATCGGCGGGACGAGGTGGTCGACCAGGGTGGCGTGGGCGCGGCGCTTGGCCTGGGTCCCCTCGCCCGGGTCGTTGACGAGGAACGGGTAGATCAGCGGCAGATCGCCCAGGACGGCGTCCGGGCCGCACTCGGCGGACAGCGCGGCGGTCTTGCCGGGCAGCCACTCCAGGTTGCCGTGCTTGCCGAGGTGGATGACGGCGTGCGCGCCGAAGCCGCCGTCGGCCTGCGCGGCCTCGATCCAGCGGTAGGCGGCCAGGTAGTGGTGGCTCGGCGGCAGGTCGGGGTCGTGGTAGATGGCGACGGGGTTCTCGCCGAAGCCGCGCGGCGGCTGGATCAGGACGAGCAGGTTCCCGGAGCGGATCGCGGCCAGCACGATGTCGCCGTCCGGGTTCTGCGAGCGGTCGACGTAGAGCTCGCCGGGGGCCGGGCCCCAGTGCTCCTCGACCTGCTCGCGCAGCGCCTGGGGGAGCGTGGCGTACCAGCGGCGGTAGTCGGCGGCGGGGATGCGCACCGGGTTGCGGGCCAGCTGGTCCTCGGTGAGCCAGTCCTGGTCGTAGCCGCCGGCCGCGATCAGGGCGTGGATCAGGGCGTCGCCCTCGTGGGAGGCGTCGAGCGAGGAGTCCTGGGGCGCATCGGAGGAGCCGTCGTTCGTGCCGTCCAGTCCGGGCAGGTCCGAACCCAGGTCCATGCCCTCCGCGCGCAGCCGGTTCAGCAGGCGGATCGCGCTGGCCGGGGTGTCCAGGCCGACGGCGTTGCCGACCCGGGCGTGCTTGGTCGGGTAGGCGGACAGCACGAGCGCGAGGCGGCGCTCGGCGGCCGGGATGTGTCGCAGCCGGGCGTGCTTGACGGCGGTGCCGGCCACCCGGGCGGCGCGCTCCGGGTCGGCGGCGTAGACGGTGAGGCCGTCCTCGTCCAGCTCCTTGAAGGAGAACGGGACGCTGATCAGCCGGCCGTCGAACTCCGGCACCGCGATCTGGGTGGCGGTGTCCAGCGGGGACAGGCCGTCGTCGCTGGCCTCCCACTGGGCGCGCGACCAGGTGAGGCAGAGCGCCTGGAGGATCGGCCGGTCCAGGGCGGCGAGCGCGCCCGCGTCCCAGGCCTCCTCGTCGCCGCCGGCCTGCGCGTCGGCCGGGCGGGTGCCGCCGGCGGCGAGCACGGTGGTGACGAGCGCGTCGGCCTCGCCGAGCGCGGCCAGCAGTTCGGGCTCGGCGCCGCGCAGGGAGGCGCAGTAGTAGGCCCTGGCCTGCGCGCCCTGGTCCTCGATCGCCCGGCAGAGCGTCTCGACGAAGGCGGTGTTGCCGCTCATGTGGTGGGCGCGGTAGTAGAGCACCGCGACCGTCGGGCCGTCCTGCGTGCGGGCTTCGCGCTCCAGCGGCCCCCAGGCCGGGGCGGAGGCGGGCGGGGCGAAGCCGTGGCCGGTCAGCAGCACGGTGTCGGAGAGGAAGGCGGCCAGCTCGGCGAGGTTGGCGGCGCCGCCGTGCGCGAGGTAGGCGTGCGCCTCGGCGGCGATGCCGGCCGGGACGGTGGACAGCTCCATCAGCTGGGCGTCGGGGGCCTGTTCACCGGTCAGCACGATCACCGGGCGGGGGCCGGCCAGCAGCGCGTCCAGGCCCTCCTGCCAGGCGCGGCGACCGCCGAGCAGGCGCACCACGACGAGGTCGGTGCCCGCCAGCAGTGCGGGCAGGTCCTCGGGGGTGAGCCGGGCCGGGTTGCCGAGCCGGTAGCGGACCGGGCCCTCGGCGGCGCGGGCACTGAGCAGGTCGGTGTCGGACGTCGACAGCAGCAGGATCATGCGAAGGCCCTCCCGGCCTCGGAGCCGCCCTGAGCCGAAGGGCGCGCCGGCGTGGAAAGTGACGAGTGACGAGCGACGGACGAAAGCGCGCGGCACGCGACCGGCGAAGGAGTGCGGCGGCGTGTGGCCGGCGAAGGCGAACGACGGCGTGTGGCCGGCGACCGAAGGAGCGCCGAGGCGTCGGCGAAGCGCCCGCAGTCGGGCGGGCGTGAGGCGCCCGGGGACCCGGGCACGGGCATGCGGCAGCGCATTGCTCTTCGAGCCTTCCTCGGGGTCCGCGCCCCGGGCCGGTGGAGGACGGCAGGAGTTCCTGGCTCCCGCGGCCGTCCGGTCTCCCGGTGAACCGCGGTCACAGTGGCGGGACCGCACCGGGCTTGCACCGGTTTCCTCCCCTGCGCCGTCGCTGGCGTGCGGACGGTCCGCGGGGGACCGTCCGCCAGCATCGTACGGGGTGCGGCTGACCTGGGGGAGGGCGATCCCGGGGAGGCCGCCCGGAGCGCCCGGGGTGTGAGGCGACGGACAAAGGCAACCGATCGGATCATCTGTATGCTCGCGCCCATGCCACCGACACCCGACGCCACCGCGCCGGGCGCCGCGGTGCCCGACCGGGGGCGCGCGGACGCCTGCCCAGGGGCCCTTCGTCTACACCCGGCCGACGACGGCGCCCTGGCCCGGGTCCGCCTGCCCGGCGGTCTGCTGACGGTGCGTCAGGCGCTGGCGCTGGCAGACGCCGCCGAGGCGCTCGGCGACGGCGAACTGGAGACCACCTCCCGCGGCAACGTCCAACTCCGCGGCCTGGCTTCGCACTGCGGGGCCGAACTCGCCGAACGGCTGCGCGCCGTCGGCCTGCTGCCCTCGGACACGCACGAACGGGTCCGCAACATCGTGGCCTCCCCGCTCGCCGGGCTCGACGGACACGGTTTCGCCGACGTGCAGGCCTGGGTGCGGGAACTGGACGCGCGGCTGTGCGCGAGCGACTGGGCGGCCGGGCTCTCCGGCAAGTTCCTGTTCGCGCTGGACGACGGGCGGGGCGACGTCGCCGCGTTCGACGCCGATGTGACATTGATCGCAGGCCCGGACGGGTCGGCGCTGCTGCGCCTGGGACGGGCCGCCCACGGGCGTCCGGTGCCGGCGGGGCGGGAGGTGACGGCCGTGCTCGACGCGGCTCGGGCCTTCCTGCACGCGCTGCGGGAAAGCGGGCGCAAGGCCTGGCACCTGCGCGAGGTCCCCGAGCTGCTGCCGGCCGGGCCCGTGTCGGTGCCCGCCTTCGTCGGGGCCGCGCCCGCGGTCGGCGTGGTCCGCACGGTCGGCCCGTTCCCCACGGTCGGCCGGCTGGCCACGCCGGCGGGCGGGGCCGTGGCGGGCGGGCTGTCGGTGGGCATGCGCTTCGGCCGGGCCGGTGCCGCGCAGTGGCGGGAACTCGCGGGCGCCTGTGCCGGGGAGATCCGGCTGACGCCCTGGCGCGGCGCGGTGCTGCCGGGGGCGCCGGCCGACCGGCTGCCCGCGCTGGCGGCGGCCGGGTTCCGGACCGCGCCCGGTTCGCCCTGGGAGCGGGCCACCGCCTGCACCGGGCTGCCGGGGTGCGCCAAGTCGCGGACCGACGTCCGGGCCGACGCGGCGCGGGCGCTCGATGCGGCGTGCGCGCTCGATGCGGCCGTCGCCGGGAGCCTGCCGGTGGTGGGCCTTCCGACCGCCGGTCTCCCGGTGCACTGGTCGGGGTGTGAACGACGCTGCGGTCATCCGGCCGGGCGGTGGGTGGACGTGCTCGCCACCGGGCAGGGCTACCGGGTGACGGTGAACGGTCCGGCGGCCGCCGGGGCGGCCGTGGACGTGACGAACGAGGAGATGGCCGAGGCGGTCGCCGAGGCCAGGAGGACCACGAAGTGATCGAGTACGAGAAGGACGGCGCGTCCATCTACCGCCAGTCCTTTGCCACCATCCGTGCGGAGGCCGACCTGGCCGCCCTCCCGGCGGACGTCTCCCAGGTCGCGGTGCGGATGATCCACGCCTGCGGGATGGTCGACCTGGTCGAGGACCTGGTGTACTCGCCGGGCGTGGTCGCCTCCGCGCGCGCGGCGCTGCGGGCCGGGGCGCCGATCCTGTGCGACGTGAACATGGTGGCGAGCGGCGTCACCCGCAAGCGGCTGCCCGCCGACAACGAGGTCGTGTGCACCCTCACCGACCCGTCCGTGCCGGAGCTCGCCCGGAAGATGGGCAACACCCGCAGCGCCGCCGCCATGGAACTGTGGCTGCCCCGGCTGGAAGGCGCGGTGGTGGCCGTCGGCAACGCGCCGACCTCGCTGTTCCGGCTGCTGGAGATGATCGAGGCCGGCGCGCCGCGCCCGGCCGCGGTGATCGGCGTCCCGGTCGGCTTCATCGGCGCCGCCGAGTCCAAGCAGGCCCTGGCCGAGCACCCGTCCGGCCTGGAGCACCTGGTGGTGCGCGGCCGGCGCGGTGGCAGTGCGATCGCCGCCGCCGCCGTCAACGCGATTGCGAGCGAAGAAGAGTGACGGATCGTCAGATCACTGGTACTGGCCGACTCTACGGGGTCGGGCTCGGCCCCGGCGACCCGTCGCTGGTGACCGTCCGGGCGGCCGAACTCATCGGCAAGGCCGACGTGGTGGCCTACCACAGCGCCCGGCACGGCCGGTCCATCGCGCGCTCGATCGCCGAGCGCTATCTGACGGATGGTCAGATCGAGGAGAAGCTGGTCTACCCGATCACGGTCGAGACCACCGACCACCCGGGCGGCTACCGGGGCGCGCTGGACGACTTCTACGAGGAGGCCGCCGCCCGGCTGGCCGCCCACCTGGACGCCGGCCGCGACGTCGTGGTCCTCGCCGAGGGCGACCCGCTGTTCTACGGCTCGTACCAGCACATGCACAAGCGGCTCGCGCACCGCTACCCGACCGAGGTGGTGCCGGGCGTGACCTCCGTCAGCGCCGCGGCCGCCCGGCTGGGCCAGCCGCTGACCGAGGCCGAGGAGACGCTCACCGTCATCCCGGGCACGCTGCCCGAGGAGGAGCTGACGGCGCGGATCGCCGCCGCCGACTCCGCCGTGATCATGAAGCTGGGGCGCACCTTCCCGGCCGTTCGGCGGGCACTGGAGCGGGCCGGCCGGCTCGACGACGCGCAGTACGTCGAGCGCGCGTTCATGGACGGGGAGCGCATCCTGCCGCTCGCGGAGGTCGAGGGCGAGACCGTCCCGTACTTCTCGGTGGCGGTGCTGCCGAGCAAGGTCGCGCCGCTGGAGCCGGTGGAGCGGCGGACGGACGGCGCGGGCGCGGTGGCCGTCATCGGCACCGGACCGGCCGGGCCGCTCTGGCTCACCCCCGAGGCGCGCGGCGTCCTGGCCGAGGCGACCGACCTGGTCGGCTACACCACCTACCTGGACCGGGTGCCCGAGCGGCCGGGGCAGCGGCGGCACGCTTCGGACAACAAGGTGGAGTCCGAGCGTGCCGAGTACGCCCTCGAACTGGCCCGCCGCGGGCACAAGGTCGCGGTGGTGTCCTCGGGTGACCCGGGCGTCTTCGCGATGGCCACCGCCGTCCTGGAAGTCGCCTGTGAGGAGGCCTACCGGGACGTTCCGGTGCGGATCGTCCCGGGGATGACCGCGGCGCACGCGGCCGCCTCCCGGGCCGGTGCCCCGCTCGGGCACGACTACGCGGTGGTGTCGCTGTCGGACCGGCTCAAGCCCTGGGACGTGGTCGCCCGCAGGCTGCGCGCGGCGGCCGAGGCGGACCTGGTGCTCGCGCTCTACAACCCGGGATCGAAGTCGCGCACCACGCAGGTCGCCCTCGCCCGGGACCTGCTGCTGGAGTACCGCGCGCCCGAGACGCCGGTGGTGATGGCGCGCGACGTCGGCGGGCCGACCGAGCGCGTGCGGATCGTCCGGTTGGGCGAGCTGGATCCGGCGCTGGTCGACATGCGGACGATCCTGCTGATCGGCTCCTCGCAGACCCAGGCGGTCGAGCGGGGCGGTGGCGTGGAGGTCGTCTGGACGCCGCGGCGATACCCGGAGTCGTGACGGGCGACAACTGACGACTGACAGATGACAGCTAACAGATTTCATCATCTGTTAGCTGTCATCTGTTTTCTGTTACCGGGTCGGCTTGGTGATCACCAGCTCCGTGTTGTGGTCCTCGCCCGCGCCCAGCAGTGCCGCCGGCCGGCCGTTCGGGTCGTTGTACGACAGCTCGCGGTACAGCGCGGCGAGGTTGGCGTCCGAGGTGCTGCCGAAGTCCGTGCCGTACGGAGCGGAGGACTCGATCAGCGTCGTGAACAGGGAGAGCGTGCCGTCCCCGTTGTCCGCGATCTCGATGATGCGCCCGTGCTGCGGGTAGTCGATGTGCGAGGCGGTGTTGATCTCCCAGAACGCCCGCTCCGGCACCGCGTGGCCGTGCGCCGTGACCTTGTTCATGTGGGTGTGCCCGTTCACCCACGCGATCACGTTCGGGTAGCGCTGGAGCAGCGCCACCAGCTCGTTGCCGTCGTGCCGCTTCTCGAAGATGTTGCGCGGGTCGGGCAGCAGGTTGCCCATGGTGGTGCTCGTGTGGTGGCTGAACAGGAGGATCACCTCGTCCGTGCTGCCGCCCGTCACCTTGCGCCCGTCGGTGTCGTACCAGTGCCCGCTGTGCGCCTTCAACTGCTGTTCCAGCCAGCGCAGTTGCGCGGTGCCCAGGGAGCCGTCCGCGAATCCGGCCTGGTTGGTGGTGTCCAGGCTGATGCCGACCACCTTCTCCGAGACGCGGAAGGTGTAGTAGAGCTTGCCGCTGCTCACCATGTCCGAGGTGAAACCGTGTCCGTACGGGCCCGCGCCGGTGTGTGCCGGGTTCAGGTGGGCCTTGGCGAACTCCTTGAGCGTGAAAGGCCGTCGGCGCTCGTCCGGGGTGATCCGGCGCACCGCGTCGCCGCTCGCGAGCAGCTTCGCGAGCAGGAGCGCGGCGCCGGCCGGGTCGCGGCGCAGCGAGTCCATCAGCTGGGCCGCGTCCGCGTCGTCGCAGCCCTCCAGCTTGTACTGGCCGGTGTAGAGGTCGTTCAGCAGCCCGAGGTCCGGCAGCGAGCCCTCCAGGCTGTCGTCGTGGTTGCCGACCGTCGTGTACCAGGGCGTACGCAGGCCGGGGGCGTCGAACGGCCGCCCGGCGGCGTCGAGGAAGCCCGGTATCCGCGGGAAGCCCTTCGCCTTGTAGCCGTCGTTGTAGGCGAGTTCGGGGTTCCAGTAGGCGGCGTTGCCCGAGTTCTGCACGCCTTCGTAGCGGTTCGGGTCACCGGTGTTCTGGGCGAGCCGGCCGCCGCCCATGACGGTGAGGTACCAGTCGAGTTCGGCCTGCTCGTGGTTGTCGGTGTTGTCGCCGGTGGCCATCACCATGCTGAACGGCATCCCGGTGTAGGGGCCGCCGTCGAGCGCGTTGACCCGCTCGACGAGGGCCGAGACGCCGCGGGCGTTCAGGGCCTCCTGCGGCCGGTACGCACTGCCGTTGAACCGGGCCAGGTACTCGAAGCGCACCGGGGACTCGGTGTCCACCAGGTGCAGGTCGCTGAACTGGACGAAGCTGGCCAGCCCGGTCCGCCGGTCGTCCCGCCCGGTGCCCGGCGCCGCCAGGTCGCCGCGCACCACCAGGGGCCAGCCCGGCCCGGCCGTCAGTCGCTTGTACCCGCCGGTGCCGACGGGCGTGGCGACCTGGTCGAGCGTGGTGCCCGTCGTCCTGACCGCCCGCGCGGCGGTGGCCGCCAGTGCGCGCTCGCGCTCCGCCGCCGAGGCGAACTGCCCGCCGCCCAGCGACAAGGCCGACCAGGCGGCGGCCACCGACGTACCGGTGAGGAACGTACGCCGACTCATCCCTGCCACAAAAACCCCCACATGCTGATGGCCCGGCCGGACAACCCGGACACCGGACCCCGTGTCATGAACCCGCCTCTGGCGGACCGCCAGATTACTCACTGGTAGGGGTGGGGTGCGAGGCCCGTGCGGAGAACTCTTCGGGAACGCGGGGCAGCGGCCGCTCCCCGACTCGGACACCGGGCCGCGGGGCCCTGCTCCACCGCCCCCGGTCGGGGCGCGGCCGGGCGAATGGGGGAAAATCGGCACCGACGGCCGGTGCGGCCGCACCTCAACGGAGCCGGAAGCGAGACGCAGGTGGCCAAAGCGGGAGTCGAGGCGGGAGCCGAGGCGGGGGGCCGGGCCGGCCAGCTGAAGAGCAGCGGCCTGCGGCACGGCTGGACCACGGGCGCCTGCGCCACCGCCGCCACCAAGGCCGCGTACACCGCGCTGCTGACCGGTGAGTTCCCGGACCCGGTGACCATCACCCTCCCCAAGGGCCAGCAGCCGGCCTTCGCCCTCGCCGCCGATGAACTGACCGCCGGGGCCGGGGTCCTCGCCGTCAGGGCTCTCGCCGCCGGGGGCCGGGCCGCCGTCCCGCCCGGGCCGGCGAGCGCGATGGCCGCCGTGGTCAAGGACGCCGGCGACGATCCCGACGTCACCCACGGCGCGCTGATCCGCTCGACGGTGCGGGCCGGCGAGCCCGGCGCCGGAGTGGTGTTCCGGGCCGGCCCCGGGGTGGGGACGGTCACCAAGGCGGGCCTGCCGCTGCCCGTCGGCGAGCCCGCGATCAACCCGGTGCCCCGGCAGATGATCCGCGACGCCGTGGCGGAGGTGGCCGCCGCGCACGGCGGCAGCGGGGACGTGGTGGTCGAGATCTCCGTGGACCACGGCGAGGAGATCGCCCGTTCCACCTGGAATCCACGGCTGGGCATCCTCGGAGGCCTGTCCATCCTCGGCACCACCGGTATCGTCGTCCCCTACTCCTGCTCCGCCTGGATCGACTCCATCCGCCGCGGCGTGGACGTGGCCCGGGCGGCGGGCCGCACCCACGTGGCCGGCTGCACCGGCTCGACCTCCGAGAAGGTCGCCGTCGCCGTGCACGGACTGCCCGAGGACGCGCTGCTCGACATGGGCGACTTCGCGGGCGCCGTCCTCAAGTACCTCAAGCGCCACCCGGTGCCCCGGCTGACGATCGCGGGTGGCTTCGCCAAGCTGTCCAAGCTCGCGGCCGGTCACCTCGACCTGCATTCGGCGCGCTCCCAGGTGGACAAGGGGTACCTGGCCGAACTGGCGCGGCGCGGCGGGGCCGGCCCGGTGTTGGCCGAGGCGGTGGCCGCCGCCAACACCGGGTTGGAGGCGGTGCAGTTGTGCCGGGCGGTCGGGGTGCCGCTGGGCGATCTGGTCGCCGAGGCGGCGCGGGCGACGGCGCTCGGGGTGCTGGTCGGCTCGCCGGTGGCGGTGGACGTCATCTGCATCGACCGCGCGGGCACCGTCGTCGGCCGGGCGGAGCCGCTCGGGCCGTGACGCTCTCACAGAATCGCGGCAATACCGCCTGGTGATGTGAAGATCTGACGTTCATGCGGGACTAGAAACGGACAAAAGGAGTGTCACGCCCACCCCCGGCTCTGTCGTCATCTCAACCATGAGATATGGTCTGGCGAGTGACAGGCGACTACCTCACCCGTATCGGCACCCTCATCCGTACCGCCCGCCAGCACCGCGGCTGGTCCCAGGCGCAGCTCGGCGAGGCCCTCGGCACCAGCCAGAGCGCGGTCAACCGCATCGAGCAGGGCAAGCAGAACGTCAGCCTTGAGATGATCGCGCGCATCGGCGAAGCCCTCGACAGCGAGATCGTCTCCCTCGGCTACTCCGGCCCGATGCACCTGCGGGTCGCCGGCGGCACCCGGCTCTCCGGCGCCATCGACGTCCGCAGCAGCAAGAACGCCTGCGTCGCGATCCTCTGCGCCTCACTGCTGACCACCGGACGCACCACGCTGCGCAGCGTCGCCCGGATCGAAGAGGTCTACCGCATCCTCGAGGTGCTCACCAGCATCGGCGTCAAGAGCCGCTGGACCAACGACGGCCGCGACCTCGAACTCACCCCGCCCGCCGAGCTCGACCTCGCGGCGATGGACGTCGAGGCGGCCCGCCGCACCCGCAGCGTGCTGATGTTCCTCGGCCCGCTGATGCACCGCGCCAGCCGCTTCGCCATCCCGTACGCGGGCGGCTGCGATCTCGGCACCCGCACCGTCGAGCCGCACCTGACCGCGCTGCGCCGCTTCGGGCTGGAGGTCGCCACCACCGGCGGCGCCTACCACGCCTCGGTCGAGCCGGGCACCCCGCTGGACCGTCCGATCGTGCTGACCGAGCGCGGGGACACCGTCACCGAGAACGCCCTGCTGGCCGCCGCCCGGCACGACGGCGTCAGCGTCATCCGCAACGCCTCGCCCAACTACATGGTCCAGGACCTGTGCTTCTTCCTGGAGAAGCTGGGCGTGCGGATCGAGGGCGTCGGCACCACCACCCTCACCGTCCACGGCGTCCCGGAGATCACCTGCGACGTCGACTACACCCCGGCCGAGGACCCGGTGGAGGCGATGAGCCTGCTCGCCGCCGCCGTCGTCACCTCCTCCGAGCTGACGATCCGCCGGGTGCCGATCGAGTTCCTGGAGATCGAACTCGCGGTGCTGGAGGGGATGGGCCTCGACTACGACCGGACCCCCGAGTACCGGGCCCACAACGGCCACACCCGCCTGGTCGACCTCACCGTGCGCCCGTCCAAGCTGACCGCGCCGATCGACACCATCCACCCGATGCCGTTCCCCGGCATCAACATCGACAACGTGCCGTTCTTCGCGGCCATCGCCGCGGCCGCCCACGGCACCACGATGATCCACGACTGGGTCTACGACAACCGTGCGATCTACCTCACCGAGCTGACCCGCCTCGGCGCCGACGTCAAGCTCCTCGACCCGCACCGCGTCCTGGTCCAGGGCCCCACCCGCTGGCGCGCCGCCGAGATGATGTGCCCGCCGGCGCTCCGCCCCGCGGTCGTCATCCTCCTTGCGATGCTCGCCGCCCAGGGCACCTCCGTCCTGCGCAACGTCTACGTCATCAACCGCGGCTACGAGGACCTCGCCGAGCGCCTCAACTCCATCGGCGCGCAGATCGAGACCTTCCGCGACATCTGATTCGATCCGGACCTGAACGGCGGTCAGATGGCCGACCGGCCCCACGCGTTGGGCCCGGTCGGCCCGGTTGGTTCGATCGGCCCGACCCGCCGTTCTAGCGCAGGTGCTGCAACCACCGCACTGCGCCCGGTACGTCCGGGGCCACCGGTACGCCGTCCGGGACCGGCGGACGCCGCACGATGACCACGGGCAGGCGCAGTTCGCGTGCGGCGGTGAGTTTGGGCGCGGTCGCGGCGCCGCCGCTGTCCTTGGTGACCACGATGTCGATGCCCCGCTCGCGCAGCAGCGCCCGTTCGCCGTCGAGCGTGAACGGCCCCCGGTCCAGCAGGACTTCGAAGGACGGCGGCAGCGGGGGCTCGGGCGGGTCGACCGACCTGGCGAGGAAGCGGACCCCGTCGAGGTGGGCGAACGCGGCGATGCCCTGCCGTCCGGTGGTGAGGAAGACCCGCTCCCCGCGCCGCGGCAGCAGCTCGGCCGCGGCGGCGAGCGAGGGTACGGGGAGCCAGCGGTCCCCGGCGACCGGTGCGAAGCCTGGCCGCCGCAGCACCAGCAGCGGTACGTCGGTGGCCGCCGCCGCGAGTGCGGCGTTCTGCGAGATCCCGGCGGCGAACGGGTGAGTGGCGTCGACGACCGCGTCGACCCGTTCGCCGCGCAGCCAGTCGGCCAGCCCGTCCGGGCCGCCGAAGCCGCCGATCCTCACCTCTCCGGCGGGCAGCCGGGGTTGGGCGACCCGGCCGGCCAGCGAACTGGTGACCCGCAGGGACGGCAGCTCGACGAGTGCGGCGGCCAGCGCCCGCCCCTCCGTCGTCCCGCCGAGGATCAGGACGTGCCGGGTCACGGGGTTCACGCCCCGCAGGGCTCGTGCGGGCGCTCGCGCTCCGCCGAGTAGAGGTGGCTGTCGCGGAACTGCTCGGCGGCCAGCGTCCGTCCGACCAGGATGACGGCGGTGCGCACCACGCCCGAGGCCTTGACCTGCCCGGCGATGTCGGCGAGGGTGCCGCGCAGCACCAGCTCGTCCGGGCGGCTGGCCATCGCGACGACGGCGGCCGGGCAGTCGGCGCCGTAGTGCGGGAGCAGCTGCTCGACGACGTCGTCCACGTATCCGGCGGCCAGGTGCAGCACCAACAGGGCGCCGCTGCGGCCGAGGGTGGCCAGGTCCTCGCCCTCGGGCATCGGGGTGGCGCGCTTGGCGATCCGGGTGAGGATGACGGTCTGGCCGACGGTCGGGACGGTCAATTCCCGCTTGAGCGCGGCCGCGGCGGCGGCGAAGGCGGGCACGCCGGGGACGATCTCGTACGGCACACCGGCCGCGTCGAGGCGGCGCATCTGCTCGGCGACGGCGGAGAAGACGGACGGGTCGCCGGAGTGCAGCCGGGCCACGTCCTGTCCGGCCTGGTGCGCGCAGACCAGCTCGGCGATGATCTGGTCCAGGTTGAGCTGCGCGGTGTCGACGAGGCGGGCGCCGGGCGGGCATTCGTCGAGCAGTTCGCGCGGCACCAGGCTGCCGGCGTAGAGGCAGACCTCGGCGCGGGCCAGGAGGCGCTGGCCGCGCAGGGTGATCAGGTCGGCGGCACCGGGGCCGGCTCCGATGAAGTGGACGGTCACGACGCGTTCTCCTGAGGGGTGTTGGGCTTGACGGCGGACCACTGGGTGACCGGCATGGCCTGCCGCCACCCGGTGAAGCCGCCCACCGGAACGGCGTGCGCGACGGCGAGCTTGACGAGCTCCCCGCCGTGGCGCCGGTACCACTCGGTGAGCAGCGCCTCGGATTCCAGCGTCACGGTGTTGGCGACGATCCGGCCGCCTGGTCGCAGGGCGGCCCAGCAACTGTCCAGCAGGCCGGTCGCGGTGAGGCCGCCGCCGATGAACACCACGTCGGGGGTGGGGAGTTCGGTGAGCGCGGCGGGGGCCGGACCGGTCACCACGCGCAGTCGTGGCACGCCTAGGGCGGCGGCGTTGCGGGCGATCCGCTCGGCCCGCACCGGGTCGCGTTCGATGCTGACGGCCTGGCAGTCGCGGTGCGCGCGCAGCCACTCGACGGCGATCGAGCCGGAGCCGCCGCCGACGTCCCAGAGGAGTTCGCCGGGGGAGGGTGCGAGGGCGGCGAGGGTGGCGGCGCGCACGTGCCGCTTGGTGAGCTGGCCGTCGCTCTCGTAGGCGGCGTCGGGCAGGCCGGGGACGAGCGGGCTGCGGGGGCCGTCGCCGAGGTCGACCGCGATGACGTTCAGCGGGTCGCCGGGCGGGTGCGGCCAGTCGTCGGCGGTGCCGTCGAGCTGGCGTTCGGCCGGGCCGCCGAGCTGTTCGAGCACGCGCAGGCGGGCGGCGCCGTACCCGCGCGCGGTGAGCAGCGCGGCGACGGCGGCCGGGGTCGTGGCGTCGGCGCTCAGCACGAGCAGGCGGCGGCCGGGGTTCAGGGCCAGGGCGAGGGTGTCCAGCGGACGGCCGACCAGGCTGACCACCTCGGTGGACTCCAGCGGCCAGCCGAGTCGGGCGCAGGCGTGGGAGACGGAGGAGGGGTGCGGCAGGACGCGCAGCCGCCCGGCGCCGACCGTCTCGGCGAGGGTGCGGCCGATGCCGTAGAACATCGGGTCGCCGCTGGCCAGGACGGCGACCCGGCGGTCCGCGTGCGCGGCGAACAGTCCGGGGACGGCCGGGCGCAGGGGGGACGGCCACGGGACGCGCTCGGCGGCGACCTCGTCGTGGGGGAGGAGGTCCAGCTGCCGGGGGCCGCCGACGACCACCTCGGCTGCCCGCAGGGCGGCGCGGCCGGTGGTGGAGAGGCCGGGCCAGCCGTCGGCCCCGATCCCGACGACGGTGATCGGGGGTGGCAGCTCGGGCACCTGGTGGCTCCTTGTCGTTCGGCGGGCGCCGTGAGTAGAGAAAACAACTATCGGGGCAGCCTACCTGGCGGTATCCGGCAGGTCGTCTCCCGCCCGTCACCCGTTACCGGTCCGTCCAGTCCCCCGAGTCGATCACCGCGGGCCGCTCCCGCAGCCGGCTCTCGACGACGGGCCCGGCGAAGTACACCCAGGCCTCCCGCACCTCGCCCGCCGCCGTCCGTACCGGCAGTCGCCGTCGTACGTACAGGCCCGTTCCGTCCGCCCGGCAGTCCTCCAGTCGGTCCAGCGCCGTGAGCGCTCCGGCGTACGCGCCGGGCCGTACGGTGATCAGCTCGCCCACGATCCGGCGCCCGGGCGTCGCGTCCGGCACCGCGTACGGGTACCCGGGGCCGTCGTGCAGCGTGGCGCCGTCCAGCACGGCCGGGCGGATGTCGGCGCAGCGTCCGGCCAGGTGGGCGGCGTGGTTGCGGCCGCCGCTGCGCAGGGTGCCGTAGACGAAGAACGGCAGGGCCTCCTCGGACACGGGTTCGACCTCTCGGCTCGGGGGAGCGCCCACGGTACGTCCTCGCGCCCGCGTCGCGACAGCGCCTCTTGCCCCGCGCGTCCGCCGGGTGGTGTGCGTCAGGCGGCGTCCGGCGCGGTCCGCGCGTAGGTGAGGACGACGTTGCCGCGTTCGAAGACGCGGCTGTCGGTGAGCGTGAAGGCGCGGGGCTCGAACTCCGCGCGGAACAGCGGGATGCCCGATCCGACCACCACCGGGTACTGCTTGATGATCAACTCGTCGATCTCGGGCAGCAGCCGGCCGGCCAGGTCGGCGCCGCCGCAGAGCCAGATGTCGAGTCCGTCCTGCTGCTTCAGTCGGCGGACGAGGGCCACCGGGTCCTCCGAGGTGACCTCCACCGCCGGGTCCGGGCTGGCGCCGAGGGTGCGGGAGACCACGATCTGCCGCAGGTGGGCGTAGGGGCTGGTGAGGCCCACGGCCAGCCCCGGTGCGTAGGTGCCGCGGCCCATGACGACGGTGTCGAAGCGCTTGTTGGGCGCCTCCGCGATGCCGAACGCCGCGCGGCCGGGGGTGGGGATGGTCTCCGGGTACTCGGCGAGGAGCGTCGAGGTGTAGTCCTCGGTGAGGAACGGCGCGAAGAAGTCGAAACTGTCGTCCGGGCCGGCGATGAAGCCGTCGATGGTGGTGCCGATGAAGTAGCTGAGCTTGCGCATGCAGGTCCTCTGGAGTCGGAAAACGGCGCGGGTCGTGCGGCCCGTCGCCTAACCACTACGACTATAGTGCTCCAGCCGTAGTGGTTGCCAAGGTGTTTTCAAGCCTGGGCGCCCCGGCCCCCGAAAACCCCGCGAGAGAGAATCGGGCCATGGTCCAGAACCCCGCCCGCCGCACCGCCCTCGCCGACGCCGCCATCGAGGTCCTCGCCCGCGACGGCGCCCGCGGTCTCACCTTCCGCGCGGTCGACGTGCAGGCCGGCGTCCCGAACGGCACGGCCTCCAACTACTTCGCCAACCGCGACCACCTGCTCCACCAGACCGCCCGGCACATCCACCACCGGCTCACCCCGGACCCGGCCGTCATCGCCGACCTGCTGCGGGCCCCGCGCGACCGCGCCCTGGTCGCCGCCCTGATGCACGACCTGATCCGCCGCATCTCCGCCGACCGGGCCGGCTACCTCGCGATGCTCGAACTGCGCCTGGAGGCCACCCGCCGCCCCGGCCTGCGGGCCCAGCTCACCGGCACCATCCGCGAGCAGCTGGAGGCCAATGTCGCCTACCACCTCGACGGGGGGCTGCCCGGTGACCGCGAGACCGTCCTCGTCCTCTACCTCGCGATGACCGGCCTGATCGTCGAACATCTCACCCTGCCCGAGGTGTTGGGCGACGACAGCCTGCCCGCCCTGATCGAGACCATCGTCGAGCGCATCGTCCCCGCCGCCTGACCCCCGGCGGGCACGGCGACTCGGGCGGGCCGCCGGCCTCGCGTTCCGGCGGGCGAGGGGGCGACTGTGCCGGAGGGGGTGTCAGAGGGTGTGCGGGGGCTTGCCCGTCCACCAGTTGCCGGGGGCGTCGGGGTCGCGGCTGGTCCAGAACTCGATGATCGCGCTGGTGAACTCGGCCGCGGAGAGGGTGCCGTCGCCGTCGCGGTCGAGGTGGCGGAAGGCCTCGTCGGCGTCGTCGCGGGAGAGACCGGCGAAGTGGCCGCGCTGGAAGACGAAGAACTCGCCGGCGTCGACCGTTCCGCTGCGGTCGGTGTCGGCGACGGCGAGGAAGGCGTCGGCGAGTGCGCCGAAGCTGGTCCGCGCGGCCTCGGGGTCGTCGGAGAGGGCGCCGGTCGAGCGGACGAACTGTTCGCGGGTGATCGCCTCGGTGCCGGCGGGCAGGTGGGCGAGGTGCAGGTCGTGCCAGACCGCCAGGTAGGCGCGGACGATGACGGCCTCGGCCTCCGAGCCCTCCTGGTGGCCGAGCGAGCGGGCGACGGCGAGGCCCATGAGGACGTGGTCCCGTTCGGTGAGGAGCCCGTCGCCGTCGGCGTCGAGGTGGTCGAACCCGTGGTTGATCTTTGCTGTGAGCAGGTCGTCCGACAATGTGCCCCCTCGGTTGGCGATCACTACGACACGTCGCCAGCACGCTAGTGCCTGGAGTCGCGCTCGCGCAGCCGAACGACGGGCGAACGGCCACACGGGCACGACTCAAGGGCGAGGGCGCTAGCCGTCCTGGTGCTCGGCCCAGACGTACGCCTCGGGGAGCAGATCGAGGATGGGCAGGGCGAGCAGCTCCGTTCCCCGCCTGACGATGACCTCGACCGTCGGGAAGTAGTCGAGCAGCACCTGTCGGCAGCGGCCGCATGGCGGCACGACGCCCCGGTCCTGGTCGCCGACCGCGACGACCGTGGTGAGGTCGTACGCGCCCTGGCCGGCGGCCGCGCCGATGAGGACGAGCTCCGCGCACGGGCCGCCGGTGAAGTGGTAGGCGTTCACGGCCGTGACGATCCGCCCGTCGGCGTTGCGTCCGGCGGCCGCGACGGTGTGGTTGTCGCCCCGGCAGTAGCGCCGGGCCACCGCCCGGGCGGCCTCGACGAGCTCGTGGTCGACGGCTGCGCGGTCTCCTGCGGAGTCGGATTGATCGCTGGCGGACATATTCGCTGGGGCTCCTTGATCGCACATGACAGGCTTCGAGCATGGACCGACCGCCCCTGATCGTGCCAACGCTTTACACGGGCCCCTTCATCCTTCGCCCCTGGCGCCTCACCGACCTCGCCGTGGTCCGGGAGGCGGGCACCGACCCGTACATCCCGCTGGTCACGACCGTCCCGGCCGCCTCCGCCGGGTAGAGGACGAGCGGCCGGGGCCCCGCGAGGCCAGGGCTTAGTGCACCGCCGCCAGCAGCTCCCGGGTGTACTCGGTGTGCGGCGCGCTGAACAGGCGGTCGCGGTCGGTGGACTCGACCAGTCGGCCCCGGTGCATCACAGCCACCCGGTCGCAGAGGTGCCGCACCACGGCGAGGTCGTGCGAGACGAACAGGAAGGCGACGCCGAGGTGTTCGCGCAGCTCCATCAGCAGGTTGAGCACCTGCGCCTGGACCGAGACGTCGAGGGCCGACACCGGTTCGTCCGCGATGATCAGGCGCGGCTGCGGGGCGAGGGCCCGCGCGATGCCGATCCGCTGGCGCTGTCCGCCGGAGAACTCGTGCGGGTAGCGGTCCAGGTGGGCGGCGGGCAGCCCGACCTGGTCCAGCAGTTCGGCCGAGCGCTTCCGCCGCTGCGCCGCGTCGAGTGAGGTGTGCAGGCGCAGCGGGGTGTCGAGGGTCTGGGCGACGGTGCGGCGCGGGTTGAGGGAGGCGTACGGATCCTGGAAGACCAGCTGGATCTCCCGGCTGAGCCGGCGCCGCAGCTCCCGGCCCGGGCGGGTGGCGTCCTGGCCGTCGTACAACACCGTTCCCGAGGTGGGCTGTTGGAGGCCGGCCAGGACGCGGGCGGTGGTGGACTTGCCGGAGCCGGACTCGCCGACCAGCCCGAGCGTCTCGCCGGGGGCGATCCGCAGTCCTACGCCCTCCACGGCCCGGACGGGCTCGGTGCGCAGGCTGGGGAGGCGGCGCCGCCCGGGGAAGTGGACGGCGAGGTCCGCCACTTCGACGAGCCAGCGCTCGGGGCGCCCGACCGTCCGGGGCGTGAATTCGACGTCGGGTGACGGATCGTCAACTGTCGGCAGTGGTGCACCGGGTGCGGAGTCCAGGGTGAGCGCCGCCCCGACCAGTGCGCGGGTGTACGGCTCGCGCGGCGCGGCCAGCAGCTCGGCGGTCGGCGCGGACTCGACCTGGACGCCGCCGCGCAGCACGAGCGTGCGGTCCGTCGTCCCGGCGACCACGCCGAGGTCGTGGCTGACCAGCAGCACCGCCGTGCCGTGCTCGCGCTGCAACTCGCCGAGCAGGTCGAGGACCTGCCGCTGCACCCGGGAGTCCAGGGCGGTGGTGGGCTCGTCGGCGATCAGCACCTTCGGGTCGTTCATCAGCGCCATGGCGATCATCACCCGCTGGCGCATCCCGCCGGAGAACTGGTGCGGGAAGTCGCGCACCCGGGCGGCCGGGATGCCGACCCGGTCGAGCATCGCGGCGGCCCGTCGGCGGGCCTCGGTGCGACCGGCGCCGGGGTGGTGCAGCCGGTACATCTCGGCGAGTTGGGCGCCGACGCCGTGGAAGGGGCTGAGCGAGGTGAGCGCGTCCTGGAAGACCAGCGCGGCCCGGCCGCCCCGGACCGGGCGCAGCGCGGACTCCGTCGCGCCCACCAACTCCTGGCCTTCCAGCCGGATCGAGCCGGTGACGGTGGTGGTGCGCGGGTCGTGCAGGCCGAGGACGGCGAGGCCGGTGGCCGACTTGCCGGAGCCCGACTCGCCGACCAGGCCGATGACTTCACCGGCGGCGAGGTCGAAGGAGAGCCCCCGGACGGCGGTCACGGGAGCGCCGCCGCGCGGGTCGGCGAAGGTGACGGTCAGATCGCGAACGCTCAGCACGGGCTCTGCGGCAGGCGCGGCACCGGGCCCAGGGGTGGCCCCGGGCGCGGACTCAACAGTGGACGTCATCGAACGGCTCCAGTCAGCTCAGGCGGATTCGCGGGTCGAGCCAGGCCACCACCAGGTCGGCCAGCGCGACGAACAGCACCACGAAGCAGGCGGCCAGCAGCACCGCGCCGACCACCGCGGGCAGGTCCTGCCCGGACACCGCCTGGGCGGCGAACCGTCCGACCCCGTTCAGTCCGAACACCGTCTCGGTGATGACCGCCCCGCCGAGCAGCACTCCGGCCTCCAGGCCGAGCAGTTGCACCAGCGGCCCGGCGGCGCCGCGCGAGGTGTACTTGAGGTGGGCGCGCAGTCGGCCGAGGCCCTTGCCGCGCGCGGTGCGGACGTACTCCTCGTTCATCGTCTCCAGCAGCTGGGAGCGTGAAAGCCGGGCGAAAACAGCGGAGTTGACGAAGCCGAGGACGAGCCAGGGGAGCAGCAGCCCGCCCGCCCAGGCCGCGAGGTCCTCGGTCGGCGGGGTGTAGGAGGGCAGGGGCAGCAGGCCGGTGGAGTAGACCAGTGCCCACTGGGCGACGTACCCGAGGAAGTAGATCTGCACGCTGGCGCCGACGAGGGTGAAGCCGGAGAGCAGCCGGTCGGTGCGGCCGCCGTGCCGTAGCGCGGAGACGAAGCCGGTGCCGAGGCCGAGCACCAGCAGGACGGCGAGGGCTCCGGCGGTGAGCGAGAAGGTGACCGGCAGGTGGTCGGCCAGGGCCTCGGTGACGGGCTGGTGCAGCCGGTAGGAGTAGCCGAGGCAGGGCGCGTCGCAGTGGATGACCGAGCCGTCCACGTCGCTGATGTCGCGCCCGGCGACGACCCCGGTGAGGTAGTCGGTGTACTGGGTGAGCAGCGGCTGGTCCAGGCCCATGCTCTGGCGCACCGCCGCGACTTGGCCGCTGTCGCAGCGCGGGCCGCAGGCGGCGCGGGCCGGGTCGGCGGGCGCGGCGTAGAAGAGGGCGAAGGCGGCGGCGGAGACCGCGACCAGGACGGCGAGGGCCTGGAGGGTCCGCCGCAGGGCGAAGGAGAGCATGGCCGGTCCGGGGTCGACGGGACGGGGAGGCGTACGGGGAGGCGTACGGGGAGGCGCCCGCGGGGGCTGCGCGGGCACACGGGGACTTCAGGGGCCCGCCCCCGCACCGACCGGCGCGGGGGCGGGTACGGCGGTCAGGACTTCAGGTACAGCCACGCCAGGCTGACGGTGCCGTAGATGGGGTGGATGAACGCCCCGCCGACGTTGGAGCCGCGCACCTGGTTGACGTTCGCGTAGACGAACGGCAGCACCGGGACGTCCTGCATCACGGTCTTCTCCAGCGCGTACAGCTCCTTGGCCTTGGCGCGCGGCTCGCCGATCTGGTTGATCCGGTCGATCTCCTTGTCCACCGCCGGGTTGCGGTAGCGCGCGGAGTTGAGGTCGCTGCCGGCGCGGCCGTCGAAGGAGAACGGGATCAGCGTGGACGGGGTCGGCCAGTCGACGGAGGAGGTCTCCTCGAACAGGTCGTACGGGGAGTCGGCGCGGTGCACCTCGTCCAGGAACGCCTTGGGGTCGATCGGCTTGGGCACGATGGTGATGCCCGACTTGGCGAAGCCGTCCACCAGCACCTGTGCGGTGCGCTGCCCGTCCGGGGTGTTCCTGTACCCGTAGGTCAGGCTCGTCGGCGCCTGCTTGGCCTTGGCGAGCGCGGCCTTGGCGGCCTCCGGGTCGCCTTCGGGCTTGACCGGGTAGAGGTCGTACTTCTCCCAGTCGATCAGCGCCGGCGAGCTGAGCGTGGTGGCGAGTTCGCCGATCCGGGAGCCGCCCTGGACCTGGCGGGCCTGCTGGCGGGGGTAGCCGAGGTGCAGGGCCTTGCGGACCTCGACGTCCGGCACCCGCTCGTTGTTGATCACCAGCTGGGTGACGAAGGCGCCCTGGCGCCCGGAGACGACCAGGTCCTTGGCCTTCGGGTCGGTGTCGGCGGTCTGGTACAGCTCGGGGGAGAGCACGTCGGAGGCGGTGGTGGCGCTGGCACCGCCGTCGCGCCCGGACAGGATCTCCTGGTTGATGTTGAGCGCCTCCTTACCGAACGTGAAGACGAACTTGTCCGGGTACTGGCTGCGGATCGGGTCGGTCTCGGCCTTCCAGGCGGGGTTGCGCTCCAGCACCATGCGGGTGTTCTGGACGTGCTCGACGATCCGGTAGGGGCCGGTGGCGAACGGCTGCCGGTCGTAGTCCGTCCCGGTGTCCTTGTCCCGGCGCACCGGCGAGGACGAGGACTGCGCGGCCATGTACGGGACGTCGGCCTGCGGCTGCGGGAAGTGGAAGACGACGGTGTGCTCGTCGGGCGTCTCGATCGCGGCCAGGTCGCCGTCCTGCGGGCCGGAGTACTTGGCGCGCGCCGCCTCGTAGCTGGCCTCGCCGGTGAGCCACTGCGGCCAGTACGGCGGGCCGACCTCGTAGCCCTTGCCGAAGCTGCGCTCGATGCCGTACTTGACGTCCTGGGCGGTGATCGGCTTGCCGTCCTCCCAGGCCACGCCGTCCTTGAGCCGGTACGTCCAGGTGCGCCCGCCGTCGCCGGAGGTACCGGTGTCGGTCGCCAGGTCGCCGACCAGCTTGGCCTTGCCGTCGACGACCTGGTACTGGGTCAGCTGGCGGCCCCAGAGCAGCGAGGCGTTGTACGTCGCGCCCGCGTAGACCTTCTGCGGGTCGAGGTGGCGGAACTCGACGCTGTTGTACACGTTCACGGTGCCGCCCACGCGGGCGCCGGCGACGGCGGGGGCCGGGCCGGCGCTCTCCTTCTCGCCGCCGAGTGCGGCGGTCAGCGGGGACGTCTCCTTGGCGGCCGCCCCGGCGGGCGCCGGGCCGGTGCCCGCGCCGGCCGAGCAGGCGGTCGCCAGCAGGGCGGTGGCGACGACGGCGAGGGACGGTCTGGTCCAGCGCATGGCGAATCTCTCCTTGCCCCGGGAGCCGGGGCGGGTCGGGGCGGGCTTGGGGTGATGGGCGGGGAAGGGCGGGGCTCAGCGGACGGCGCGCGGGTCCAGCGCGTCCCGGACGGCGTCGCCGAGCAGGTTGAAGGCGAGCACGAAGAGCAGCAGGGCGACACCGGGGAAGACCATGTAGGTCGGGTCGGCCTGGAAGACCTCGGAGCCGCGGGAGATCATCCGGCCCCAGTCCGGGATCGGCTCCGTGATGCCGACACCGAGGAAGGACAGCACCGCTTCGGAGGCGACGAAGGTCGGCACCGCCATGGTGGCGTGCACCAGCAGCTGCGAGCGGACGTTCGGCAGCAGTTCGTGGACGACGACATGGAATCGGCCGGCGCCCTGGGCCCGGGCGGACTGCACGAAATCCCTTTCCCGGAGCGACCGCACGGTGGCCCGCAGGGAAAGCGCGAGCGGAATCCAGCCGAACGCGGAGAAGACCAGGATCAGCACCAGGAACTGCATCCACTCCGGTTCCGCGGCGCCCGGATCGACCAGCCGGGACTGGATGACGGGGCTCAGCGCGAGGAGCAGGAGCAGGGTCGGAAAGGCCAGCAGCACGTTGGCCAGGAAGCCGAACAGTCGGTCGGCGATCCCGCCGAGGTAGCCGACCGCGACCCCGGCCAGCACGCCGAGCGTGGTGGTCACGGCGGCGGAGGCGAAGGCGATCAGCAGCGAGGTGCGGATGCCGTAGAGCAGCTGGGTCAGGACGTCCCGGCCGAGCCCCGGCTCCAGGCCGAACCAGAAGTCGCCCGAGATGCCGCCGTTCGGCAGGACGGGCAGGCCGCTGTCGCTGAGCAGGCCGGGGGAGTTCTGGCCGTAGTGCTCGACCGGGTTCTTCCCGTACAGGGCGGCGATCAGCGGGGCGGCGAGGGCGAGCAGCAGGAAGAGCAGGACGACGGCGAGGGCGGCGGCGCCGACCCGGTCGCGCAGGAGCCGGCCGAGCAGCCTCGGCGCGGCGGGTGCGGGGACGGAGCCCGCTGCTGTTTCGACCACGGCCATGAGAGGCGTACTCCCCGAATTCTCCGCCGCCCTGTGGGTGAGGGTGCGCTGGTGTGCATTTCCGAACCGGCCCCCGGGGGTTTCCCGTCGGCCGTTCGAGCGTCATCAGACCGGATGCGCGGGGAGGTCCGCAAATCACCTCCGGCGGTTTTCCCCGGCATTGTTTCGGCGCGTATTGCGGCTTCATTCGGCGTCATTTCGCTGCAATACCGTCGTTGCAGAAGAACGGACATCAAGGGGCGAAACGGGCGTGCCGTCCCGAATCCTGAGATCTCCGCCACATTCCCCCGGGCATTGGTACGATCCCGGGGAGCCGCGACTGGCGCGCACGGATGGAATCGACCATCGGGAAGCGGCTCCGTGCACCCGCACGACAGTTGCCGAGCGCCTGGGCCGTCCGTACTCGTCCGTGCACCACGAGGAGACCGCCTTGGCCACCCCGCACACCCCTCATGCCGTCGAGGCCGCTCAGGCCCCGCACACCCCTCATGCCGTCGAGGCCGCTCAGGCCCCGCACACCACCGCCGGCGCGGCCGCCGACACCGCCTTCCGCAACGCCCTCGACGTGGTCGCCGGCGTGGAGCCGCGGATCGCCGCGGCCATCGGCCAGGAGCTGGAGGACCAGCGCGCCTCGCTCAAGCTGATCGCCAGCGAGAACTACGCCTCCCCGGCCGTCCTGCTCGCCATGGGCAACTGGCTCAGCGACAAGTACGCCGAGGGCACCGCGGGCCGGCGCTTCTACGCGGGCTGCCGCAACGTCGACACCGTCGAGACCATCGCCGCCGAGCACGCCCGCGCCCTGTTCGGCGCCGACCACGCCTACGTCCAGCCGCACTCCGGCATCGACGCCAACCTCACCGCCTTCTGGGCCGTCCTCTCCCAGCGGGTGGAGAGCCCGGCGCTGGAGCGGGCCAAGGTCCGGGGCGTCAACGACCTCACCGAGCAGGACTGGGCGCAGCTGCGCCAGTCGCTCGGCAACCAGCGGATGCTCGGCATGTCCCTGGACGCCGGGGGCCACCTCACCCACGGCTTCCGGCCCAACATCTCGGGCAAGATGTTCGACCAGCGCAGCTACGGCACCGATCCGGCCACCGGCCTGATCGACTACGACGCGCTGCGCGAGACCGCCCGGGAGTTCCGCCCGCTGATCCTGGTCGCCGGCTACTCCGCCTACCCGCGACTGGTCGACTTCCGGCGGATGCGCGAGATCGCGGACGAGGTCGGCGCGACCCTCATGGTCGACATGGCACACTTCGCCGGCCTGGTCGCGGGCAAGGTGCTGACCGGCGACCACGACCCCGTCCAGCACGCCCAGATCGTCACCACGACCACCCACAAGTCGCTGCGCGGACCGCGCGGTGGCATGGTGCTGTGCGACACCGAACTGGCCGAACACGTCGACCGCGGCTGCCCGTTGGTGCTCGGCGGACCGCTCTCGCACGTCATGGCCGCCAAGGCGGTCGCCTTCGCCGAGGCCCGCCGGCCCGAGTTCCGGACCTATGCCCGCGCCGTCGTGGACAACGCCCGGGCGCTCGCCGAGGGCCTGCTGCGCCGCGGCGGCCGGCTGGTCACCGGCGGCACCGACAACCACCTGGTCCTCGCCGACGTCTCCGGCTACGGCCTGACGGGGCGTCAGGCGGAGGCGGCGCTGCTGGACTCGGGCGTCGTCACCAACCGCAACTCCGTTCCGCAGGACCCGAACGGCGCCTGGTACACCTCGGGCGTGCGCCTCGGCACCCCGGCGCTCACCACCCGCGGCCTCGGCACCGCCGAGATGGACGAGATCGCCGCCCTGATCGACACCGTGCTGCGCGCCACCACCCCGACCACCACCGCGGGCGGCGCCCCCTCCAAGGCCCAGTACCGCCTCGACGACGCCGTGCGCGACGGCGTCGCCAAGCGCGCCGCCGACCTCCTCGCCCCCTTCCCCCTCTACCCGGGCGTCGACCTCACCTGACCGGCCCCGCCTGGCCGGCCGCGATGCCCGGGGGTTCGGGCATCGCGGTCGGCACCCCGTCCGGCGCCGCGGTCAGTACTGCAGCGACTTGTACTGGAGGAACTCCTCCAGGCCGTGGCGGCCCAGTTCACGGCCGAGGCCGGAGCTCTTGTAGCCGCCGAACGGGGCGAGCGGGTTGAAGCGGCCGCCGTTGAGGTCGACCTGACCGGTGTCGAGGCGGCGGGCGAAGGCGGCGGCGGTGCCGGTGTCCGGGGCCCAGACGCCGCCGGCCAGGCCGTACTCGGTGTCGTTGGCGAGTTCGGCGGCGTGGTCCTCGTCCCGGTAGGGGAGGACCACCAGGACGGGGCCGAACACCTCCTCCCGGGCGATCGCCATGTCCCCCGTGACGTCGGCGAGCACGGTCGGCCGGACGTAGAAGCCGGAGGGCAGGCCCGGGACGGGCTCCGCGCCGCCGACGACCAGCCGGGCGCCCGCGGCGAGCGCGCCCTCGACGTAACCGCGCACCCGGGCCAGTTGCTTGGCGTTGACCAGCGGGCCGATCCGGGTCTGCGGGTCGGTCGGATCGCCCGGGGCGTACTTGGCGGCGGCCTTCGCGGCTGTCGTGACGGCCTCCTCGTACTGGTCCTGGTGCACCAGCAGGCGGGTCCACGCGCTGCACGTCTGGCCCGAGTTGGCGAACACGTTGGCGATGTTGACGTTGACCGCCCGGGCCAGGTCCGCGCCCGGCAGCACCACGTTGGCGGACTTGCCGCCGAGTTCCAGGGCGACGCGCTTCAGGCCCCGGCCCGCCGTCTCGGCGACCTGCCGGCCGACGGCGGTGGATCCGGTGAACGAGACCATGTCCACGTCCGGGTGGGCGGCGAGCGCCGCACCCGCCACCGTGCCCGTGCCGGTCACCAGGTTGAACGTGCCCGCGGGGAAGCCCGCCTCGTGCACCAGCCGGGCGAACAGCCGGGCCACCAGCGGGGTGTCCTCGGCGGGCTTGAGGACCACCGGGCAGCCGGCCGCCAGGGCCGGGACGGCCTTGGCGACGATCTGGTGCAGCGGGTAGTTCCACGGCGTGATGGCCGCGACCACTCCGGCGGGCTCGGCGAGCACCACCGAGTTGCCGATCCGCTCCTCGAAGGGGTGCTCGGCGAGCAGTGTCAGGTAGGAGGTCGCCACGGTCAGTGGCGCCCCGGCGTGCACGGCGGCGGCGAAGCCGACCGGGGCGCCGAGTTCGGCGACCACGGTGGCGGTGATCTCCTCCTGGGCGGTGGCGATTCCGTCCCGCAACCGGGTCAGCAGGGCGAGCCGGTCCGCGCGGGCGGTCGTCGCCCAGCCGCGGGCCGCCCGGCGGGCCGCGGCGACCGCGGCGTCGACGTCGGCGGGCCCGCCGGCGGGAACGGTGGCGAGCACCTGCTCGGTCGCCGGGTTCAGCACCTCGATCGACCCGGCGTCGTCCAGGGAGGGCTGCCAGGCGCCGTCGATGTACTGGTCGCCGTACTCCGCGTACTGCTGCACCGAGTGTCCTCTCATCCGGTCGGCCGCTTTGACCAGCAGCGCTGGTCAAAGAACCAGTCAAGGCGGCCCGGGTGGCCGCGCGCAAGAGCCAATCCGGCCCGGTGGGCCGGCGGGTTGCCCCGGGGCGAACCGCGCGGTGTTCTCGTCGAACGGCTCGGCCTCGACGCCCGCGCGCCGCCCGTCCGACCGCTCCAGGGCCTCGCACGGCCACGGCACCGGGCGGCCGCCCGCCGCCGTCTGCGCCGTCGGTTCCACTGCCCGCCGCTGGACGTCCAGTTGACGATCCGCGTGCGATGTGACCGGCCGTGCCGTGGTCCGCCGTCGCGGGACCCCGGACGAACCGTCCCGAAGGCTCCCTGTTCACCCTCCGGCAGCGAAACGACGGTCCGCGAAAATCATTGCGCGAAAAGCTCCTCACACCCGTGGGCACCGCTGTAGATTGCAGCGAACTCAGCGGTGAGGCACTACTGTTGCCAATGGTTCGTAGTGGTGCACATGGTCCGGGACCAGCGCGTCCCACGGTCGGGCGGGGGCTGCCACCGGGCTGAGGTCTGGCTCAAATCCGCAGGTCATCCGTACCGCAAAAGGAGCATCCCGTGACCGATGCCGCGTTGAAGGACGAGTCGCAGCGGCCCGCCGAACCAGCCGTGCTGGACGACGTTCCGGGCTGGTTCTGGGACCATGACCGGCACTCGTTCGACTGGTTCATGGGGCGGCAGGAGAAAGCCGGGGTCACCGGCGACCTGCTGGAGATGGGTGCGTACCTGGGCCGCAGCGCGATCGTGATCGGTGAGCACCTCCAGCCCGGCGAGTCCTTCACCGTCTGTGACCTCTTCGACTCGGACGCGCCGGACGACGAGAACGCGGCCGAGATGGACACCTCCTACCGGAAGTCGCTGACCCGCTCGGCCTTCGAGGTCAACTACCTCGCCTTCCACGAGGAACTGCCGGAGATAATCCAGGCCCCGACCTCCGCCCTGGCCGGCGGGCGGATCGCGGCGGGCACGTTCCGCTTCATCCACATCGACGCCTCGCACCTGTACGAGCACGTCGTGGGCGACCTCCAGGTGGCCCGGGTCGCGCTCCAGGACCAGGGTGTCGTCGTCCTGGACGACTACCGCTCGCAGCACACCCCGGGCGTGGCCGCCGCGACCTGGGGCGCGGTCTTCAACCACGGGCTCAAGCCGATCATGTTGACCGAGTGCAAGTTCTACGGCACCTGGGGGGATCCGGAGCCGTTCCAGCGCGACCTGCTCGACCGGGTGGACCTCGCCGAGGGCTGTTACCTCAGCTCCGAGACCCTGAACGGGCAGCAGGTGCTCCGGATGACCGGCAGCTCGGACGGGATCGACGCGTTCCGCCCCTCCCGCCACCACCGGCGGCTGGCCTCCGAGGCGGCCCGGAACGAGGCCTCGCAGTCCCGCCGGGCGGCCCAGGAGGCCCAGGAGGAGGCCGCCCGCGACCTCGCCGCCCGCCGGGCCCGCGCCGCCGAACTGCGCCGCCCGGCCAATGTCGCCAAGCGCGCCGCCCGCGACCTGCTCCCCCCGGTCGTCACCGCCGTCATCCGCCGCGCCCGCCGCGGCTGACGGGTTCGACCGGCACCCGGCGGAACCCCGTCCTGTCCCGTCCCATCCCGGCCCCGCCAACGCCGAAGGGCCGGTCGACGAACTCGACCGGCCCTTCACCGTTGCACGCGTCCTCAGGCCCGCGAGGCCTCCCGCGGCTCCTGACCGGAGCCCGCAGAGCCGTCGGCGCCCTCGCCGGCCGCGGCCTCCTCGGCCAGCTCGCGCCGGACGGCGGCCAGGGACGGGTTGGCCCAGGCGCTGGCGACGCCCCAGCGGTAGAAGGCCAGCGCGATGGCCGCGACGACCAGCAGGTCCCAGCCCTCGGGCAGGTAGCCCTGGCCGCCGAAGTCGGTGCTGCCGGCCCAGGAGACGCCGGCCATCACGAACAGGTACGCGACCATCCAGGCGCCCGCCTTCAGGTGCGGCTTCAGCTCGGCCCACGGCTTGCGCAGCTCGTACCAGGCCCAGATCGGCAGACCGGCGGCCATCAGCAGGATGACCTTGCCGGTGAGCGGCCAGCGGGCCCAGTACAGGACCAGCGAGCCGAACACCATCGCCACGGGGGCGATGACCGGCATGGCCCGCAGCCGGACCGGCCGGGGCAGGTCCGGCGCCAGGCGGCGCAGCGCCATCACGGCGACCGGGCCGGTGACGTACGAGATCACGGTGGCGACCGAGACGATCTCGGCCAGCGAGCCCCAGCCGCGGAAGACCGCGAGGAACAGGAAGGCGACCACCAGGTTGAGCACCAGGGCCGGGCGCGGGATGCCGGTCTTGGCGTCGACCTTGCCGAAGATCTTCGGCAGGTGGCCGTTCTCCTGCACGCCGTGGATCATGCGCGAGGTGGTGGCGGCGTAGATCATGCCGGTGCCGCTGGGGGAGACGAAGGCGTCCGCGTACAGCAGCAGGGCGAGCCAGTTGAGGCCCCAGACCATCGCGAGGTCGGCGAGCGGCGAGGTGTAGGCGAGGTTGCTCCAGCCGTGCGACAGGTCGGCGGCCGGGATGGCACCGAGGAAGGCGATCTGCAGCGCGACGTAGATCACCAGGGCGATCAGGATCGAGCCGATGACGGCCTTGGGCAGCGACTTGCCGGGGTTGCGGGCCTCGCCGGCCAGGTTGAGCGGGGACTGGAAGCCGTTGAAGGCCCAGACGATGCCGGACACCGCGACGGCGGTGAACACGGCGCTCCAGCCGTTCGGCGCGAAGCCGCCGTGGTCGGTGAAGTGGGCGGTGTCGAAGTGGGCGAACAGCAGCGCGCCGGCGGTCAGGGTCGGGACGATGACCTTGAAGACGGTGATCGCCGTGTTGGTCTTGGCGAACATCGTGATGGCGAACCAGTTGAGGATGAAGTAGCCGACCAGCAGCACGCTGGCCAGTGCCACCCCGCTCAGGGTGAGTTCCTTGCCGTTGTACAGCCCCTGTGCCCAGCCGAAGTGCCAGGAGCTCATGTACTGGACGGAGGCGGTGGCCTCGCCGGGGATGACCGAGACGATGGCGATCCAGTTGGCCCAGGCGGCGAGGTAGCCGGCCAGCGAGCCGTGCGAGTACTGGCCGTACCGGACCATGCCGCCGGCCTTGGGGAACATCGACCCGAGCTCGCTGTAGGTGAGCGCGATGGTCAGTGCCACCGCGGCCCCGATCACCCAGGCCAGGATCGACGCGGGGCCGGCCAGCCGGGCGGCGCGCTCGGCGCCGAACAGCCACCCGGATCCGATGATGGACCCGAGCCCCACGGCGGTCAGGCTGATGGTGCCGAGCGATCGCCGGTAGTTCTGATGTGATGCCGTCGGAGACTCTGGCTCACTCAACGTATCGGTCCTCTCGCTCGGGGTTTCATCGGGTGGTGTCGTGGTTTTTATGCTGGTTTCCGGACAAACGGAGACAGCCTATGGGGCCAAAAGGGGCGAATACCTCAAGGGAAGCTCAAACTGTCCGATCGTTGCCATCTCGTGTCCGCTTTCCGGGTCACGGCAGGCGCAGAAGTCACCCGGGTCACAGCGGTTGCGGGGGTCGCGACCGCCGCAGCGGCCACCCGGTCCGCGGGGAGAACCCGCGAGAACCCGTGGACGGCGGCGGCGCGCCGGGAAAAAGAAATTCCCCGCGGGTTCCTTTCGGATCCCACGGGGAATTCGGTTGTGTCCGAGGGGGGACTTGAACCCCCACGCCCGATAAAGGGCACTAGCACCTCAAGCTAGCGCGTCTGCCATTCCGCCACCCGGACGGGGTGTGTGCTTCGGGGTTTTTCTCGCCCCCTCGGCGACAGAGAGAACATTACCAGGGTTCTGGAGTGCTTCTCACCTGCGTTTCCCCGGGTGGGGGGACGTCCGGGTCGGCAGGGGTGGTCGGGCTGGCTGGGATGGGTCGCCACGGTGCGCGAACCCCGGCCGAAGCGGTGGCGAGCGCGAAGGAAACGGTCGACCCCGGCGGCGGCCGCGGTCCGTTCCGGCCGGAAGCGGTCCGACACGGGCAACTTGTCGACGGTGCCACGGTCCCGCCGGTGCCTCTCCTAGCCTCTGTGGATCGAGGGCGCCATGAGCGGAACGCCTGATTCCCGGGTCGCGGACACTCCCGGGTCGCGGACGAAGGGCGGCTGGACGTGGAGCAGATCAGCGGGGCGGCGAAGGCCGAGCCGAGACGCGCCGGGCCGGAGCGCGCACCCGCCGAGCCGAGACGCACCGGGCCGGAACGCGCACCCGCCGGACCGGTCGAGGGCGTGTGGCGCTTCCCGGTGCCGGCCGAGGAGGCCTCGGTGCCGCTGACCCGGCACGCGGTCCGTGACCGCCTGCTGGCCCAGGGGATGGCCGGGGTGCGCTACCAGGAGCTGGTGGACGACGTGCTGCTGATCGTCTCGGAGCTGGTCGGCAACGCGGTGACGCACGCGGCGAAGCTGTCGCCGGAGGTGACGACCGAGCTGGTGGTCCGCCGGGGCTGGGTCCGGGTGTCGGTCGAGGACGGTGACCCGTACCGGCCGAAGGCGCTGGAGAGCGACACCGGGCGGACCGGTGGCCGCGGCCTGCTGCTGGTGAAGAGCGTGACGCTGCAGGCCGGCGGGGTGTGCGACGTGGAGCGGACGGGGGAGGGCGGCAAGGTCATCTGGGCCTCGCTGCCCGTTCCCCCGGAGGCCGACGACTGAGCGCCGCGGGCCCGCTCGCCGGTTCCGCCCGTCTACCAGTCCCGTCCGGCGATCTCGCGGATCCCCGGCAGCGCCGCCTCGAAGACCGTCTCGAACCACACCGAGAACGGCCGCTCGGCGCGCAGTTCCCGCAGTTCCTGCGCGGTCACGAAGGCGTAGTCGTCCACCTCGTCGGGGTTGGGCTCGACGGGCGCGGTCACCAGCCCGACGAACAGGTGGTTCCACTCCCGCTCGATCAGCCCGGAGGCCTCGTCCGGCAGGTCGTAGCGGACCGTGCCCGCCTCGCAGAGCAGCGCCGGCGCGATGCCGAGCTCCTCGGCGGTGCGGCGGGCGGCGGCGACGAACGGCGGCTCGTCCGGGTACGGGTGGCCGCAGCAGGTGTTCGACCAGACGCCGGGGGAGTGGTACTTGCCGAGCGCCCGCCGCTGGAGCAGCAGCCGCCCCTGGCGGTCGAAGAGGAAGACCGAGAACGCGCGGTGCAGCCGGCCGGGCTGCTGGTGCGCCCAGAGCTTCTCGGCGGTGCCGGTGGTGACGCCCTCGTCGTCGACCAGTTCCAGCAGGATCTCGGGACCGGCGCCGGCGGTCCCGGTCGAGGCCCCCGGGGCGACCGTCACGTCCGTCTCGACGTCGAGACCGGTGTCGATCTCGGAGTCGAAGTGTGTCGGGTTGGTCGGCAGGCTCTGGGGCATGGGGCCTCTTTCGGGAGGGGGGAGCAACGGAAGCATCGGGGTACGTCCGGTACACCGGGTGCAGCGGACGCAGCGGGGGCACCGGCGCCGGCGTCGGGCTCCAGTCTGCCGTATGGGTGGCGGTGGGTACGGGTCCCACGCACAACCGGGCGGATCATGACCATCGGCAGGTCGATTCCGGGCAGAGATGGGCCCGATACGTTCCCGGAAGGGTCATCGGAATAGCAGGGCTGTTCGGTATCCGTTCCCATCGCGTTCGATCACCGCCTCGTCCTCGCGTTCGATCACCGCATCGCCACCCTCCCGTCACCTCGCAGCCCCCGGCCGCGTTCGGGCCGGCCGCCCGGGTCGCCTACCATCGCTTACGGCACGGTGCCCGCACTCGCGGCGGCACCGGCGCGCCGATTCGCGGCCCGGCCGGACGGAAAGCCGGTGCCCCGGCACCCCGCGCGCACCGCCCCGCGCACCGCACGACGGATCAGGAGACCCCGCATGATCGGCCTCGTTCTGGCAGCCGGCGCCGGCCGCCGGCTGCGCCCGTACACCGACACCCTGCCCAAGGCGCTGGTGCCGGTCGACGGGGAGCGGACCGTGCTGGACCTCACCCTCGGCAACTTCGCCGAGGTCGGCATCCGCGATGCCGCGATCGTCGTCGGCTACCGCAAGGAGGCGGTGTACGACCGCAAGGACGCCCTGGAGAGCAAGTACGGCGTCAAGCTCCACCTGGTCGAGAACGACAAGGCCGAGGAGTGGAACAACGCGTACTCGCTCTGGTGCGCCCGCGAGCTCTTCGCCGAGGGCCTGCTGCTGGCCAACGGCGACACCGTGCACCCGGCGTCCGTGCAGCGCACCATGCTGGAGGGCAACCAGCGCCTCGTCGAGGCCGGCACCGCCCCCGGCATCCTGCTGGCCCTCGACACGGTGAAGAAGCTCGCCGACGAGGAGATGAAGGTCGTCGTCGACCCGGCCGCCGGCATGCGCCGCATCACCAAGCTGATGGACCCGACCGAGGCCACCGGCGAGTACATCGGCGTCACCGTGATCAACCCCGCCGCCGCCGTCGACCTGACGGACGCGCTGCGCGCCACCTACGAGCGCGACCCGCAGCTGTACTACGAGGACGGCTACCAGGAGATGGTCAACCGCGGCCTGCGGATCGACGTGCAGCCGATCGGCGAGGTCTCCTGGGTCGAGGTCGACAACCACGACGACCTGGCGAAGGCGCGGGAGATCGCGTGCCAGTACTGACCCGGCTGGTTCCGTCGCCGCTGTTCGTCGAGGTCCGCCCGGGCGCGCTGGACGCGCTCGGCGGCATCCTCGCCGACCAGCGGCTGTCCGCCTCGGGCCGGATCGCGGTGGCGATCAGCAACGGCTCGGGCGCGGCGATGCGCCGGCGCCTGGAGCCGGCCCTGCCCGGCGCCGACTGGTACAACGTGGACGACGGCAGCCTGGACAGCGCGGTGCGCCTGGCCGAGTCGGTGCGCGGCGGGCACTACGACGCGATGGTCGGCCTCGGCGGTGGCAAGATCATCGACGCCGCCAAGTACGCCGCCGCCCGGGTCGGCCTGCCGCTGGTCGCGGTCGCCACCAACCTGGCCCACGACGGCATCTGCTCGCCGGTCTCCACGCTCGACAACGACGCCGGCCGCGGCTCCTACGGGGTGCCCAGCCCGATCGGCATCATCGTCGACCTGGACGTGATCCGGCAGGCCCCGCCGCGCTTCGTGGCGGCCGGCATCGGCGACGTGGTCTCCAACATCTCCGCCTGCGCGGACTGGGAGTTGTCGCACGCGGTCACCGGCGAGCCGGTGGACGGACTGGCCGTGGCGATGGCCCGCTCGGCCGGCGAGAACCTGCTGCGGCACCCAGGTAACACTCAGGATCAGGACCTCCTCACGGCCCTCGCGGAAGCCCTGGTACTGTCCGGCATCGCGATGAACATCGCGGGCAGCACCCGGCCTTCCTCGGGCGCCTGCCACGAGATCTCGCATGCCCTGGACGTGCTGTACCCCAAGCGTTCCGCCCAGCACGGCGAACAGGTCGGCCTCGGCGCCGCGTTCGCCAGCTTCCTGCGGGGCGAGCGCGAGCTGACCGGTCTGATCGTGGAACGCCTGGCGAGCCACGGGCTGCCGGTGACCGCAGCTCAGATCGGCTTCACCGAGGCGGAGTTCACCGACGCGGTGCACTACGCTCCGAACACCCGCCCGGGGCGCTTCACCATCCTTGAGCACCTCGACCTCTCCCCCTCAGCAATCAGGGACGCGTACGCCGACTATGTCCAAGCCGTCAACAGCTGACCCCTCCACCGCGGGCGCCGAGCGGCCCCCGGTGGACCTGACCCGCCGGCCCTCGATCGAGGAACTGCGCGCGGTGATCCACCCGGAGGGCATGCTCCAGCGCCGCAGCGCCGAGCACTGGGCCGGGCGCCTGTACATGCGGCGGATCTCGCTGCGGATCACCCGCGTGCTCTCCACCGTGACGGCGATCACGCCGAACGGCCTGACGTACCTGATGATGTTCACCGGCGTCCTGGCCGGCGCTGCGCTGGTCGTGCCGGGCATCGCGGGCGCGGTCCTGGGGGCCCTGCTGATCCAGGTCTACCTGCTGCTGGACTGCGTGGACGGCGAGGTGGCCCGCTGGCGCCGGCAGACCTCGCTCACCGGCGTCTACCTGGACCGGGTCGGCCACTACATGTCCGAGGCTGCCCTGCTCACCGGGCTGGGCCTGCGCGCCACCGACCTGCTGCACCGCGAGGGCGGCGGCTCGCACTGGGAGTGGGCGTTCCTGGGCACGCTGGCCGCGCTCGGCGCGATCCTGATCAAGTCCGAGACGGACCTGGTGGACGTGGCCCGGGCCCGCAGCGGCCTGACGGCGGTCGAGGACGGCGCCTCGGTGCCGCGCTCGTCCTCGGTGGCCAAGGCCCGCCGGGCGGCCTCCTTCCTGAAGTTCCACCGCCTGGTCGGCGCGGTCGAGGCCTCGCTGCTGATCCTCGCGGCCGGGATCGCCGACGCCGTCCACGGCGGGCTGTTCTTCACCCGGATCGCGGTGGTGGCGCTGGCGGCGATCGCCATGCTGCAGACCGTGCTGCACCTGCTGAGCATCGTCCTCTCCAGCAGGCTGCGATGAGCGCCCCGACCAGCGCGGAGAGCTTCCGCCTCGGAGCCGTCATCATCACCATGGGCAACCGCCCCGAGGAACTTGCCGCCCTGATCGAATCGGTGCGCGCCCAGGAGGGCGCGGCGGTCGAGCTGGCCGTGGTGGGCCAGGGCGCCGAGCTGCCGCCGCTGCCGGAGGGCGTGCGCAGCGTCGAGCTGCCGGAGAACCTCGGCATCCCGGGCGGGCGCAACGTCGGCATCGAGCTGTTCGGCCGCGACGGCCGGGACGTGGACGCCGTCCTCTTCCTGGACGACGACGGGCACCTGCCGCGCACCGACTCGGCCCGCCTGCTGCGCGAGGCCTTCACCGCCGACCCGGAGCTGGGCATCGTGGCCTTCCGGATCGCCGACCCCGACACCGGCGTGACCCAGCGCCGGCACGTCCCCCGGCTGCGCGCCAGCGACCCGCTGCGCTCGTCCCGGGTGACCACCTTCCTGGGCGGCGCGACCGCCGTGCGCTGCGCGGTGTTCGAGCAGGCCGGGCAGCTGCCCGCGGAGTTCTTCTACGCCCACGAGGAGACCGACCTCGCGTGGCGCGCGGCGGACGCCGGCTGGGCCATCGACTACCGCGCGGACGTGGTGCTGCACCACCCGACGACCTCGCCGGCCCGGCACGCCACCTACTTCCACAACATCGCCCGTAACAGGGTTTGGCTCGCCAGACGGAACCTTCCGGCCCTGTTGGTGCCTCTCTATCTGGGAACCTGGTTCCTGCTGACCCTGGCCCGCCGCCCCTCCTCGGAGGCGCTGAAGGCCTGGTGGGGCGGGTTCCGGGCGGGCTGGCGCGAACCCTGCGGTCCGCGGCGGCCCATGCGATGGCGTACCGTTTGGCGATTGACCAGGCTGGGCCGGCCACCGGTCATCTGATCGAATGATCGATCGCTGCGGCCGGTGACCACACACCGGCCGGACTCTCCCCGTGATCCAGTGGATCCCCATCGGCGCAAGGCCGGCGGACCCCCGTCGACCGGCCGCCCCGACCGATCCCGCGTGAAGGACGAATGTGTCGACAGTGAGTGAACCCGTCAGCCTCTCATCCCCCAGGGGGGTGGACGCGGGCCTGACCCCCAAGCAGCTTGCGGACAAGTACGGCCTGGCCGTGAGCGGCAGGCGGCCCGGCCTGGTCTCCTACACCAAGCAGCTCTGGGCCCGGCGCCACTTCATCTGGGCCTTCGCCACCGCCCGCCTGGTGGCCCAGTACACCGACGCCAAGCTCGGCCAGCTGTGGCAGGTCGTGACGCCGCTGCTGAACTGCGCGGTGTTCTACCTGGTCTTCGGTGTGATCCTGAAGAGCAAGGACAACTTCCCGCCGGACACCTACATCGCCTGGCTCTGCATCGGTGTCTTCGTCTTCCAGTTCACCCAGAACGCGGTGCAGTCCGGCACCCGGGCGATCGCCGACAACCTCGGGCTGATCCGCGCGCTGCACTTCCCCCGGGCCTCGCTGCCGATCGCGTTCACCGTGATCCAGCTCCAGCAGCTGCTGATCTCGATGGTGGTGCTGGTCGGCACCGTGCTGGTCAGCGGCATCAAGCCGGGCCGGACCTGGCTGCTGATCATCCCGGCCCTGGTGCTCCAGATGATGTTCAACACGGGCATCGCCCTGGTCATGGCGCGGCTCGGCTCCAAGACCAGCGACATCTCCCAGCTGATCCCCTTCGTGATGCGGGCCTGGATGTTCCTGTCCGGCGTGATGTTCAGCATCCAGGACAAGATCCACGAGTGGCCCAAGTACATCCAGACGCTGATGGCCCTCAACCCGGCCTCGGTCTACATGGACCTGCTGCGGCACGCCTTCGCGCCGATCATCTACAACAGGCACCAGCCCCAGCACCAGGAACTCCCGCTCCACCAGTGGACCTACGGCATCGGGTGGGCGGTCGTGATGTTCGTGATCGGATACGTCTTCTTCTGGAAGGCCGAGGAGGAGTACGGCCGTGGCTGACGTCGAACTGAGCAAGCTGGACACCATCCGGGACGCGGACGTCGCCCGCGAGCCCACCGTCGTCGTCGACGACGTGCACATCGTCTACCGGGTGCACGGCGCCGGCTCCGGCAAGGGCAGCGCCACCTCGGCGCTGAGCCGCATCATCAGCCGCAAGCGCTCCGCGGGCGTGCGCGAGGTGCACGCCGTGCGCGGCGTCAGCTTCACCGCCTACAAGGGCGAGGCGATCGGCCTGATCGGCTCCAACGGCTCCGGCAAGTCGACCATGCTGGCCGCGATCGCGGGCCTGCTGCCGACCGAGAAGGGCGGCATCTACACCAACGGCCAGCCCTCGCTGCTGGGCGTGAACGCGGCGCTGATGAACGAGCTCACCGGTGAGCGCAACGTCATCCTCGGCTGCCTGGCGATGGGCATGGCGCCGGCCGACGTGCGCAGCCGCTACCAGGACATCGTGGAGTTCTCCGGCATCAACGAGAAGGGCGACTTCATCTCGCTGCCGATGCGCACGTACTCCTCCGGCATGGGCGCCCGCCTGCGCTTCGCCATCGCCGCCGCGAAGACCCACGACGTGCTGCTGATCGACGAGGCGCTGGCCACCGGCGACCAGGCGTTCCAGCAGCGCAGCAAGAAGCGGATCGACGAACTGCGCAAGTCCGCCGGTACGGTCTTCCTGGTCAGCCACGACAACAGTTCGATCCGCGAGGTCTGCGAGCGGACGATCTGGATCGAGGCCGGCGAGCTGATCATGGACGGCCCGACCGAAGAGGTCGTCGGCCGTTACGAGCGCGGCGAGCGCCCGTAGCGGCAGGCCGTCCAGGGGGCCGGTTCCGGGGATTCCGGGGCCGGCCCCCTGTCCGTGCGCCCCCGCCGGTACCCCGGGTGGCCCGCCGCCGCGGGGGTGAGCGCCCCCGTGCGCCGGGCGGGGCGCTCTTCTCCGGCGCGCCCCGTGGTGTCAGGCTGTATGCGCGGGGGCGGTGTGCCGGAGGTGGCGCCCCCGCTCGGACGCGTGTCCGAGTCGGGCCGGTGATGCCCAGCGGTGTAGAACGGGGGAGTGACAGCAGTGTCGGCTTCGGCCCAGCCCAGAGATACGTCGGTGAACCGCTCCGCGGGGGAGACCCTGGACAAGGCGGGCGCGGAGAACTTCCCGGTCGCCCCGTTCTTCCTGCCCGCGGCCTGGCGCGGCGACCTGATGGCCGTCTACGGCTACGCCCGGCTGGTCGACGACGCCGGCGACGGCGACCTGGCCGATCCGGCCGCCACCGCCGCCCTGCTCGGGGTCGAGGCCGCGCCCCCGGCCACCCCTTCGGCCCAGTCCGGCCCGCCGACTCCGCAGGACGTCGCCTTCCGCCTCGCACTGCTGGACGGACTGGAGCGCGATCTCGACCGGGTCTTCGAGGCGGCGCTCCACCCGGGGGCCTCCGAGGGCCCCCGCCACCCGCTGCTGCGCGGCCTCGTCCCGCTGGTCGACCGGCACGGGCTCACCCCGGAGCCGTTCCGCCGCCTGATCGAGGCCAACCGGGTGGACCAGACCACCACCCGCTACGCCGGCTACGACGACCTGATCGGCTACTGCACCCTCTCCGCCGACCCGGTCGGCCGCCTGGTGCTGGCCATCGCCGGCGTCGCCACCCCCGAGCGGATCGAGCTGTCCGACGCGATCTGCAGCGCCCTCCAGGTGGTCGAACACCTTCAGGACGTCGCCGAGGACCTCGCCCACGGGCGGATCTACCTCCCCGCCGAGGACCTCGCCCGGTTCGGCGTCACCGAGGCGGACCTCGCCGCCCCCACCGCCGGCGGCCCGGTGCGCGAGCTGATCGCCTTCGAGGTGCGGCGGGCCCGCACCCTGCTCGACCGCGGCGCGCCATTGGTAGGTACGGTTCGGGGGAGGCTTCGACTGCTCCTGGCGGGATTCACCGCCGGCGGGTACGCGGCCCTGGCGGCCATCGAGGACGCCGGGTACGACGTGCTCGCGCAGCAGGCGAAGCCGGACAAGCGCCGCCTCGCAGCGAAGGCGGCGGCCATCTTCGCGAAGGGAAGGTGAACGCCCGAGTGGCGGCATCACCACTGGCGTCGGCCCAGGTCATGGCGGCGTACCGGTACTGCGAGGCAGTCACCGGACTTCAGGCACGCAACTTCAGCTACGGCATCCGGTTGCTGCCCGAACCCAAGCGGCTGGCCATGTCGGCCCTGTACGCCCTGGCCCGCCGGGTCGACGACATCGGCGACGGGGACCTCCCGTCCGACCGCAAGGCCGAGGCGCTGGTGCGCACCCGGGAACTGGTGGACGAGGTCCGCGCCGGGGCGGTCGCCGAGGACGACACCGACCCGATCAAGGTCGCCCTGGCCGACGCGGCCCGGCGCTTCCCGATCCCGCTCGGCGGCTTCGACGAACTGATCGACGGCGTCGAGATGGACCTCAAGGGCGCCGAGTACCAGACCTACGAGGAGCTGAAGGTCTACTGTCGCTGCGTGGCCGGCTCGGTCGGCCGGCTCTCGCTCGGTGTGTACGGCTGCGACGACCCCGAACGCGGCGCCGGCTACGCGGACACCCTGGGCCTGGCACTGCAGCTCACCAACATCCTGCGCGACCTGCGCGAGGACGCCCTGAACGGCCGCACCTACCTGCCCGCCGAGGACCTGGCCCGGTTCGGCTGCGAGCAGGGCTTCGCGCTGCCCAGGCCGCCGGTCGGCGCCGACTTCACCGGCCTGGTGGCCTTCGAGGCCGCCCGCGCCCAGGCCGCCTTCGAGGAGGGCCTGCGGCTGCTGCCGATGCTCGACCGCCGCAGCCGGGCCTGCACCGCCGCGATGGCGGGGATCTACCACCGGCTGCTCGGCCGGATCGCCGCCGACCCCGAGTCCGTCCTGCGCGGCCGGGTCTCGCTGCCGGGCTGGGAGAAGGCGTACGTCGCGCTTTCCGGGCTCGCCGGGGGGCGTTCTTGATTCTCACCGCAGTTCTGTCACGCTGTGTCAGCGGGGAATCACAAGCGGGCAGGGCAGTGTTGACCACGACCGGGCCGGTCACGAGCGTGCCGGCCGGAGCGACCGCCGCAGGGCGGTCCAGCAATCGCGAGGGGGAGGGCCGATGACCGGGCGAGCCGATGCCGCGCGCCCGGCCGCCGTGGTGGTCGGCGGCGGCCTGGCCGGGATCACCGCCGCGCTGCGGCTGGCCGAGGCCGACCACCGGGTCACGCTGGTCGAGGGGCGGCCCAGGCTCGGCGGGCTGGCGTTCTCCTTCCAGCGCGGCGAGCTGACCGTCGACAACGGCCAGCACGTGTACCTGCGCTGCTGCACCGCCTACCGCGGCCTGCTGGAGCGGCTCGGCGCCGCCCGGCTGGTCCACCTGCAGGACCGGCTGGACGTCCCGGTGCTCTCCGTCTCGGGGCCGGACGCGGCCCCGGTGCGCACCCTCGGGCGGCTGCGCCGGGCCGGCCTGCCCGTCCCGCTGCACCTGGCCGGCAGCCTCGCCCGCTACCCGCACCTCGGGCCGGCCGACCGCGCCCGGGTGGTCCGCGGGGCGCTGGCGCTCCAGGGCCTGGACCTCGCCGACCCGGCACTGGACGAGATCTCCTTCGGCGAGTGGCTGCGCCGCAACGGGCAGAACGCGAACACCCTCGCCGCGCTCTGGGACCTGGTCGGCGTCGCCACCCTGAACGCCCGCGCCGACCAGGTGTCGATGGCGCTGGCGGCGATGGTCTTCAAGACCGGCCTGCTCTCCGAGCCGGGCGCCTCCGACATCGGCACGGCCGCCGTCCCGCTCGGCGTGATCCACCACGACCGGGCGCTCGCCGAGCTGGAACGCGCCGGCGTGAAGGTGCTGCTGCGCGCCCGCGTCGCGGAGCTCAAGCCGGCCGTGCCCCAGCACGCCGTCCATCTGGAAGGCGGCGCGGAGCCGCTCGCCGCCGAGACCGTCGTGCTGGCCGGCGCCCAGGACAGCGCGGCCGCCCTGCTGCCCCCGAACGCCCTCCCCGGCCAGGACCGGCTGGCCGACTTCGGCACCGCGCCGATCCTCAACGTGCACGTGGTCTACGACCGCAAGGTGCTGCGCCGGCCGTTCTTCGCCGCCCTCGGCTCCCCCGTGCAGTGGGTCTTCGACCGCACCGCGCACTCCGGCCTGGTCGGCACCGGGCTCGGCCGGGCCCACCCCGGCGCCCAGTACCTGGCCCTCTCGCAGTCCGCCGTCCAGGACGAGATCGACCTGCCGGTCGCCGAGCTGCGCCGCCGGTACCTGCCGGAGCTGGCCCGGCTGCTCCCGGCCGCCGCCGGGGCCGAGGTGCTGGACTTCTTCGTCACCCGTGAGCGCACCGCCACCTTCGACCCGGCGCCCGGCAGCGCGCTGCTGCGCCCGTCGGCCCGCACGGACGTCCCCGGCCTGCTGCTGGCCGGCGCGTGGACGGCCACCGGCTGGCCCGCGACCATGGAGGGGGCCGTGCGCAGTGGCCACGCCGCGGCGGACGCGGCGCTCGCCGCTGCCGGCGGCCGGCTCCCGGTGGACCGGGGCGACGGGAGGTGGCCCCGGTGACGGCGGGCGCCGCCGGGGACCCCGCCAGAGCCGGCGGGCCTCCCGTCGCCCGCACCGGCGGGAACGACACCGGCCGCACCGGCGGCACTGACAGCGGTGACACCGGCACCAGCCGCACCGACCCGAGCCGCATTGACCCGAGCCGCACCGACACCGGCCGCACCGACACCGGCCACATCGACACCAGCCGCACCGACAGCGCAAGCACCCGGCAGCCCCGGGCGGTCCGGCACCACGAGGGAGAGGGAACGCACGTGGAGTCACGCACCGGCATCGCCGTCGGAGGCACGGCGCACGCCGAACCGGTCTCGGTGCCGGAGCTGCTGGCCCGCAGCCGCACGCTCTGCACCCCGCCGCTACGGTCCGCCGTCGCCCGTTTGGCCGCACCGATGGACACCGTCGCCGCGTACCACTTCGGCTGGATCGACCGGGACGGCACCCCCTCCAAGGGCGACGGCGGCAAGGCCGTGCGTCCCGCCCTGGCCCTGCTCTCCGCCCGGGCCACCGGCGCCGCCGCCGAGGTCGGCGTGCCGGGCGGGGTCGCGGTTGAACTGGTGCACAACTTCTCCCTGCTCCATGATGATCTGATGGACGGTGACGAGACCCGGCGGCACCGGGCCACCGCCTGGACGGTCTTCGGTTCGGCCCAGGCGATCCTGGCCGGCGACGCGCTGGCGACGCTCGGCACGGAGGTGCTGCTCGACGCCGCGGTGCCCGGCGGTACGAGCCCCACCGACGCCGCGCGTGCCGTCCGGCTGCTCACCACGGCGACCCGCCGACTGATCGACGGCCAGGCCATGGACGTCGCCTTCGAACAGCGCGACAGCGTCACCGTCGCCGAGTGCCTGGAGATGGAGGGCGGCAAGACCGCGGCGCTGCTGGCGGCCGCCTCGGCGATCGGCGCCGTCCTGGCCGGGGCCGACGACAAGGTCTCCGAACCGCTCGAGCGTTACGGCCACCACCTGGGCCTGGCCTTCCAGGCGGTGGACGACCTGCTCGGCATCTGGGGCGCCACCGAGGTCACGGGCAAGCCGCACTGGGGCGATCTGCGCCAGCGCAAGAAGTCCCTGCCGGTCGCCGCCGCGCTGGCCGAGGGCGGCGCGGCCTCGCGCCGGCTCGCCGAGCAGCTGGCCGACCCGAAGGGCCGCGGCGAGGAGGGCGAGCCCGAGCTCGCCGCCCGGGCCGCGCTGATCGAGGAGGCCGGCGGCCGCGCCTGGACCCAGGAGGAAGCCCGCCGCCAGCACACGACTGCCCTCGCCGCCCTGGACGAGGTGCCCATGTCCGACGAGGTGCGCGAGCACTTCGTCGCACTCGCCGAATTCGTGGTGGTACGAGAGAGGTGACGTTACGTTGACAGCAACCGCGGACGGCCGGCTCGACCCTGAGTACGATTCCGAGCCGGTCGCGGTGGGCGACCGCCCCCCGACCCTGCTGGGCGCCGGGCGGTGGCAGCCCGAGGACACCGACCAGCTCCGGCCGGCCGGTGAGGCGGACGTCGGAGCGGCCGACGCGCAGGAGGCCCTGGCCCGTGCCACCACCCACCTGCTCTCGCTGCAGAGCTCCGAGGGCTGGTGGAAGGGCGACCTGGAGACCAACGTCACCATGGACGCCGAGGACTTACTGCTACGGCAGTTCCTCGGGATCCGGACCGAGGACCAGACCAAGGCCACCGCCGAGTGGATCCGGTCCCAGCAACGGGAGGACGGCACCTGGGCCACCTTCCACGGCGGGCCGGCCGAACTGTCCACCACCGTCGAGGCGTACGTCGCCCTCAAACTCGCCGGCGACGACCCCGAGGCCCCGCACATGGTGGCCGCCGCGCGGTACGTCCGCTCCGCCGGGGGCATCGCGGCCGCCCGGGTCTTCACCCGGATCTGGCTCGCGCTCTTCGGCTGGTGGCCGTGGGAACGGCTCCCCGAGATGCCGCCAGAGATCATCTTCCTGCCCAAGTGGCTGCCGCTGAACATCTACGCCTTCGGCTGCTGGGCCCGCCAGACCATCGTCCCGCTGACCATCGTCTCGGCCCACCGCCCCGTCCGTCCGGCGCCCTTCCCGCTCACCGAGCTGCACACCGACCCGGACCACCCCTACCCCGACCGGCCGCTCGCCCCCGCCACCAGCTGGGACGGCCTCTTCGAGCGCCTCGACAAGGTCCTGCACGCCTACCACCACCGCGCCCTGCGCCCGCTGCGCCGGCTCGCCGTCTCGCAGGCCTGCCGCTGGATCGTCGAACGGCAGGAGGCCGACGGCTGCTGGGGCGGCATCCAGCCGCCGGCCGTGTACTCGCTGATCGCCCTGCACCTGGAGGGCTACGAGCTGGAGCACCCGGTGATGAAGGCCGGACTCTCCTCCTTCGACCGCTTCACCGTGCACACCGAGGACGGCCGGCGCTGGCTGGAGGCCTGCCAGTCCCCGGTCTGGGACACCTGCCTGGCCACCATCGCACTGGTCGACGCCGGGCTGCCGGCCGACCACCCGGCGCTGGTCTCGGCCGTCGACTGGATGCTCGGCGAGGAGATCCGCAAGGACGGCGACTGGTCCGTCCAACGGCCCTCGCTGGCCCCCGGCGGCTGGGCCTTCGAGTTCGAGAACGACACCTACCCCGACATCGACGACACCGCCGAGGTGGTGCTCGCGCTGGGCCGGGTCGACCACCCCGACCCGGCCAAGGTCGATGCGGCGATGGACCGCGGCGTGCTCTGGAACCTCGGCATGCAGTCCAAGAACGGGGCCTGGGGCGCCTTCGACGTCGACAACACCAGCACGCTGCCCAACAAGCTGCCGTTCTGCGACTTCGGCGAGGTGGTCGACCCGCCCTCCGCCGACGTCACCGCCCACGTGGTGGAGATGCTCGCCGAGACCGGCCGGGCCCGCGACCGGCGCACCCGGCGCGGCGTCGAGTGGCTGCTGCACAACCAGGAGGCGGACGGCTCCTGGTTCGGCCGCTGGGGCACCAACTACATCTACGGCACCGGCTCGGTGCTGCCCGCCCTGGTCGCGGCCGGCGTCCCGGACGAGCACCCGGCGATCCGGCGGGCCGTCCGCTGGCTGGAGGACCGGCAGAACACCGACGGCGGCTGGGGCGAGGACATGCGCTCCTACGAGGACCCGGCCCGCTGGGCCGGGCGCGGCGACTCCACCGCCTCGCAGACCGCGTGGGCGTTGATGGCGCTGCTCGCGGCCGGCGAGGGCCCGGACGGCCGGGCCAACCCGGCGGTGGAACGCGGCGTGGACTGGCTGGTGCGCACCCAACTGCCCGAGGGCACCTGGGACGAGCCGCAGTTCACCGGCACCGGCTTCCCGTGGGACTTCTCCATCAACTACCACCTGTACCGGCTGGTCTTCCCGGTCACCGCGCTCGGCCGCTACCTGCACGGCAGCCCCGCCTTCGGCCGCAGGAACGGCGACACCCCGGCGATCGGGGCGGCGCGGTGACCACCGCACCGCTGCTGGTGCTCTGCGCGCTGGGCCCCGAGGTCTGGGCACTGCGGGGCGGCGACTGGCGCGGCGCGGCGGGCGGGCCGCCGGTGCTGGTGCGCACCGGCATGGGCCGGCGGCGGGCCGCGCTGACAGTCCGCCGGCTGCTCGGCTCCGCCCCCGGCGGCTACGGCGCGGTCGTGGTGGCCGGCTTCGGCGCCGCGGTCGGCCCGGGCGTGCTGCCGGGCGACATCGTGGTCGCCGACGGCGTCCGCGACGCGGAGGGGCACCTGTACCCCGTCGACTCCGGACCGGAGCTCGCCAGGGCCCTCAAGGAACTCGGCCTGACCGCGCACGCCGGGGTGCACCACACCGCCGACCACGTCGTCCGCGGCCTCGAACGGCGGGCCCTGCACCTCCAGGGCGCGCTCGCCGTCGACATGGAGGCCGCCGCCGTGCTGGCCGCACTGCGGGAACGGCGGCCGACGCTGCCCGCCGCCGTCCTGCGGGTGGTCGTGGACACCCCCGAGCGCGAACTGCTGCGGCTCGGAACCCTCCCGGCCGGGGTGCGTGCCTGGCGGACCCTGCGGGCGGCGGTACCCGCCCTGGTCGACTGGTACCGGCAGGAGTCCCGGCCCGGCCCCGCGGACCTGAACCACCCCACATCCTCGACGCTCCCCCAGGAGGCGAGCTAGCCATGGCCATGCCGTTGCGCCAGACCGTGCGGGTCGGCACCTACCTCATGCAGCAGAAGCTGCTCAAGCGCCGGGACAAGTTCCCACTGATCGTCGAACTGGAGCCGCTGTTCGCCTGCAACCTCGCCTGTGAGGGCTGTGGCAAGATCCAGCACCCGGCGGGTGTGCTGAAGCAGCGGATGCCGGTGGCCCAGGCGGTCGGCGCGGTCCTGGAGTCGGGTGCCCCGATGGTCTCGATCGCCGGCGGCGAGCCACTGATGCACCCGCAGATCGACGAGATCGTCCGCCAGCTCGTCGAGCGCCGCAAGTACGTCTTCCTCTGCACCAACGCGCTGCTGATGCGCAAGAAGATGGACAAGTTCAAGCCCTCGCCGTACTTCACCTTCGCCGTGCACATCGACGGCATGCGCGAGCGGCACGACGAGTCGGTGGCCAAGGAGGGCACCTTCGACGAGGCGGTGGCGGCGATCAAGGAGGCCAAGCGGCGCGGCTTCCGGGTCACCACCAACAGCACCTTCTTCAACACCGACACCCCGCAGACCATCGTCGAGGTGCTGGACTTCCTCAACGACGAGCTCAAGGTCGACGAGATGATGATCTCCCCGGCCTACGCCTACGAGAAGGCCCCCGACCAGGAGCACTTCCTCGGCGTCGACCAGACCCGGGAGCTCTTCCGCAAGGCCTTCGCCGGCGGCAACCGGAGCCGCTGGCGGCTCAACCACAGCCCGCTCTTCCTGGACTTCCTGGAGGGCAAGGCCGACTTCGAGTGCACCCCCTGGGGCATCCCCAACTACTCGCTGTTCGGCTGGCAGCGGCCCTGCTACCTGATGGCCGACGGCTACGTGCCCACCTACCGCGAACTCGTCGAGAAGACCGACTGGAGCAAGTACGGCCGCGGCAAGGACCCGCGCTGCGCCAACTGCATGGCGCACTGCGGCTACGAGCCGACCGCCGTACTCGCCACCATGGGCTCGCTCAAGGAGTCGCTGCGCGCCATCACCGAGACCATCGGCGCCAACCGCGGCCACTGAGCCGGTCGTTCGACCGCGCCACCGCTCCCGAGGACACCCCGTCCGGCCCGGGCCCCGCGCCCGGGCCGGACCCGCCCCGCCGGGAGGCGGCACCGCCGCACCACTCCGAGTCGTGAGGTGTACCCATGTCACTGCTCTCCAGCGTCACGTCCCCGGCCGAACTGCGAAAGCTTCCGGCGGCCGAACTCCCGCTGCTCGCCGACGAGATCCGCGCGTTCCTGATCGACGCCGTCACCCGCACCGGCGGACACCTCGGGCCCAACCTCGGCGTGGTCGAGCTGACCATCGCCCTGCACCGGGTCTTCGACTCCCCGTACGACCGGATCGTCTTCGACACCGGCCACCAGAGCTACGTCCACAAACTGCTCACCGGCCGCCAGGACTTCTCCCGGCTGCGGATGAAGGGCGGGCTCTCCGGCTACCCCTCGCGCGGCGAGTCCGACCACGACCTGGTCGAGAACTCGCACGCCTCCACCGCCCTGTCCTACGCCGACGGCCTCGCCAAGGCCGCCCGACTGCTCGGCCAGCACGACCGGCACACCGTCGCGGTGATCGGCGACGGCGCGCTCACCGGCGGGCTCGCCTGGGAGGCGCTCAACAACATCGCCGAGGCCCGCGACCGGCCGCTGGTCATCGTCGTCAACGACAACGAGCGCTCCTACGCCAGGACCATCGGCGGCCTCGCCAACCACCTGGCCACCCTGCGCACCACCCAGGGGTACGAACGCTTCCTCGCCCTCGGCAAGGGGGCGCTGCAGCGCACCCCGCTCGTCGGCCAACCGATCTTCGACGCGCTGCACGGGGCCAAGAAGGGCTTCAAGGACGCCTTCGCGCCCCAGGGCATGTTCGAGGACCTCGGGCTGAAGTACCTCGGGCCGATCGACGGCCACGACCTCGGCGCCGTCGAACAGGCGCTGCGCCAGGCGCGCAACTTCGGCGGCCCCGTCATCGTGCACTGCCTCACCGTCAAGGGCCGCGGCTACCGGCCCGCCGAACAGGACGAGGCCGACCGCTTCCACGCCGTCAACCCGATCGACCCGTACACCTGCCTGCCGATCTCGCCCAGCGGCGGAGTCTCCTGGACCTCGGTGTTCGGCGACGAGCTGGTCGCGCTCGGCGCCGAGCGGCCCGACCTGGTGGCGATCACCGCGGCCATGCTCCAACCGGTCGGCCTGGCCCGCTTCGCCAAGGCCTTCCCGGAGCGCACCTTCGACGTCGGCATCGCCGAGCAGCACGCCGTCACCTCCGCCGCCGGCCTCGCCACCGGCGGCCTGCACTCGGTCGTCGCCGTCTACGCGACCTTCCTGAACCGGGCCTTCGACCAGGTCCTGATGGACGTCGCCCTGCACCGGCTCGGCGTCACCTTCGTCCTCGACCGGGCCGGCGTCACCGGCACCGACGGCGCCTCGCACAACGGCATGTGGGACATGTCGATCCTGCAAGTCGTCCCGGGCCTGCGGCTCGCCGCCCCGCGCGACGCCGACCAGCTGCGGGCCCAACTGCGCGAGGCCGTCGCGGTCGAGGACGCCCCCACCGTGATCCGCTTCCCCAAGGCCACCATCGGGCCCGCCGTGCCGGCCGTCGAGCGGATCGGCGGGATGGACGTCCTGCTGCGCACCGGCCGGCCGTCGGAGATCCTCCTGGTCGCGGTCGGCAGCACCGCCGCCGCCTGCCTGGACGCCGCCCGGCTGCTGCTCGCCGAGGGCTTCACCGCGACCGTCGTCGACCCCCGCTGGGTCAAACCGGTCGACCCGGCCCTGCCGGAACTGGCCGCCGCCCACCGGCTGGTCGTCACCGTCGAGGACAACGGCCGCACCGGTGGCGTCGGCGCCGCCGTCGCCCAGGCGCTGCGCGACGCCGACGTGGACGTGCCGGTGCGGGTGCTCGGCCTGCCACAGGAGTTCCTCGGCCACGCCGCACGCGGGGAGATCCTGGAGGAGACGGGCCTGACCGGCACCGGAGTCGCCGCGCAGACCGCCGTCTTCGCCAAGAACCTGCTACCGAACCGAGGAGCGAACCAGCGTCATGCCGGCTGACCCCGACCGCACCGCCGCCAGCTTCGACCTCGCCGCGCTGATCGCCGAACGCGGCGCCGAGCGGTACGAGCTGCACGGCCGCCACCTCAACCCGCAACTGCCGCGCATGCTGCACACCATCGGGTTCGACAAGTACTACGAGCGCGCCAAGGGCCCGTACTTCTACGACGCCGAGGGCAACGAGTACCTCGACATGCTGGCCGGCTTCGGCATCTTCGCGCTGGGCCGCCACCACCCCGTCGTGCGGTCGGCGATCCAGCAGGTGATGGACCTCGACCTGCCGGACCTGGTCCGCTTCGACTGCTCGCCGCTGCCCGGGCTGCTCGCCGAGCGGCTGCTCTCGTACGCGCCCGGGCTGGACCGGGTGTTCTTCGGCAACAGCGGCACCGAGGCGGTGGAGACCGCGCTCAAGTTCGCCCGGTACGCCACCGGCCGCAGGCGCGTCCTGTACGCCGACCACGCCTTCCACGGGCTGACCACCGGCTCGCTCTCCGTCAACGGGGAGAGCGGTTTTCGCAAGGGCTTCGACCCGCTGCTGCCGGACACCGCCATCCCGCTCGGCGACCTCGGCGCGCTGGCCAAGGAGCTGAAGCGCGGCGACGTCGCGGCCCTGATCGTCGAGCCGATCCAGGGCAAGGGCGTCCTGGCGCCGCCGCCCGGCTGGCTGCGCGCCGCGCAGGCCCTGCTGCACGAGCACAGGGCGCTGCTGATCTGCGACGAGGTGCAGACCGGGATCGGCCGTACCGGCGAGTTCTTCGCCTACCAGCACGAGGAGGGCGTGCTGCCCGACCTGGTCTGCGCGGCCAAGGCGCTCTCCGGCGGTTACGTGCCGGTCGGGGCGACGCTCGGCAAGAGCTGGATCTTCGAGAAGGTGTACTCCTCCATGGACCGGGTGCTGGTGCACTCGGCCAGCTTCGGCGCCAACGCCCAGGCGATGGCGGCCGGACTGGCGACCCTGGAGGTGATGCGCGAGGAGAAGGTGGTGGAGAACGCGCGTCAGGTCGGCGACCAATTGCGCGAGCGGCTGGCCGCGCTGGTCGACCGGTACGAGCTGCTCGCCGAGGTGCGCGGCCGGGGTCTGATGATCGGCATCGAGTTCGGCCGGCCCAAGTCGCTCAAGCTGCGCACCGGATGGACGGCCCTGCAGGCCGCGCGCAAGGGGCTGTTCGCCCAGATGGTGGTCGTTCCGCTGCTCCAGCGGCACCGGATCCTGACCCAGGTGTCCGGTGACCACCTGGAGGTGATCAAGCTGATCCCGCCGCTGATCATCACGGAGCGCGACGTCGACCGGTTCGTGGACGCCTTCACCGACATCATGGAGGACGCTCACCGGGGGAGCGGGCTGATGTGGGACTTCGGGCGGACGCTCGTGAAGCAGGCGGTCGGCAGCCGCTGAGCTGGTACCGAGCCCGTGGTCGGCGGCGGTGCGAGAGTGGGAAGTCGGCCGGGCCGACTTCCCACTCCGTGGGAGACACCGTGTCAGAGCTCGGTCCGGCGGCGCCGGATGACCACGATGAGATCGACGGTGGCGAACAGGGTGAGCAGACCGCAGGCGACGGCGAAGCCGGTCAGAGTCCCCTGGCTGGGGGCGCCGTCGGTAGGGGAGGCCGCCGCCCAGATCGCGAAGCCCGCCGTCGCGAGCGCGAACAGCGGCGTGAAGGTCAGCGACAGCAGGTAGCGGAGCTTGAGGTCGCTGCGGGCGGTGCTCGGCTCGGTGCCGCTGCGCCACGGCCGTCGCGGGGTGGTGGTGCGCATGGCCGTTCACCTCCGGGCCGCGCGGGTGGGGGCTACGATTCCAGTCTACGTCCGTGGGGGAGAGCGGGGGAGACGCGATGACGGGGTCGGACGCGGCGGCGGACGCCGAGGGCTACGCGGGGCTGCGGATCGAACGGGCCCGGGAGCTGGCCCGGCGGCACGGCTGGGCCTCGGTCCGGGTGCTGGAGCCGGGGGCGATGATGACCATGGACCACCGTGAGGGCCGGCTCAACCTCGCGGTGCGCGACGGTGTGGTCGAGCGCAGCTGGGAGGGGTAGGGCCTCCCTCCCGGTGGTCGACGTCCTCGATGGTCGGGGTGCCCGGCGGTCGCGGTGCCCGGTGGTCGCGGTGCCCGGTGGTCGCGGTGGCCGTGGCGTGCGGGCTCAGTGGCCCGGCCGTCGGGCCAACCGCTGTTCGGCGGCGACGACCATCGGCTCCAGCAGTGGCAGCGAGAGCAGTACCAGCAGTCCGGCGGCCCAGCCGGCCAGCACGTCGGTGACCCAGTGGGTGCCCAGGTAGAGCGTGGTCAGGCCGATCGAGCAGGCGGTGGCGGCGGCGATCACCGCGCCGGTGCGCCGCCAGCGGACCGCGAGGTAGGCGAGCACGCCCCAGGTGACGACCGCGTTGGCGGTGTGACCGGACGGGAAGATGGTGCCGCCGGAGAACAGTTCGGGCGAGCCGACGTACTGGGCGTAGTGCGGGCCGAGCCGACCGGTGACGATCTTGACCGCGCCGACCGTGACGTTGAGCAGCAGCAGCGCGACGGCCATCACCAGCAGCGGGCGCAGCCGCCCCAGCCGGTGCGCGCGCCAGCCGAGCCAGACGAAGGCGGCGATGGCGGAGGGGCCGCGTTGCCCGGCGACCACCCAGGTGTCGAGCAGCGGTTCCAGGCTGGGCCAGTGTTCGTAGGGGCGGAACAGCCGGACCGACCAGTCGAGGTCGACCAGGGCGGTGTTGAGCAGGACACCGGCCAGGACCAGCAGGTAGGCGACGCAGGTCACGGCGAGCATGGCGGCCTGTCGGCGGCTCATCGGCGGCCAGCCGGGCTCGCGGCGGTGGGCTCGTTCGGGGCTCGGGCGCTCGCGGTGGGTGGTGGTGAGCTGCTCCGGCCCCTGGTTGGGATAGGGCGCGGGGGTACTCGGGGCTTGCACGGGGGTGACCTTACCCATCCCGCCGGGGCTATTCCGGAGGGATTTGTCATTTTCCCGTGAAATCGACAATTGGCGGGGAGAGGTCCGCCCGGGGAGTGATTTCCGCGATTCTCGGATCGAATGCCAGTGTGGTGTTCGAATGATTCTGCAAAAGCCCCGGTAAAGAAAACGGAGCGGGAGGCCGACGAGTCCGGCTTCCCACTCCGTGGTAACCCTGTGTAGGTTCCGTGCTCAGTCGAGGGGGCCACCCGCGACGTAGATCACCTGCCCGGAGACGAAGCCGGCACCCTCGCTCGCGAGGAAGGAGATGGTGTGGGCGACGTCCTCAGGCAGACCGACCCGTTGGACCGGGATCTGGGAGGCCGCAGCGCGCTTGAAGTCTTCGAAGTCCATGCCGACCCGGGCGGCGGTGGCCGCGGTCATGTCGGTGGCGATGAAGCCGGGTGCCACGGCGTTGGCGGTGATCCCGAACTTGCCCAGCTCAATGGCCAAAGTCTTGGTGAAGCCCTGCAGACCGGCCTTGGCGGCCGAGTAGTTGGCCTGGCCGCGGTTGCCCTGGGCGGAGGAGGAGGACAGGTTGACGATGCGGCCGAAACCGGCGTCCACCATGTGCTTCTGCACCGCGCGGGTCATCAGGAAGGCCCCTCGCAGGTGGACGTTCATGACCGTGTCCCAGTCGGACTCGGACATCTTGAAGAGCAGGTTGTCGCGGAGCACGCCCGCGTTGTTGACCAGCACGACGGGGGCGCCGAGTTCGGCGGCCACCCGGTCGACGGCGGCCTGCACCTGGTCGGCGTCCGAGACGTCGGCGCCCACGGCCAGGGCCCGGCCGCCGGCCGCGGTGATCCGGTCGACGGTGTCCTTGCCGGCGGTCTCGTCCAGGTCGAGGACGGCCACCGCGTAGCCGTCGGCGGCCAGTTGCACGGCGGTGGCGGCGCCCAGGCCGCGGGCGGCGCCGGTGACGACGGCGACCCGGGGGGCGGTGCTCTGCTCGGTCATGCGCGCTCTCGTCTCTCTCGGGGTGGTCTCCGCGGGGAGCGCCCCGGGGAGGGTGGCCACACCCTACCCGCGAGTAGGGAGGGCGAACAGGGTCGGCGAGCCGCACGTGACGGTCGGTAAGGACCGACCGGTCGGCTTTCTACTGAGAACGGGTTACCGAGAGAGCGTGGCGGGCGCGTAAATATGCCAATGTTGCCGAACCTGCGTCTACTATCCGCCCCTGCCTGCCAGCAAGGGCCCGCCGTTTGTATAGTGTCCGCCAGCAGCCACCGGCTGCACGGCTGGAGCGCCCTCCCTCATAGCTGGACGCCCACTCGCCGTTACTGCCCCACCCGGGTGTCCCACACACACCGGGTGTGACATCGGGACGGATACATGGTGCTGGGGGAGATCCCGACGACCCGCGTGTCCGCGCGACTGCAACAGTCGCCCGGACACCTGATTCGCGTTGCACAGCAGGTTCACACCAGGCTGTGGTCCGAGCATGTCGGAGCCGATCTCACGGCTCCGCAGTTCGCCGTTCTGCTGGTCCTGGCCCTCGAACCGGGTGCCGACCAGCGGACGGTCGGCGAGCGAGCCTCGCTGGACAAGGCGACGATGGCGGAGATGGTCGCGCGGCTGGTCCGTCGCGGCTTGGTGCTGCGAAGGCGTGACCCGGCCGACGGCCGGCGAAAACTGCTCGCGCTCTCGCAGAGCGGTGCCCAGGCGGTGCGTGAGGCCACCGGCGGTGTGGTCCGCGTGCAGCGCACCCTGTTCGAGCCGCTGACGGCGGAGGAGCAGGTGGAGATCGTGCGGGTGATGGCCAAGATAGCCAGGCTGGAGCCCGCCGCGGTCGCCGTGTTCTCCGACACGCGGCCGATACTGGACGCGCAGCGGGCGATCGGCTACCTGATCAGGGTGGGCCAGCAGGTGCACACCAAACTCTGGTCGGAGCACGTCGGTGCGGAGCTGACGGCTCCGCAGTACGCGGTGCTGGACGCGCTGGAGCTGGAACCGGGCGCCGACCAGCGCACGGTCGGTGAGCTGGCCTCGCTGGACAAGGCGACGATGGCCGAGATGGTCAGCCGGCTGGTGCGCCGCGGTCTGGTGCAGCGCCGGCGCGACCCCTCGGACGGGCGCCGCAACCTGCTGTCGCTCTCGCCGGCGGGCCAGGACCTGCTGCACCGTTCGACGGCCGGCGTGGCCGAGGTCCAGCGGCTGCTGCTCGCCCCGCTGGACGAGGGTGAGCACGGGCCCGCGCTGGCGCTCCTCGGCAAGGCGGCGCGGCTCTAGAGGGATCCTTTGAGCGCCAGCCAAAACGATTCGCCAACGTACGGAAGGCCCGGTGTGTTGAGGGCCTGAGGCGTTGGCGATTCAAGGAGTCGGCGGCTCAAGGTGTTGGTGGCCCGCCCTGCCGGAGGCCGCTGCTCATTGGCGACGGCGGATCGTGGCACACCGAAGACCGCCCACCCCTGATCGGGGTGGGCGGTCGTTCGACATGACCGCTCGTCAGAGAAGTCGAACGGCGGGTGCCGTCAGTTCCAGTCGAACTCCTGCGGGTCCGGACCGATCCGCGTGCCGGTGGCGACGCCGGCGATCGCGGCGAGGTCCTCGGCGTCCAGCTCGAAGCCGGCGACGTCCAGGTTCTCCCGGATGCGGGCGGGGGTGACCGACTTCGGGATCGCGATCACACCGCTCTGCAGGTGCCAGCGGAGCACCACCTGGGCGACCGTGCGGCCGTGCTTCTCGGCGATCTTCGCCAGCGCCGGCTCGGCGAGCAGCTCCTTGCCCTGGCCCAGCGGGCTCCAGGCCTCGGTGGCGATGCCGTGCTGGGCGTGGAAGGCGCGCAGCTCGGTCTGCGGGAAGTACGGGTGCAGCTCGACCTGGTTCAGCACCGGGACGACCGAGGTCTCGTCGAGCAGCCGGGTGAGCTGCTCGGGCCCGAAGTTGGAGACGCCGACCGACTTGACCCGGCCGTCCGCCTTCAGCTGCTCGAAGGCCTTCCAGACGTTCAGGTAGCTGCCGTGCTTCGGGCGCGGCCAGTGGATCAGGTAGAGGTCGACGTAGTCGAGGCCGAGCTTGGCCAGCGACGCGTCGAACTCGCGCAGGACGGCGTCGCGGCCCTGCTCGCCCGACCAGTCGCGGGTGCCCGAGTTCCACAGCTTGGTGGTGATGTAGAGGTCCTCGCGGGCCACGCCGCCGGCCAGGGCCTCGGTGATCGCCTGGCCGGTGCCGGCCTCGTTCTCGTAGATGGCCGCGGTGTCGATGGAGCGGTAGCCCGCCTCGATCGCGGTGCGGACGGCGGCCGTGGCCTCGGCGTCCGGGACCTGCCACACGCCGAATCCGAGCTGCGGGATCTGCGCGCCGTCGTTCAGCGTGACGTTGGGGATGTTGCTCACGGGAAGGGGTGCCCTCCTGATCGTCCGTGTGATTCCAGAAGGGGGCAACTGGCACCCGGGCGGGATTGTTCCCGCCGTTCGGGGGAATCTTGCGGGGGCCGGAGGCCCGTTCCGGTGGGGATCCGGGGGCCGGGTGGCGAAAAAACCTGTTGCGCAGATCACATCGGGGTTGGCAGGCTCGCGGCCATGACCTCCTGAGATCCGGGCCCTTCGTGCCCCTCCCGCCTCCGCCCGGCCGTCCCGTCCGGCTGTCCCGTCCGGCGCCGCCCCGGACGCGCCGATGCCGCCGGTGCGAGGCGCCGCGCTGTCGCCCGCCGCCGTCCGGCTTCCGCCGTTCGCGCGAGCCGGGCCCGCCGTGCCGCGAGAGCCGTGCCTCCGGCTCGTGACCTTCTCCCTGCGTGTCCGCTCACGCCTGTTCGCACCCCTCAGCACCCCTCAGCACCCTCCAGCACCGTCCCGCACCCTTCTGTATCGGAGCGTCATGCTGCTCACCCCCCTGCCGTTGGCCGACCCCGGCAGTCCCGATCTCTCCTCACCCCTGGCCCTCCTGCGCTGGCTCCAGCGCGGCCAGCGGCGCGGGCAGGTGCTCGCCACCTGCTGGGCGCTGCTGGAGATGGGCGGTCAGGCGGCGCTGCCGATACCGCTCGGGTGGGGCGTGCAGGCTGCCGTCGACGGCGAGGCCGCCGGGATCTGGCGGGCCGGCGCCCTCGCGGTGGCGCTCGCCGTGCTGTCCGCGCTCGGTTCCGTGCTGCTGCACCGCCAGGCGGTCTGGAACTGGATCCACGCGGCGTGCCACGTGCGGCAGCTGGTGTCCCGGCAGGCCTCGCACCTGGGCGCCGGGCTGTCCCGCCGGATCGCCACCGGCGAGGTCGTCGCGGTCGGCAGCGGGGACGTCGAGCGGATCGGCTGGTACGTCGAACTCGTCGCCCGGGTCCGGGCCGCGGTGATCGTCTGGCTGGCCGTCAGCTCGGCCGTGCTGGTCGTCGAACCGGTGCTCGGGGTCGGGGTGCTGCTCGGCGTCCCGGTGCTGGCGGCCGCCGTCTGGCCGCTGATCGGGCCGTTCGAGCGGCGGTACGAGCAGCAGCGCACGCTCGGCGGCAAGGCCACCGAGCTGGCCGCCGACACCGTGGCGGGGCTGCGGGTGCTGCGCGGCATCGGCGGCGAGGAGCTGTTCCTCGACCGGTACCGGGCCGCCTCCCAGAAGGTCCGGGCCGCGGCCGTCCGATCGGCCCGGCTCTGGTCGCTGATGCAGGCCCAACAGGTCCTGTTGCCGGGCCTGTTCGTGATCGGGGTGACGTGGTACGGCGCCCGGCAGGCGGCCTCGGGCGAGCTCGCCGTCGGCACCCTGATCGCCGTGTACGGCGCCACCGCCTTCCTCGCGGCGCCGCTGCGGATCCTGGGCGAGGCCGCACACGCCTGGAGCGTCGCCCGGGTCTCCGCCGGGCGCGCCGTCCGGGTGCTCTCGCTCAGCCGCACCAGCGGCGTGGCCGAGGCCTCGCTGAACAAGACGGGGAACGCCGACCTGTTCGATCCGGCGACCGGGCTGACCGCACGGGCCGGGGAGCTGACCGCGGTCGTCTGCGGGGACCCGGACTTCGCCGGGGCGCTCGCCGAGCGGCTCGGCGGGCACGTCCCGGTTGCCGACGGCGAGCCGGAGCAGCCCTCCGTCCGGCTCGGCGGGACGGAGTTGGACGCGGTGCCGCTGGCCGAGGCCAGGGCGGCGGTGCTGGTCCACGACAAGGAGCCGGTGCTGCTCTCCGGCACCCTGGCCGGGCTGTTCGACATCCCGTCCTCGGGGCGGGTCTCGGTGGCCGAGGCGCTGGCCGCCGCCCGGTCCGACGACGTGCTGGAGGCCCTGGTGGACGGCTCGCCGGAGTGCGAGGGCGACGCGATGCTCGCCCGGATCACCGAGCGCGGGCGCTCGCTGTCCGGCGGGCAGCGCCAGCGGCTCGCCCTGGCCCGCGCGCTGCTGGCCGACCCGCCGGTCCTCGTCCTGGACGAGCCGACCAGCGCGGTGGACGCCCACACCGAGTCCAGGATCGCCACCGGACTGCGGGACACCCGGGCCGGGCGCACCACCGTGGTCTTCGCGACCAGCCCGCTGCTGCTCGACCAGGCGGACCGGGTGGTGCTGCTGCGCGACGGCCGGGCGGCCGTGGTCGGGCGGCACCGCGACCTGATGCGGACCGAGCCGGCCTACCGGGCCGTGGTCACCCGCGAAGAGCAGCCGGAACCGGTGGGGGAGCCGGTATGAGCGGCCGCGTGGACACCCGCGCCGTCCGTCCCGCCCGACCCGCCGCACACCTGAGGAGCACGTCATGAAGCCCCCCGTCCATGAGGAGCAGGGGCCGGCCACCACCCTGCCGGTCGGCTCACCGGCCGCCGTGCGCGCCTACCTGCGCCTGCTCGCCCGGCGCCACCGCGGCGGGTTCTCCGCGGTGGTGGGGTTGCACTCGGTGGCCACCGTGGCCGGGCTGGTCGGCCCCTGGGTGCTCGGCAGCCTGGTCGAGTCGCTGGCCACCGGCACCGCCGAGGCCACCATCGCGGTCGCGGTCGGCTGGTACCTGTTGGCGCTGGTGGTGCAGTCCGCCTTCACCGGCTGGTCCCGGATGCGCGGTGCCGTCCTCGGCGAGCGGGCGCTGGCCGACCTGCGCGAGGACTTCCTGGTCCGCTCGGTCGCGCTGCCCACCGGCGTGCTGGAGCGGGCCGGCACCGGGGACCTGGTCTCCCGGGGCACCACGGACATCGACCGGCTGGACAAGTCGGTGCGCGAGGCCGCGCCCGAACTCGCCGTCGCCATCGTGTCGTTGCTGCTGGTGATCGGCGCCCTGCTGGTCACCTCGCCGCTGCTCGCGCTCACCTCGCTGGTCGGCCTGCCGCTGCTGCTGGTCAGCTCCCGCTGGTACTTCAAGCGCGCGCCGCAGTCCTACCGCAACGAGTCGGCCGGGTACGCCGCGGTGAACACCGTGCTGGCCGAGACGGTGGACGCCGGGCGGACGGTGGAGACGCTGCGCCTGGGCGACCAGCGGATCGCCCTGACGGACCGCAAGCTGGGCGAGTGGCTCGCCTGGGAGCGCTACACCCTGTGGCTGCGTTCGGTCTGGTTCCCGACCGTCGACGCGTTCTACTCCTCGGCGGTGCTGGCCACCCTGCTGCTCGGCGGGCTGTTCACCCTCAAGGGTTGGATCACCGTCGGCGAGTTGACCGCGGGAGTGCTGTACGCGCAGATGCTGGCCGGGCCGGTCGACCTGATCCTGCGCTGGTACGACGAACTGCAGATCGGCCAGGCCTCGCTGGCCCGGCTGGTCGGCGTCCGCGAGGTGCCGGAGCACGAGGGCGACGAGTCCAGCCACCCCGACGGCCGCCGGGTCGAGGCCCGGGACGTCCGGTTCGGCTACCGGGAGGGCGCCGACGTCCTGCACGGCATCAGCCTGGACGTCGCGCCGGGCAGCAGGGTCGCGCTGGTCGGGCCGTCCGGGGCGGGCAAGTCCACGCTGGGGCGGCTGCTGGCCGGGATCTACGCCCCCGGGCGCGGCAGCGTGACGCTCGGCGGGGCGGCGCTGGCGCGGATGCCGGCCGAGCGGGTGCGGGCGGAGGTCGCCCTGGTCAACCAGGAGCACCACGTCTTCGTCGGCACCCTGCGGGACAACCTGCGGCTGGCCGCGCCCGGGGCCGAGGACACCGAACTGCGCTCCGCGCTGGACGCGGTGGACGCCGGCGGCTGGGTGGACGCGCTGCCGCACGGCCTCGACACCGAGGTCGGCTCCGGCGGCACCGTGCTGACCCCGCCGCAGGCCCAGCAGCTGGCGCTGGCCCGGCTGGTGCTGGCCGATCCGCACACCCTGGTGCTGGACGAGGCCACCTCGCTGCTGGACCCGCGTGCCGCCCGGAACCTGGAGCGCTCGCTCGCCCGGGTGCTGGAGGGCCGCACGGTGATCGCCATCGCCCACCGGCTGCACACCGCGCACGACGCGGACGTGATCGCGGTGGTCGAGGGCGGCCGGATCAGCGAGTACGGCAGCCACCCGGAGCTGGTCGCGGCCGGCGGCCCGTACGCGGCGCTCTGGCGTTCCTGGCGGGACGAGCGGTAGCGGGTCGGCACTGTCGAACCCGTACGGCGCTGCCGAACCCGTACGGCGCCGTTGACCCGTAAGGCACTTCAAACCCGCACGGGGTCGGATTACCCCGTGCGGGTTACTCCCTCGCCCATCAGGGCGCGTAACCGGGCAAATCGGAGCCCCGGCCCGCAGACTGCTCCGGTGACCAAGATTTCGGACGGCTCGGCCGGCTCCAAACGCAGTGAGATCGCGGGGATCCCCACCCGGTACATCGGGATCGGCGTCCTCGTCGTCCTCGCCGTGTGGTTCCTGTTCGCGAACCTCGACAAGGTGAAGATCCAGTTCTGGGTGTTCACCGTCACCGCGCCGCTCTGGATCGCGCTGCTCGCCACGCTGCTCGCCGGCGGCGCGCTGGGCTGGCTGCTGAAGGGGCGTCGCGGCCGGTGACCAGCGTTCCCGGGCCGGCCCAGGCGGGGCCCTCGGCCTTCACGCCGCTGATCGAGGTGCGCGGCGTCAACAAGCACTTCGGGGACCTGCACGTCCTCCAGGACATCGAGCTGACCGTGGGCCGCGGTGAGGTCGTCGTGGTCATCGGACCGTCGGGCTCCGGCAAGTCCACGCTCTGCCGGGCGATCAACCGCCTGGAGCCGATCGAGGACGGCACCATCCTGATCGACGGCGAGCCGCTGCCCGAGGAGGGAAAGGGGCTGGCCCGGCTGCGCGCCGAGGTCGGCATGGTGTTCCAGTCCTTCAACCTGTTCGCGCACAAGACCGTGCTGCAGAACGTCTCGCTCGCGCAGATCAAGGTCCGCGGCCGGCCCCGGGCGGAGGCGGACGCCAAGTCCCGCGCCCTGCTGGAGCGGGTCGGGCTGGAGGCGCACGCCGACAAGTACCCGGCCCAGCTCTCCGGCGGCCAGCAGCAGCGGGTGGCGATCGCCCGGGCGCTGGCGATGGACCCGAAGGCGCTGCTGTTCGACGAGCCGACCTCGGCGCTCGACCCCGAGATGATCAACGAGGTGCTGGACGTCATGCGCCAGCTCGCCCGCGAGGGCATGACGATGGTCGTGGTCACCCACGAGATGGGCTTCGCCCGGGCCTCCGCCAACCGCGTCGTCTTCATGGCCGACGGCCGGATCGTCGAGGACCGCGCCCCGGAGGACTTCTTCAGCGCTCCGGAGAGCGAGCGCGCCCGGGACTTCCTGTCCAAGATCCTGAAGCACTGAGGCGGCGCCCGTGACGAGCAAGACCACGCCCGCCGCCCGGAGCCGGACGGTGCTCGCCGCCGTCCTGCTGCTCGCCGTGCTGGCCGCCGGCTGCGGCAAGCCCGGCACCCCGCCGCCCAAGGGCCCGCAGGCGAGCGCGCTGCCCAGCTACCAGGTGCGCGACGCCGCCTCCATCACCGGCTCGCCGACCCTGGACGCCGCCCGGAGCCGGGGTCACCTGGTGGTCGGCGCCAAGGAGGACCAGCCGTACCTGGGCGAGAAGAACCCGGCCACCGGCGTGTACTCCGGCTTCGACATCGAGATCGCCAAGATGGTCGGCGCCTACCTCGGCTTCCCGCCGGACCGGATCGAGTTCAAGACCATCGCCTCGGCCAACCGCGAGACCGCGCTGCAGAACGGCCAGGTGGACTTCTACGTCGGCACCTACACCATCAACGACAACCGGAAGAAGCTGGTCGGCTTCGCCGGGCCGTACTTCGTCGCCGGGCAGTCGCTGCTGGTGCGCAGGAACGACAACACCATCCACGGCCCGCAGGACCTGGACGGCAAGAAGGTCTGCTCGGCGGCCGGTTCGACCCCGTACCAGCGCATCCAGTCGCAGTACCCGAAGGCGAAGCTGATCGGCTACGACACCTACTCGGCCTGCGTGGACAACCTGATCACCGGCCAGGTCGACGCCGTCACCACGGACAACGCGATCCTGCTGGGCTACGCGGCCAAGGTGCCGGACGAGCTCAAGGTGGTCGGCCCGCTGTTCTCCCAGGAGCCGTACGGGATCGGCACCCCGAAGAACGACACCGTGCTGCGCCTGGCCCTGGACGACGCGCTGGCGCAGAACGAGCAGAACGGCAACTGGAAGAAGGCCTACGACGCGACCCTGGGCCTGTCCGGGGAGCCGGCGCCGACACCGCCGCCGATCGACCGGTACTGAGAGGGCCGCGCCGTGAAAACGCTGACCGACAACTGGTCGACCTACTGGGACGGCTTCCTCGGCACGCTCTCGCTGTTCGCGGTGAGCGCCGTGCTGTCGCTGGTGCTGGGAGTGATGATCGCGGGTTTCCGGGTCTCACCGGTCCGGCCGCTGCGGGTGTTCGGGACGGCGTGGGTGACGCTGCTGCGCAACACGCCGCTGACCCTGCTGTTCTTCATCGTGGTGCTGGGCCTGCCGCGCTTCAACATCACGCTGCCGTTCTTCGTCTTCGCGGTGGCCGCGCTCGGCTGCTACACCTCGGCCTTCGTCTGCGAGGCGATGCGTTCGGGCATCAACACCGTGCCGGCGGGGCAGGGGGAGGCGGCGCGCAGCCTGGGCATGAGCTTCGGGCAGACGATGAGCGTGGTGGTGCTGCCGCAGGCGTACCGGTCGGTGGTCGCGCCGATCGGCAGTGTGATGATCGCGCTGGCGAAGAACACGGCGATCGCCGGCTCGTTCAGCGTCACCGAACTGCTCGGCACCTACCGGACGATCAACGAGCTGGGTTACAGCATCATCTGGACCTTCGTCTGGATCGCCGTCGGCTACCTGATCATCACCCTGGCCGTCAGCGCCGTCTTCAACCTGCTGGAACGACGAGTGGCGGTGTCGCGATGACCGTTGGATCCTCGGCGCTGTACGACATCCCCGGTCCGAAGGCGCTCGCCCGCCACCGGCTGTACGGGGGGATCGCGCTGCTGCTGATCGCGGCGCTGATCGGCTGGATCGTCTACATGCTGTTCCACACCCACCAGTTCACGTACCGGAAGTGGATGCCCTTCGAGTACCGGGGCGTCCAGGACCTGCTGCTGAGCGGGCTCGGCAACACCCTCAGGGCCTTCGGCTGGACGGTGCTGTTCGCGCTGCCCTTCGGGGCGCTGTTCGCGGCCGGGCGGCTGTCCGACCACAAGGTGGTGCGGGTGCTCTCCGCGGTGGTGGTGGAGTTCTTCCGGGCCATGCCGCTGCTGGTGATGATCTTCTTCGTCTTCGTCGCGCTCAAGGTGCAACCGCTGTGGGCGCTGGTGACCGGGCTGGTGCTGTACAACGGCTCGGTGCTGGCCGAGGTCTTCCGGGCCGGTGTGCTCGCGGTACCCAAGGGGCAGCGCGAGGCGGCCTACGCGCTCGGCCTGCGCAAGACCCAGGTGATGACGTACGTGCTGGTGCCGCAGGCGAACCGGGCCATGCTGCCGGCCATCATCAGCCAGCTGGTGGTCGCGCTCAAGGACACCTCGCTGGGCTTCCTGATCACCTACGAGGAGTTCCTGCACGCGGGCAAGCTGATCGCCACCAACCTCGACTACGACCTGCCGTTCATCCCCGTGGTGATCGTGATCGCGCCGATCTACATCGGCATGTGCCTGCTGCTCTCCTGGCTCGCCCGCTGGGTCGAGCGCCGCAGCCGGCGCAGCCCGAGCATGCGGGGCGGGGCGCCGGTGGTCAAGGCCGGGGTGGCGATGGGGCTGCCGCCGTCCGCGCAGCAGTGAGAAGTCTGGTTCGATCCTGAACCATAGGTGCGGGTGGGGATAGAGCGGGCATCTCCAATTTCCTCTTATGATTGCGGAGGTTCGACGACGACGACCGGGGGAGGGCCATGGAGCCGGTATTCGACTCGCGGCACATCAGGACGTTCCACGAGGTCGTCAGAGCGGGCTCCTACTCGGCCGCCGCCCGTGAGCTCGGCTACACCCAGCCCGCCATCACCCAGCAGATGAAGGCGCTCGAACGCACCGTCGGCGTCGCGCTGTTCACCCGGGCCGGGCGCGGACTGCGGCTCACCGAGGCGGGCGAGGCGCTCTCCCGGCACGCCGAACTGATCCTCGGCAGCCTCTCCGCCGCCCAGCAGCAGCTCGCCGCGCTCGCCCGGCTGCGGGCCGGGCGGGTGCGGGTCTGCGCCTTCCCCAGCGCCAACGCCACGCTGATACCCGAGGCGATGGCCCGGCTGCTCGCCGAACACCCCGGTGTGCGGGTCGAGCTGCTGGAGGCCGAACCGCCGGACTCCGTCCAGCGACTGCTGCGCGGGGAGTGCGACATCGCGCTGGCCTTCCGCTACCCCGGCAGCGCGACCGAGGTGCCCGACGGGCTGGACGAGATCCCGCTGATGGAGGACCTGCTCACCGTGCTGCTGCCGGTCGGGCACCCGCTCGGCCGCCGGCACGCCGTCCGGCTCGCCGACCTCGACGGCGAGCGCTGGATCGCCGGGTGCCCGCGCTGCCGGGCCAACCTGCTGAACGTCTGCGCGGAGGAGGGCTTCGCGCCGGACATCGTGTTCTCCACGGACGACAACCTCGCGGTGCAGAGCCTGGTCGCCGCCGGGGTGGGGATCGCGCTGATGCCCGCGCTGGTGCTCTCCTTCATGTGCCACCGCAAGGTCACCGGGCGGGCCGTCGAACCGCACCTGCGCCGGCAGGTGAGCGCGTACGTGCTGCGCGAGCACCGGCGGATCCCGGCCACCGGGCTGGTGCTGGACCACCTGCGGCGGGCGGCGGCGAGCCGGATCGGGTGCTGACCGGATCGGGTGCCGAGTCGTGGCCCCGGCGAGTGCTCGCCGGGGCGATTCATAAGCTGAGGTTGGGGGGAAGCTTAAGAACCCTCGTTGGACGTGATAGGTCGGTGCAGCCGAACCTGCTGGCATGACACTCCCAGCCACGGTCGGCAACGACCGGCTCACCGAGCGGATGACCGCCCTGATCGGCGAGATCCGTGCCGTCGTGGACCGCGGACTGCCCCCGGAACTCACCGCCTACCTGGTCGGCGAACGCCTCGCCCCGCACCTGCACGCCGACCCCGACGGGCCCGACGCGCTGCTCACCCCCGCCCAGCGCGAGGGCGACCCGAAGCGCTACCGCCAGCACGTCCTGCACGCCGAGGAGGACGGCGGCTTCTCCGTCGTCGCCCTGGTCTGGCTGCCCGGCCAGCAGACCCCGATCCACGACCACGTCTCCTGGTGCGTGGCCGGCGTCCACCAGGGCCAGGAGAGCGAGACCCGCTACCGACTGGTCTCCGACGGCCGCACCGCCCACCTCGTCGAGACCGAGCACGTCGCCGGCCCGGCCGGCACCGTCGCCGCCTTCGCCCCGCCCGGTGACATCCACCTGGTGCGCAACGCCTGCAACAGCACCGCCATCTCCATCCACGTCTACGGCGCGGACGTCGCGCGGCTCGGCACCAGCATCCGGCGCGTCTACCGGCTGCCCGCCGACCAGCAGCAGTGAGGGCGGCGTGGCACTGACCATCCGGGAGCGCGCCACGCGCACCCGCTCACTGCCCCCGCTCGGCGGGGACGCCCCCGGCCTGCTGCTCGCGGCGGCCGGGGTGGCCGCCGCGATCGCCGTCCACGCGGCCGTGCCCGCCGTGCCCAAGCTCACCGCAGCCGTCGTGCTCGGGATGGCGGCGGCGCACCTGCCCGGGCTGCGCCCGGTGGTGCGCGGGGTGGCCCGGCCGGGGCTGTCCATGGCCGGCAAGCGGCTGATGCGGCTCGGCATCGTCCTGCTCGGGCTCAAGCTCAGCCTGGACGACGTGCTCGGCCTCGGCTGGGCCACCGTCGCCATGGTGCTCGCGGTGGTCGCGGCCACCTTCACCGGCACCCTCTGGCTCGGCCGGCGGCTCGGCCTGCCGGGCGACCAGCCGCTGCTGGTCGCCACCGGGTACTCCATCTGCGGAGCCTCGGCGATCGGCGCGGTCAGCCAGGCGGCCGGCAGCGAGGAGGAGGACGTCGCCGCCTCGGTGGCCCTGGTCACCCTGTGCGGGACGCTGGCCATCGCCGTGCTGCCGCTGCTCCAGCAGCCGTTCGGGCTGGGCGACGTGGAGTTCGGGCGGTGGGTCGGCGCGAGCGTGCACGACGTCGGGCAGGTGGTCGCCACCGCGCAGACCGGCGGGGCGGGCGCGTTGCGGGAGGCCGTCCTGGTCAAGCTGATGCGGGTGATGCTGCTGGCGCCGTTGGTCGCCGGGATGGCCGTCACGGTGCGGCGCCGGGCGCGACGGGCCGGGGAGGCCGTCGCCGGGGCTGGCCAGGAGTCCGGGGCCGGCCAGGAGTCCGGGGAAGGCCCTGCGAAGAGCCCGGTCAGGACCGGTAGCCGCCCGCCGATCGTCCCGCTGTTCGTGGCGGGGTTCCTCGCGATGATCGTGCTGCGGACCACCGGGGTGCTTCCGGAGCGGGCGCTCACCCTCGCCGGGGATGCCCAGGAACTGCTGCTGGCCGCCGCGCTGTTCGGCCTCGGCAGCGCCGTGCACCTGCCGACCATGGTCCGCACCGGCGGGCGCCTCGCCCTGCTCGGGCTCGGCTCCTGGGTGGTCGTCGCGGGCGTCTCCTACGCCGGGGTGCTGGTCACGACGTGACGGGCGCAGGGGCGGACTCGGCTATTGTCGGGCGGGTACTCGTCCGCCGGGACGCTCCTGCACCCGAGTCCGCTGAGGAAGCCGCATGTCCACCGCACTGCCCGAACGGGACGCTCACGAGGCCGTCGTCACGCTCGACCGGCGGGACGGCCCGTTCGGCGAGGTGGTACTGCGTCGGCGCGGTCGGCACTTCGAGATCATCGCCAACGGCTGCTTCCTGATGGACACCGCCGACGGCCGCTCCGAACGCCTGCTGATCCAGGCGGCGCTGGACGAACTGGACCGCACCGGCGCCCCCGCGGAGCCCTCCGTGCTGATCGGAGGCCTCGGCGTCGGCTTCTCGCTGGCGTACGCGGCGGCCGAGCCGCGCTGGGGGCGGATCGCCATCGTCGAGCGCGAGAGCGCCATCATCGACTGGCACCGGAGCGGGCCGCTCGGCGCCTTCTCCGGCGGCGCGCTGGAGGACCAGCGGGTCCAGGTCCTCCACACCGACCTGCTGGAGTACCTGGCGGCGGCCGACGGCGCGCGCTACGACGCGCTGTGCCTCGACATCGACAACGGCCCGGACTGGACCGTCACCGACTCCAACGCCGGGCTGTACGGCGCCGACGGGCTCGCGGTGCTCTGGCACCGGCTGCAGCCGGGCGGGGTGCTGGCGGTGTGGAGCGCGCAGCCCTCCGCGGACTTCGAGGAGGCACTGCGGGCGGCGGGCTTCTCCGACGTCGTCACGCACGAGATCCCGGTCAGCCGCGGCGTACCGGACGTGGTCCACCTGGCCCGGCGCGCGGGCTGACGGCGCAGGGCCTCCCAACCTTCCTTCCGGGTCCGGGCGTTGTCCACCGCTGCGGTCAACTGCCTGACTTCAGCGTCGCGTTGTCGCGGCCTCCGCAGGGTGGACCCTGGTGGAGGGGGCAGTTGTCGGGGCTCAGCCGAACGGCCTGGTCTCCGGGCCCGAAGCCTCCGCCGCGTCGGTCTCCGTCGTCTCCTCCGGGGTGGACGGGAGGCTTCCCGGGGCGAAGGGGTTGAAGTCCGGCGGGGGCACCATGACGGGCGTGCCCTTCCGCGGGGCGTCCTGCGCGGCAGCAGCCTGCGCGGGAACGGCCGGCGGTGCGGAGGGCGGCGGCGGGACGGCCGGGCCCTGCGCCGCGAGCGTGGTGCCGAACGGGTCCGACTGGTCGGCCGTCACCGTGCCGAACGGGTCGGTGGCCGGGGCGGCCGCTGCCGGGGGCGTCTCCGGGGTGGACGGGAGGCTTTCCGGGGCGAAGGGGTTGAAGTCCGGCGGGGGCACCATGACCGGCGTGCCCTTCCGCCTGGCCGGCGCCGCCTGCGGCTCGGCGTCGGCCGGGGAGGCCTCCGCGACGGGTGCGAACGGGTTGAAGTCCTCGGGCGGCAGCTGCGCCGGCACCTCTTCCGGCTCCTGCTCGACGGGAGCGGGAGCGGCAGCAGACGCGGCGGGCACGGGCGCGCGCACGGCGCCGGCCACCTCCCCGTCCCAGCCGAACTGAACGCTCTTCAGCAGCTCCGCGAACGCCCGCGTGTACAGGTCCCAGTCCTCCGGCTGCGCCGTGGACAGCTGGACGCAGAGCACGGTGCCGCCGTCCGGCAGCGGGACGAAGGCCTCGACCGCCGAGGTGACCACCCAGCGGCGCTGCCCGTCGGCGGACAGCGGCCCCGGCACCGGGACGGTCCGTCCCTCGACCAGGACGGCGGCCGGCCCGGCCGGCAGCAGGACCGTCCACACCTCGGCGTGCCGCCGGACGGTGGCGAGCTCGGTGGCGAGCGCGGTGATCGGCAACGGGTGCCGGGCGAGCGAGACGACCAGGGCGGCGTCGGAGGCCCGGCCGTCCACGTCCAGCGCGCAGACGCCCGCGTAGACCGTGCCGGCGTCGTGGACCAGGTCGGCGAGGGTGGCGGAGATGACCGCGAAGTCGCGGCGCTGCTCCGGACCGTCACCGCTGAACAGCTCCTCGGCGACCTCGGCCAGATGCCCGGTCAGTTCCTCGGCGGCCGCGGCGGTGGCCGGGTCGACGCCGTCCGCCCCGCCCGCCGGCGCGGGCACCGTACGGGAGCAGACCCCGGCCGGACCGCCGGGGGAGGTCAGCGGGTGGAAGCCGGGCGGGACCACGAGTCGGACCTCGGCACCCGCGCCGGTGGCCAGTTCGACCGGCCGGCGGGTCTGCTGCCCGGCGGCCAGCGCGGCCAGTGCCGGGGCGAACGGCGGGCGCAGCTTGGGGTCGGCGAACTCGCCGGTGACCGGCAGTTGGAACAGCGCGGCCGAGGTGGTGCCCCGGTCGGCGATCGCGCCGCGCACCGCCCCGCCGCCGTAGCGGGTGTGCAGGGCGGCGGTCACCCGGTCGGCGACCCGGGCGCCGGTGCCGGGGCGGGCCGTGCCGGCGGTGAGCACCGTGCCGAGCCGGTCCACGGCCGCGTGCACCGGGCCGTTCGGGGCCAGCGGGAGGCCGAACAGCGCCTCGGCGGCGGGGTGTTCGGCCGGACGCAGGGTGCCGAGCGAGGCCGCAGGATGGCGGGAGGTGCGCTCGTCGAAGAGGGCGTCGGTGAGCGTGCCGAGGGTCGCGCAGACCTGCTCCGCCGCTGCGAAGGGATTGGCCTCCGCGCTGAACTGGACGTCCTGGGTCAACTGTTGAGCCCCCCGCTCTGCTGCGTCTGCGGTCCGCTGGTTCGGCTGGGTCCGTGCGCGCCGTGGTGGCGTGCCGTCGGATCCGTGCTCATTCCTATCAGAGCCCGCTGTCGGGACCGAACCGGCCGATCACCCGATGGGAGCCGCGGCCGTTTCGCCCGTGGCCTGCGGGGACGTTTCGCCGGACGGTGCGGTGGCGAGCGCGGTGACCGCCTCGGCGATCCCGGGGACGGCGAACAGTCCGGCGAGCTCCCGCACCAGGCGTCCGGTCGGGCCGTCAGGACGCTCGTTCGCGAAGAACGAGGCGAGTTCGGCGGCGAGTGCCGGCTCCCGGGCGGCGGTGAGGGTGAGGGAGGCGACGAACTCCTGCACCAGGTGCAGCTGCAGGTCCTCCAGTGGCACCGAGCGCTCGGCCAGCCACTCCAGCGAGGTGATCTCGGCGTTGGCGATCCAGGCCCGGACGGTCAGCCGCAGCCCGGGGCTCGGCGTGGGGATCGCCAGGTGGGAGAGGATCTGGTCGTGGGCGGCCCGCCGTACCTCGTCGATCACCGCCGAGGTGCCGGCGCTGGCCGCCACCGAGCCGCCGCGCAGCAGGGCCGCGAAGCCGGGCCCGTGGCTCTGCACGAAGTCCAGGTAGCGGCCCATCACCCGGTACAGCCGTTCGGACAGCGGCCCGTCGGCGGCCTCCTCGAAGCGCGCCGAGAGCTCCCGCCCGGCCCGGCGCAGCGACTCCTCGTACAGCGCCTGCTTGCCGGGGAAGTAGTGGTACACCAGCGGCCGGGAGGCCCCCGCGGCGGCGGCGATGTCGTCGATCGACACCTCCTCCGGCGGGCGACGGCTGAACAGCTCCAGCGCGACGGCGATCAGCTGTTCGCGCCGCTCGTCCACGCTGAGCCTGCGGCGCGGCCGCTCACCGGCAGCCGCCCGGTCCGGCGTCCGGCCCGCCGCCCGGTCCGGTGCCTGCTTCGAGGCCTGCTCCGGGGCGGGAGTCCGTGCAGCGCGGGCGGCCGTCGGCGACGGCGTACGGGAGGCCATGCGCGCCACCCTATCCGCCGTCCAGGGCCGGGCCTATGCGGCGTGGAGGTCCAGGTAGCGGCGGTAGGCCTCGCGGCCGTCGGGGACGAAGTGGTCGCGGGCGAGGCGGTCGGCGAGCTCGGCGGGGGTGAGCCAGGCGTGCCAGGCGACCTCGGACTCCTGCGGCTGGACCGGGCCGTCCCACTCGGCCTCGTACATGTCGCTCCACCAGGAGAGCCGGTCCTGCCGGAAGAGGAACTTGAAGAGCGGGCGCGGGGTGATCCCGTGGACGCCGAGCTCCTCCTCGGCCTCGCGGACGGCGGCCTCGGCGTACGTCTCGCCGGAGCCGACCACGCCGCCGACGAACATGTCGTACGCGCCGGGGGCGAACAGCTTGGTGTCGGTGCGGCGGTGGACGAAGATCCGCCCGGCCGGGTCGCGGACCAGGATGAAGACGCACCGGTGGGTGAGCCCCTGCCGGTACACCTCCCCGCGCAGCGCCGTCCCGATCACCCGGTCGTGCTCGTCGACGACGTCCAGCAGTTCTTCGGCAGGGTTGGTCATGATGGACAGGTTAGGGTTTCGGGGCCCGCTTCGAACGCTTTTCGAGTGAGATCCGAGCTCGATTCGCGCGTGAGCCGCATGCCATTCGTATGTGATTCGTGTGCGATCGGACGCGGGCGGGAAAGCAGGAACCGGACAGGCTGAGGGCGGCGCGCGATGGTGGAGATCTGGGGCGAGACGGCCGAGGGGTTCGAGCCCGTACGGGAGGCCTTCGCGCGGAACTTCCACGAGTACGGCGAACTGGGCGCGGCCTTCGCGCTGTACGTGCGCGGCCGCAAGGTGGTCGACCTGTGGGGCGGTGACGCCCGGCCCGAGGTCGGCGGGCGGCCCGCACCGGCGGTGCCCTGGACGGCGGACACCGCCCAGGTGCTGCGCTCGGTCACCAAGGGCCTGACCGCGAGCACCGCGCTGCTGCTGGCCGAGCGCGGCCTGCTCGACCTGGACGCCCCGGTGGCCTCCTACTGGCCCGAGTTCGCGCAGGCCGGCAAGCGCGGGGTGCCGGTGCGCTGGCTGCTGTCGCACCAGGCCGGGGTGCCCGCGCTGGACGTGCCGCTGCGGTTGGAGGACGTGCTGACCTGGGAGCGCGCGGCGGCCGCGGTGGCCGCGCAGGCGCCCGCCTGGGAGCCGGGCACCGCGCACGGCTACCACCCGTACACCTTCGGCTGGCTGGTCGGCGAGGTGGTGCGGCGGGTGAGCGGGCGCACGATCGGCCAGTACTTCGCCGAGGAGATCGCCCGGCCGCTCGGGCTGGACCTGTGGATCGGGCTGCCGGCCGGGGCCGCGCCGAGGGTCGGCCGGCTGGTCGACCTGCCCGCCCCGGAGGCGGCCCGGACCGGGCCGAGCGGGCTGCGGCTGCGACCCAAGCAGTCCGTCCGGGACGCCTACCAGGATCCGGCCTCGCTGACCGCGCGGTCCTTCGCCTCGGTGCGCCCCGGGGTGGACCTCAACGACCCGGCGGTGCAGGCCGCCGAGATCCCCGGCGCGGGCGGCATCGGCACCGCCCGCTCGCTGGCCCGGTTCTACGCGGCGCTGATCGGCGCCGCCGACCGCCCGGACGGCTCCGGCGCGCTGCTGCCGCCGCTGCTCGGGCCCGGGGTGCTGACCCGCGCGGCCGGGCCCGAGGTGAGCGGGCCGGACCGGGTGCTGATCGTCAACTCCACTTTCGGCCTGGGCTTCTGGCGGCACGGCCCGACCGCGCCGATGGCCTCCCCGGCGAGCTTCGGCCACCCCGGCCGGGGCGGCTCGCTGGGCTTCGCCGACCCGGAGCTCGGGCTGGGCTTCGGCTACGTCACCAACGGCATGCAGCCGGGTGTCACCGGCGACGTCCGCTCGCGCAACCTGATCCGCGCGGTGCGGGGGTGCCCGGGGCTGTCCGGGTAGCGCCGGGTGCGGTCCCGATCCGTCAGGCCTGGCCGGTCTCGAAGCGGGTGATCTTCGGGCCGGTGAGGGTGAAGCGCCAGGCGGTGCGCATCTCGCCCCAGGTGTCGTTGGTGAAGTTGGCGACCAGGGCGTGGCCGCCGTCCGATTCGGTCTGGACGTCCATCCGGCCGCGGACGGTGAAGATCTCCTTGTCGATCCACTCGGCCAGGTCGCGGTCGGAGCCGTCGTCGGACATGGTCGCGTCCGGGGTGAGGGTGGCAAGGAAGGCGTCGCGGTCGCCCGCGTTGACCGCGGCGACGAAGGCGCGCACGGTGGGGTCGGAGAGCTTGGCGGGGGAGATGGTCATCGGGACTCCCGGGGGTGAGGGGCGGGGAGTCCTGTTTACGGCGTTCGCCGGGTGTGTTCGGGCATGTCGGCGGCGCGTCGAGAAAATCGCGCATTCATGTGCTTAGATCCCGAAATGGGCGTTTTGCCCTACGGAGGGTTGCGCAGCGTGGACGTCCGGAAGGGCGTTCGCGCTGCGGCCACGGGGAGTGGCGGCGGAGCGGGAGGCCGGGACCGGTCTCCCGCTCCGTGTTTGCGCGGTTCCTGATTCCGCGTCTCGTGATCCGCGTCCCGTGAAGGGCGCGGCGTGCGCGAGGCCGCGGCCTAGCTAGTAGTGCTTTGTTAGGTGGTGTCGTAGGTCTGCCATGGGACGGGTTGTCGGCAGGTGGGGCAGTGGCCGGTCCAGGTGGCGATGAGGTGTTGGAGGAGGTCCAGGGCCTGGCCGAAGGTCAGGCCCTGGACAGGGCTTTTGGGAGGGCCCGCTGTTCGGTGAGGAACAGGTGGGCAGCGCTGACGAGGGTGACGTGGCGGTGCCAGCCGATGAAGGAGCGTCCCTCGAAGTGGTCCAGGCCCAGGCGGGTCTTCAGCTCGCGGTAGTCGTGCTCGATCCGCCAGCGTGACTTCGCCAGCCGGACCAGGTCCCTGGCGGGAATGTCGGCGGGCAGGTTGGAGATCCAGTACCTGACCGGCTCGGCCTCGTTCTCGGGCCACTGGGCGATCAGCCAGGTGAGCGGGATCGTGCCGTCGTCGGCCGGCTTGGGACGACGGCCGGCGAGGCGGACCCGCAGCAGGACGAAGTGCGAGCTCATCGCCGCCTTGGAGCCCTTGCGCCAGGTCACGCTCCGCCCGGCCCGGCGTCCTGCGGCCAGCACGTGCTCACGCAACGGAACCGGGCGCGTGCGGTAGCGCCGCAGCGGACGCGGCCCCAGACCCCCGTAGGCGGGCTGATACGGTTCGGCATCCTCGCCGTGGGCGGTCATCTCGCCCTTGGCCTGCAGCACGTAGGCCAGGCGGCGGTCCTCCAGCCCGTGGCGGAAGTCGGCGTTCGCCCCGTAGGCGGTGTCCGCGACCAGCACCGCGGGCCGCAGCCCGGTGGCGGCGAGCTCGTCGAGCATCTCCAGGGCCAGGGCCCATTTCGGCCGGTGGTGTTCGTCCTCGGGGATCCGGCAGGCCGCCCGCCGGCCGGCCGCCTCGGGCCCGTCCCAGGACTCGGGCAGGAACAGGCGCCAGGACAGCGGGCAGGAGGCGGTGCCGGAGACCGCGTGGACGCTGACGCCGATCTGGCAGTTGCCGACCTTGCCCAGGGTGCCGGAGTACTGGCGGGCGACCCCGGGCGAGGCCCTGCCGTCCTTGGGGAAACCGGTGTCGTCCACGGCCCACACCTCCGGCCGAACCGCCCGCACCGCCCGCCTGGCCAGCCGGGCCCGGACGTCCTCGACCGGCCAGGTCGAGGACGTCATGAACTGCTGCAACGCCTGATGGTCGACCCCCAGGCGCTCGGCCATCGGCTGCATCGACTTGCGCCGGCCCTCCAGCAACAACCCCCGCAGATACAGACTGCCCTTGGCCCGCTGATCACAGCGGGCCAAGGGCGCGAACACCTCCGCCGCGAACTCCTCCAACCGCCCCCGCCACAACGCAAGCTCCCCAGCCCTCATACCACCAGAGAACTCCCAACCACACGCTGCGACAAGCCTCCTAACAAAGCACTACTAGAAGAGCCCGACGGCGTCCGGGGAGTAGCTGACCAGCAGGTTCTTGGTCTGCTGGTAGTGCTCCAGCAGCGCCTTGTGGTTCTCCCGGCCGATGCCGGAGTTCTTGTAGCCGCCGAAGGCCGCGTGGGCGGGGTAGGCGTGGAAGCAGTTGGTCCACACCCGGCCGGCCTGGATGGCGCGCCCGGCGCGGTGGGCGGTGTTGAGGTTGCGGGTCCAGACGCCCGCGCCCAGCCCGTACTGGGTGTCGTTGGCGAGGGTGATCGCCTCGGCGAAGTCCTCGAAGCGGGTGACCGAGACGACCGGGCCGAAGATCTCCTCCTGGAAGACCCGCATGCTGTTGACGCCCTCGAACACCGTGGGCGTCACGTAGTACCCGCCGGCCAGGGCGCCGCCGAGGTCGGCCCGCTCGCCGCCGGCCAGCAGCTTGGCACCCTCGGCCTGGCCGATCTCGAAGTAGGAGAGGATCTTCTTCAGCTGTTCGACGCTGGCCTGCGCGCCGACCTGGGTCTCGGTGTCCAGCGGGTCGCCCTGGCGCATCGCGCGCACCCGCTCCAGGCCGTCGGCGAGCAGTCGCTCGTAGACCGAGGACTGGATCAGCGCCCGGCTGGGGCAGGTGCACACCTCGCCCTGGTTGAGGGCGAACATCGCGAAGCCCTCGACGGCCTTGTCGTAGAAGGCGTCCGAGGCGTCGGCGACGTCCGCGAAGAACACGTTGGGGCTCTTGCCGCCGAGTTCCAGCGAGACCGGGATCAGGTTGTCGCTGGCGTAGCGGGCGATCAGCCGGCCGGTGGTGGTCTCGCCGGTGAAGGCGATCTTGCGGATGCGGTTGCTGGAGGCCAGCGGGGCGCCGGCCTCCTCGCCGAAGCCGGTGACGATGTTGACCACGCCGGGCGGCAGCAGGTCGGCGGTCAGCTCGGCCCACAGCAGCACCGAGGCAGGGGTCTGCTCGGCGGGCTTGAGCACCACCGCGTTGCCGGCCGCGAGCGCCGGGGCGAGCTTCCAGACCGCCATCAGGATCGGGAAGTTCCACGGGATGATCTGGCCGACCACGCCCAGCGGCTCGTGGAAGTGGTACGCCACGGTGTCCTCGTCGAGCTGGGACAGGCCGCCCTCCTGGGCGCGCAGCGCGCCCGCGAAGTAGCGCAGGTGGTCGACCGCGAGCGGGAGGTCGGCGGCCAGCGTCTCGCGCACCGGCTTGCCGTTCTCCCAGCTCTCCGCGACGGCCAGCCGCTCCAGGTTCGCCTCCATCCGGTCGGCGATCCGCAGCAGCACCTGGGCCCGCTCGGCGGGCGGGGTGCGGCCCCAGCCGGGGGCGGCGGCGTGGGCCGCGTCCAGCGCGGCCTCGATGTCCTCGGCGGTGCCGCGGGCGACTTCGGTGAACACCTCGCCGGTGACCGGGGTCGGGTCGCCGAAGTACTCGCCGCGCACCGGCGGGGTCCAGTCGCCGCCGATCCAGTGCTCGTACCGGGAGCGGTAGGCGACGATGCTGCCGGGCGTGCCGGGGGGCTGGTAGACCGTCATGCTCTGGTGTCTCCTCGCGACGTCGGGCGCCGCCCGGACCGGGCGGTGCGGGCGGCGCGCCGGGCCGCGCCCGGCGCGGGGCGGCCCGGCGGGAGGGTGCGGACACGCAATTCGGGGCGTCCGCCCGCCGGGGCGTCCGCCGTCGAGCACGATAGCCGCCCGGCGCGGGGTGCGGCTACGGTCCGTGCGCGCGGCTCGTACGGACGGTGCGCGTTCCGGCCGTCGCGCCGGGGCGCGCGCCGTGTCTCCGCGCTCCGGTCGGGACGGTGTCAGACCGCGTGGTAGCGGCCGGTGCGGGACTCCCAGTACAGGTAGCCGGCGAGCCAGGTGACCAACCCGTCCGCGTACCGCTGGGCGATCGTCCGTTCGACCCGGGAGAGCCCCAACTCCCGGTACACGTCCGGCAGTCGGCCGTGCAGGTCCCGGCACCGCTCGACCATCAGCTGTGCCTCCTCCAGCACCACCGCGCAGGCCTCCTCGGCCGAGCAGCGGCGCTCGCGCTGGACGATCATCACCAGGTTGTTGACGTCGCCGCGCGGGGCCTCCAGCGGGAACGACCGGACGTCGTTGCTGAGCGAGGGGATGTCGGCGGCCAGCTGGCGCAGTTGACGCAGCACCGGGTGGTGCAGGACGGCGGCGGGGACCTCGAACTGGCCGAGGCGTTCGACCATGTCGAAGATGGTCTCCATCGCCGCGGTGCCTCGTCTGAGCACCAGGTAGCCGTCGCGGTCGGGTGGCCGGGTGGAGATGCGGCCGGCGGCCTCGGCGGGATGACTGGCCAGGTACCACTCCCAGTTGTACGCGGCGCGGGCCTGCCAGCGGGCGGGCATGCCGCGCACGCTGCGGTCCCAGAGGTCGGCGAAGGCGGTCTCGACCGGCGAGTCCTGGTCGGGGCGGGCGCCGTGCAGGACGGCGATCAGCCGCTCGCAGATGGGCGCGACCTCTGTCGGGCGGCGGCCGAGCGGGCCGTCGAACTGGTCGTCGAAGAGGAAGTAGAAGCCCATCAGGTCGGCGGCGAGGGAGAGTTCGTCCGGGCCGGTGTCGGGGTAGCCGAGGGCGGCGAGGTCGACCACCTCCCAGTGGGCGTACCCGGGGTGGTCGACGTCGGGGAGCAGCGGGTGGCGGACCAGCCAGTCACGGTGCAGCGCGGTGGCCTGCGGACCGTGCGGGCTGCGGCGGTGCGGGAACGGAATCTGAAGTGAGGTGTCGTCAGACATCGGACTCCCGGTGCGGCGAAGGGTGGGGGCACTAGTGGTTCGAACGCTCGGTGTGGGGGGAGTTGACGCGGCGAGGCTCCCGGGGAGAGGGTGGTAGCGAAAGATCATCTTCGCCTCGCGGGCCGTAGGGTATCTGATGTAATGATCGGACGTTAGGGGTATAGGGCAATTGCCCTTGGCAAGGCGTCCGAACCCTCACCGTCCGCCCCAGCCTGCGCGAATGCCCCACAGTGAGTGCCACGCAGCGCTAACCTCGGCTCCACGGGCAGTGATGCGAGCAGCGACACGGGCTGTGACGCGAGTGGCGAGGCGGAGGCACGACGGTGACCGAGCAGGACAACGAACTTCGGACGGGATCAAGTTCCGGCCGGGACGGCGACAGCACCTCGCCGAGGGTCAGGCTGCGCGACCGCGACGCCGAACTGCGCTCCGTCGAAACGGCCGTCGACAAACTCTGCTGCGAATTCGCGGCCGGCGGCACCGAGATCGGCGAACTGCTGGCCTTCTCCGGCCGCCCCGGCATCGGCAAGACCAGCCTGCTGCACGAGGTCCGACGGGTCGCCAAACTCCGCGACCGCGCCACGGTGTTGTTCGCCCGCGGCGGCGAACGCCAGTTCAACGAGCCCTACCACGTGCTGCGCCAGCTCCTCCAACCCCTCCTCACCAGCCTGGAACCCGACGAGTTCCGCCAGGTCATGGGCACCTGGGAGGAGGTCGTCGGACCGGCCATGGGCCTCAAGCGGCCCAAGGCCGGCGCCCGCCGCCTCGACCCCCAGGGCGTGCGCGACGGCCTCGACTACGTCCTCACCCAACTCGCGCCGCGCCGGGCCCCGCTGGTCATGATCGTCGACGACCTGCACTGGGGCGACCACGAGTCGCTCTCCTGGCTCACCCAGTTCGCCGTCCGCTCCCGCGAACTGCCCGTCCTGCTCGTCTTCGCCTTCCGCGAGGACGAGAGCGACTGGCCGACCGAGATCCAGCAGCACCGCAAGGCCGTCCTCGGCCTCGCCACCAGCAAGCACGAGCTCAACCGGCTCTCGCTGGTCTCCGTCACCGACATGATCCGCGCCGAACTCGGCGACAAGGCCGAGGACGCCTTCTGCTACGAGTTCTGGAACGTCGTCAACGGGAACCCCTTCGAAGCCGTCGCCCTGCTCGACCAGGTCCGCGACCAGGACCTCGAACCGGTCGAGGAGAACTCCCAGCAACTGCGCGAACTCGCCGTCGACGCCACCGGAATGACCCTCAAGAGCTGGATCGACCGGCTCGGCTCCGGCACCCTGCGCTTCGCCTGGGCCTGCGCGATGCTCGGCACCGACATCCGGGTCGACCTCGCCACCCGGATCTGCGCCCAGACCACCGAGGGCGCGCGCGACGCCATCAAGCAGCTGCGCAAGCAGCGCGTGCTCACCCAGACCCCCAACGGCAACCTGGAGTTCGTCCACCCGCTGATCGGCAGCTCGATCTACAACACCATGCCGGAGGCCACCCGCACCGGCATGCACGGCGTCGCCGCCGCCGAGATCGAGAACGCCGGACTCGGCCTGCTCGCCGCCTCCCGCCACCTCGTCGAGACCTTCTCCGGCGAGGGCGACGACAAGACCGTCCGCAAACTGCGCCGGGCCGCCGTCGAACACCTGCTGATCGGCGCCCCCGAAGCCGCCCAGCGCTGTCTGCACCGCGCCCTCAACGAACCACCGGCCGACGACATCCGCGCCGAGGTGCTGTACGAGCTGGGCTGCTCCGCGCTGCTCACCGACCCCGTCGCCACCGTCAACCAGCTCAAGCTCGCCCTCGACCCCGAGGAGGGGCCGCTGCGCCCCGAACTGCGGGTCGACGCCACCTTCCGGCTCTCCGAGGTGCTCGCACACAGCGGCGAACTGCGCCAGGCCGCGGTTGTCTGCCAGGACGAGGCCGAGCAGACCGCCGACCCGGCCGGCCGACTCCGGCTCCAGGCCGCCTCGTTCATGTGGCACGCCTTCCGCAAGTCCGAGGACGACGGGCCCGGCCGATCCACCCGGCTCGGCCTCATGTGCGACGGCCTCAGCACCCGCGACGCCGCCGACCGGGCCGTCCTCGCGATGCGCGCCTGGGACCTCACCCTGCGCGGCGCCCCCTCCACCGAGGCGCTGACCTACGCCGACGCCGTCCTGGACGCCGGCCGACTGCCCAAGGGACTCGGCTGGACCAACAGCACCTGGGGCTTCGAACTGCCCTCCATGCTCGGCCTCACCTACACCTACAACGACCGCATCGCCCAGGCCGAGCGGCTGTTCGCGGACGCCATCATCCAGTTCGAGGTGGCCGGGTGGAGCGGTGCCCACCGGGGCTTCGCGTACTTCCTGATGGGCCTCGCCCGCTTCCGCCGCGGCCTGCTCGCCGAGGCCGAGGACTTCCTGCGCCGCGCGCTGCGACTGTCCGAGCGGATCGGCCCCAAGCTGCCGCTCGCCTGGGACGCCGTCGGCGTCCTGGTGGACACCCTGCTCGCCCGCGGCCGGACCGAGGAGGCCTGGGAGCTCGCCGTCAAGTTCGGCTTCCACCCGCCGTACCACGCGACCGCGATGGTGCTGCCCGACGCGCCCTCGCTGTACGGCAAGCTGCTGATCGCCAAGAAGCGCTACGCTGGGGCGGCCGCCGCACTCACCGAGGCCGGCGCCCAACTGGAGGCCCGCGGCTGGCACAACACCGTCTGGGCGCCCTGGGCCGGCCACCTCGCCATCGCGATCGCGGCCGACGAGCCCGACCGGGCCCGCGAGTACGCCCATAAGGCCGTCCAGGACGCCCGCACCTTCGGCACCGCCTCGGCGATCGGCACCGCGCTGCGGTTGAACGCCCAGATCGAGGACGGCCAGCAGGCGGTCGAGTTGCTGGAGCAGGCCGTGATGTACCTCGGCCAGTCGCCGGCCGGGTACGAGCACGCCGTCGCGCTGGTCGACCTCGGCGCCGCGCTGCGCCGGGTCGGACGGCTGGAGGACGCGCAGGAGTACCTGTACCAGGGCATCGAACTGGCCCAGCACTGCTCGGCCGAGGGGCTGGTCGACCAGGCGCGGCGGGAACTGGCCAACTACGGCCTGCGGCCCAACCGGCTGGGGCTGCGCGACTTCCGGGAGACGCTCAGCCAGCCCGAGTGGGAGGTCGCCAACCTCGCGGTGCAGGGCGTGCCGCCGCAGCGCATCGCCGACGAGCTCGGCGTGCACCTCAGCCTGGTCAACCGTCGACTGGCCGCGGTCTACCGCAAGGCGGGCAGCGGGCCGGACGGCCTGGCCTCCGCCCTTGGGCTGCCGACGCAGCCGCGCGGGGCCACCCGGCCGGGGGCGGAGCCCGAGGAGGAGTAGCCGCGGGCGGCCCGGGCGCGTGGGCGGCGGGCGCCCGGGCGGCGCGCGGAGGCGCGGGAGTGCTCCCGGCGCGGTCGCCGTCGCTAGGCTGACGCAGACGTGGGATCGCCGCGGCGACCCCCTGGACGGACCCGGAACCGGGGCGGTCACGGCACCCCGCGACCGCCAGTGAGGAGCAGGCCATGGCGAGCGAGGCCACCAGCGTGCGGCACGAACCCCTCGACCCCTCGGGCGCGGGCGCCGCGATTGAGCGCTGGACGCTCTCCGCCGGCCCGTACGAGGCGAGCGTGCTCACCCTCGGCGCCACCCTGCACACCCTCACCGGCCCGGACCGCGCCGGGCGCCCCGCCCAACTGCTGCTCTCCACCGACCAGCTGACGCAGATCCTCGGCCCGGCCCGGCACTACGGCACCGTGGTCGGCCGGTACGCCAACCGGATCGACGGCTCCAGGATCACCATCGACGGCGAGGAGCACCCGCTCGCCCCGACCGGCGGCGGCATCACCATCCACGGCGGGCCGGACGGCTTCGCGCAGCGGATCTGGGAGGCCGAGCGGATCGAGGGCGGGGTGCGGCTGCGGCTGCACAGCCCGGACGGCGACCAGGGCTTCCCCGGCGCGCTGGACGTCACCGTCTCCTACACCCTCGACCAGGCCGGCGAGCTGGTGATCGCCTACCGCGCCGTCACCGGCAAGCCGACCGTGGTCAACCTGACCAACCACGCGTACTTCAACCTTGCGGGTGAAGGCAACGGCGACGTCCTCGGCCACCTGCTCACCCTCGACGCCGACGCCTACACGCCGGCCGACGAGCGGCAGATCCCGTACGGGCGGACCGAACCGGTGGCCGGCACGCCGTTCGACTTCACGGTGGCCACGCCGATCGGCAAGTCGGTGCACGACGACCACCCGCAGCTGGCCGGGCCCGGCGGCTACGACCACAACTGGGTGCTCCGGGACCGGCCGGCCGACGGCAGCCCGGCCAGGGCGGCGCTGCTGGAGGACCCGGTCAGCGGTCGCACCCTGGAGGTGCTGACCACCGAGCCGGGCGTCCAGGTCTACACGGCCAACAAGTTCCAGGGGGCGGTCACCGGCGCGAGCGGCGTTCCGTACGGGCCGTTCGCCGGGATCGCGCTGGAGACCCAGCACTTCCCGGACTCCCCGAACCACCCGGCGTTCCCGAGCACCGTGCTGCGGCCGGGGGAGGAGTTCCGCTCGACCACCGTGCTGCGGTTGGGCGTCAGCTGAGCGCTCCGGGCGCGTCCGGGGTGAGGCCCTGCCGCAGGTCCGGAGTGAGGTCCCGTACGAGGTCCCGGCGCATGCAGAGCCGGGGCCAGCGGTCGAGACCGTGCTCGGCCTCCTTGCGGCGGATCTCCCGCAGGCCCGGGGTGAGCTCGTGGTCGGCGAGCGGGCGGAAGCCGCAGCGGGCGTAGTAGGGGGCGTTCCAGGGGACGTCGGCGAAGGTGGTGAGGGTGAGCGCGGGGGCGTCGGTGCCGGCCGCGAGGTGTTCGATCAGGGCCCGGCCGATGCCCCGGCGGGCGTGGTCGGGGTGGACCGACACCTGTTCGATGTGCAGGGCGCCGTCCACCGGCTCGGCGAGCAGGTATCCGGCGATCGGACCGGTACCGGGACCGGGTTGCCGGGGCAGGTCGGTCGCGTCGGGGACGGCGACCAGGGCGACGCCCGCGTCCAGGTAGTGGGCCAGCTCGTCCGGGGCCGGTGGTTCGTCGTCGGCGATCTCCGGCATGCCGATCGCGGCGAAGGGGGCCCCGGCGGCCCGCTCCAGTTCGCACAGCAGCGGCAGTTCGTCCCTCATGGCGGCTCTGATACGCATGCGTTCAGTCTGCTGCAAGCGGTTTCCGGCCAGGGATGGTGGTGCTCTCGGCCATCCGGTACCGGTCTGAAGCGGGCGAACCCGGACATTTGGTCGGACTGTCCACTACCGTGCGGCTACGTCCAGGACACGTGGGCGTAACGATCGCCGTTTCTTTCAGAAACTTGCTGCAAGGACTTTCCGTCGCTATTGCGCCGCTGTTAACTTCCTTCCGAGCCCGACGGCAGCAACGGTGCAGTCGGCACGAGGCAGCCATTATGTGCCTGTCTCCGAAGATCTCGGGCACCCCCACCCTCCCAAGGAGTTCTCATGCGGCGTGGCATCGCGGCCTCTGCCCTCGTTGTGGCCCTCGCGGTCTCGATGGCTGCCTGTGGCAGCAGCGGCTCCAGCTCAAACGGCAAGGCCGACGGGCCGGTCACCCTCACCTACTGGGACACCTCGAACGCCACCAACGAGGCGCCGAACTACCAGGAGCTGGTCAAGAAGTTCGAGGCCGCCAACCCGAACGTCAAGGTCGACTTCGTCAACGTCCCGTTCGACCAGGCGCAGAACAAGCTCCAGACCGCCATGGGGGCCAAGGGCGCTCCGGACGTGTTCCGCTCCGAGGTCGGCTGGACCGCCGCCTTCGCCAAGGCCGGCTACCTGGAGCCGCTCGACGGCACCCCGGCCGTCGCCGACACCTCCGCCTTCCAGCCCAGCCTGATCCAGCAGGCCAAGTTCGACGGCAAGCTGTACGGCGTGCCGCTGGTCACCGACACCCTGGGCCTGCTCTACAACAAGGAGCTGTTCGCCAAGGCCGGCATCACCGACGCCCCCAAGACCTGGGACGAGCTGAAGACCGACGCCGCCGCGCTCAAGGACAAGGCCGGTGTCGACGGCTTCTGGCTGAAGGCCGCGGACGGCTACTACGCGATGCCGTTCCTGTTCGGCGAGGGCACCGACACCGTCGACGCCGCCGGCAAGAAGATCACCGTCACCTCGCCGGAGGCCGTCAAGGCCATCGAGACCTACAAGACGATGTTCACCGCGCCCGGCATGGCCAAGGCCGACGTCACCACCGACGCCTACGCGCACATGATGGACGCCTTCAACAACGGCAAGGTCGCGGCCATCGTCCAGGGCCCGTGGGAGATCACCAACATCTACAAGGGCGCCGCGTTCGCCGACAAGAACAACCTCGGCATCGCGCCCGTCCCGGCGGGCTCCAGCGGCAAGTCCGGTGCGCCCACCGGCGGGCACAACATCTCCGTCTACGCCGGTGCCGACCAGGCACACAAGGCCGCCGCCGAGAAGTTCGCCGCCTTCATGACCTCGGCGGAGAGCCAGGCCTTCATCGCGCAGAAGAACTCCACCCTGCCGACCCGCTCCGACGCCTTCACCGCCGACGTCAAGGCCGACCCCGGCATCGCCGGCTTCCAGGCCGTCCTCGGCAGCGCCAAGCCGCGCCCCGAACTGCCCGAGTACAGCTCGCTGTTCTCCTCGCTCGGCACCAACCTGGGCAAGGCCGTCCAGGGCACCGGCACCCAGGACGCGCTGAACACCGTCGCCACCGACTACGCCAAGCTGCTGCCGGGCTTCGCCAAGTAGTCGCCGTCGGCCGTCCGAGCCGCCGCCGCTCCAGGCCCTGTCCGGGACCTGGCGGCGGCGGCCACCCGGCGGGCCCGGCGGCCGGACCCGCTCTCCCCGAGACTTCCCCCCGAGAAGGTGTCAATCGATGTCAGTCGCCGTGCAGGGCGCCACCGGCAAGGGCAGCCCGGAGCGCGAGCAGCGTCCGGGCCTGCTGGAACGCGTCAAGCGCTCCTACGCCAAGCACTGGTACGCCTACGCGATGATCGCCCCCGTGGTGCTGGTCCTCGGTGCGCTGGTGCTCTACCCGCTGGTCCAGGGCCTCTGGCTCACCCTGACCGACGCCAACAGCCTCAACGTCGCCCGCAAGATCGGCGTCAACGAGATCCCGGCCAGCTACAACTTCGTCGGCTTCCACAACTACGCCGACATCCTGTGGGGCCCCGGCTCGTACGACCGCTTCTGGTCCCACTTCGTCTGGACCATCGCCTGGACGGCCATCTGCGTCTGCCTGCACTACAGCCTCGGCCTGGGCCTCGCCCTGCTGCTCAACAAGAAGCTGCGCGGCCGCGCCGCCTACCGGATGCTGCTCATCCTGCCCTGGGCCGTGCCGACCTTCGTCACCGTCTTCTCCTGGCGACTGATGCTGTCCGACGGCGGTGTCGTCAACAGCATGCTCGGCTTCCTCCACCTGCCCGAGCCCGGCTGGCTCACCGACCCGTGGGCGCAGAAGTCCGCCGCGATCCTGGTCAACACCTGGGCCGGCGTGCCGTTCATGATGATCTCGCTGCTCGGCGGCCTGCAGTCGATCCCGGCCGAGCTGTACGAGGCCGCCGAGATGGACGGCGCCACGCCGTGGCAGCGCTTCCGGTACGTCACCCTGCCCGGGCTGCGGGCTGTCTCCTCCACCGTCGTTCTGCTCGGCGTGATCTGGACGTTCAACCAGTTCAACGTCATCTTCCTGCTCTTCGGCACCGGTGCGCCCGACGCCCAGCTGCTGGTCACCTGGGCCTACCGCCTCGGCTTCGGCCAGATCCCCCGGGACTACGCGCAGTCCGCCGCCTACGGCGTGATCCTGCTGTCCATCCTGATCGTCTTCACCGCCTTCTACCGGCGCTGGCTCGCCCGCAACGAGCAGGCCAACGGCTGAGGCCCCGGACCCAGTTGACCCACGAAGGCAGGTACCCCCGATGAGCACCACCACCGAACTCCCCACCCCCGCGACGACCGTGACCCCGGCCGCCCGGCCGGCCAAGGTCCGCCGGCGCGGTGAGAGCAGCCCGCTGGCCAGGGCGCTGTCCCACGGCACCCTGATCGTGGCCGGCCTGATCGCGCTGTTCCCGGTGGCGTGGATCCTCTTCGTCTCGCTCGGCCCGGACAAGACCGACTACCTCCACCCCGGCGCGATCCTCGACAAGCTCACGCTGTCGAACTACCACCACGTGCTGTTCGACACGGACTTCTTCACCTGGTTCGGCAACGCCCTGCTGGTCTCCGGCGTCACCACCGTGTTCGGCGTCCTGGTCGCCGCCACCACCGGTTACGCCGTCTCCCGGATGCGCTTCCCCGGCCACCGGCCGCTGATGTGGTCGCTGCTGGTCACCCAGATGTTCCCGATCGCGGTGCTGATCGTGCCGATGTACACGATGCTCTCCGACCTCGGCCTGCTGGACAGCTACCTGGGCCTGATCCTGGTCTACTCGACCACCACCGTGCCGTACTGCGCCTGGCTGCTGAAGGGCTACTTCGACACCATCCCGGTGGAGATCGACGAGGCCGGCCGGGTCGACGGGCTCAGCCCGTTCGGCACCTTCTGGCGGCTGGTGCTGCCGCTCGCCCGCCCGGGCCTGGCGGTGGCCGCCTTCTACTCCTTCCTCACGTACTGGGCCGAGGTGCCGTTCGCCTCCACCTTCATGCTCAGCTCCGACAAGTACACGCTGGCCGTGGGCCTGCAGACCTTCGTCAGCGAGCACGACGCCCAGTGGAACCTGATGGCCGCGACCGCCGTGCTGATCGCGATCCCGTCGGCAGCCTTCTTCTACCTGGTGCAGCGTCACCTGGTCACCGGTCTGACCGCCGGTGCCTCCAAGTCGTAACGCTCCTCGCTCCTCTAGTCCCCAAGGGATACCGTCCATGACCCAGAACCTGGCCGACACCTCCCGGCCTGCCGCCGACGCCGCCGCCCACGAGGCGGTCACCCCGGCTCCTGCGACTGGCGGCGCGTCCAGAGGCTGGTGGCGGGACGCGGTCATCTACCAGGTGTACCCGCGCAGCTTCGCCGACTCCAACGGCGACGGCATGGGCGACCTGCCCGGCATCCGCAGCCGCCTGCCGTACCTGCGCGACCTCGGCGTGGACGCGGTCTGGCTGTCGCCGTTCTACGCCTCGCCGCAGGCGGACGCGGGCTACGACGTCGCCGACTACCGTGCCGTGGACCCGATGTTCGGCAGCCTGCTGGACGCCGACGCGCTCATCCGGGACGCCCACCAGCTGGGGCTGCGGATCATCGTCGACCTCGTCCCCAACCACTCCTCGGACCAGCACGAGTGGTTCCAGCGCGCCCTGCGCGAGGGCCCCGAGTCCCCGCTGCGCGAGCGGTACCACTTCCGCCCCGGCAAGGGCGAGAACGGCGAACTGCCGCCCAACGACTGGGAGTCCATCTTCGGCGGCCCGGCCTGGACCCGCAGCGAGAACCCGGACGGCACCCCCGGCGACTGGTACCTGCACCTGTTCGCCCCCGAGCAGCCCGACTTCAACTGGGAGAACCAGGCCGTCGCCGACGAGTTCCGCTCGATCCTGCGGTTCTGGCTCGACATGGGCGTCGACGGCTTCCGCATCGACGTCGCCCACGGCCTGGTGAAGGCTCCCGGCCTGCCCGACCTCGGCGGCTCGGACCAGCTCAAGCTGCTCGGCAACGACGTCATGCCGTTCTTCGACCAGGACGGCGTGCACGAGATCTACCGCAGCTGGCGCAAGATCCTCGACGAGTACCCGGGCCAGCGGATCGGCGTCGCCGAGGCCTGGACCCCGACCGTCCAGCGCACCGCCAACTACGTGCGCCCCGACGAGCTGCACCAGGCCTTCAACTTCCAGTACCTGGGCACCGGTTGGGACGCCGCCGAGCTGCGCGAGGTGATCGACGTCTCGCTCGACTCGATGCGCCCGGTCGACGCCCCCACCACCTGGGTGCTGTCCAACCACGACGTCACCCGGCACGCCACCCGCTTCGCCAACCCGCCCGGCCTCGGCACCCAGATCCGCACCCCCGGCGACCGCGAGCTCGGCCTGCGCCGCGCCCGCGCCGCCACCCTGCTGATGCTCGCGCTGCCCGGCTCCGCGTACATCTACCAGGGCGAGGAGCTCGGCCTGCCGGACGTCACCGACCTGCCGGACGAGGTCCGCCAGGACCCGTCGTTCTTCCGCAAGGCCGGGCAGGACGGCTACCGCGACGGCTGCCGCGTCCCGATCCCGTGGTCCGGCACCGAGGCCCCGTACGGCTTCGGCCCGGTCGCAGGCGGGCCGTCCTGGCTGCCGCAGCCGGCCGAGTGGGCCGTGCTGAGCGTCGAGGCGCAGACCGGCGACCCGGCGTCCACCCTGGAGCTGTACCGCAGCGCGCTCGCCGTGCGCCGCTCCCAGGACGACCTCGGCGCCGGGACGGCCGTGGAGTGGCTGGACGGCCCCGAGGGGACCCTGGCGTTCCGCCGCGGCTCCTTCGTCTGCACCGTCAACACCACGGACGAGCCGGTCCGGATAGCGGCGCCCGGAAAGCTGCTGCTCTCCTCGGTGGAGCTGGTGGTCGACGGCGGCGAGACCGTGCTCGCGCCGGACAGCACCGGCTGGTGGGCGGTCTGACGTGGTTGCAATAGGCTCTGGGACCGTGACTACGGCGCGACTCTCAGACATCGCGGCGCAGGCGGGGGTCAGCGAAGCCACCGTCTCCCGCGTACTCAACGGCAAGGCGAACGTCTCCGCCGCCACCCGGCAGACCGTGCTGGCGGCGCTCGACGTGCTCGGCTACGAGCGGCCGACCCGACTGCGTCAGCGCAGCGCCGGCCTGATCGGGCTGATCACGCCGGAGCTGAGCAACCCGATCTTCCCCGCACTGGCCCAGGTGATCGAGCAGGTGCTCAGCCGGCACGGGTACACCCCGGTGCTGTGCACCCAGACGCCGGGCGGGTCCACCGAGGACGAACTGGTCGAGATGCTGGTCGACCGGGGCGTGGCGGGCATCGTCTTCGTCTCCGGGCTGCACGCCGACTCCACCGCAGACCACGACCGCTACGCCCGGCTGACCGGCCGAGGGGTGCCGTTCGTGCTGATCAACGGCTACAGCGAGCGGATCGACGCGCCGTTCATCTCGCCGGACGACCGGGCCGCGATGTGGATGGCCGTCCAGCACCTGGCCGAACTCGGGCACGAGCGGATCGGGCTGGCCGTCGGGCAGCGGCGGTACGTGCCGGTGCTGCGCAAGATCGAGGGCTTCACGGCGGCGATGCGCGAGGTGCTCGGGCGGAGCCAGGAGGAGGCCGAGGAACTCGTCCACCACACGCTGTTCAGCGTGGAGGGCGGGCACGCGGCGGCCGGCGCGCTGCTGGACAAGGGCTGCACGGCGATCGTCTGCGGCAGCGACATGATGGCGCTCGGGGCGATCCGGGCGGTGCGGCAGCGGGGGCTGTCGGTGCCGCACGACGTCTCGGTGGTCGGCTTCGACGACTCGCCGCTGATCGCCTTCACCGAGCCGCCGCTGACCACGATCCGCCAGCCGGTCGAGGCGATGGCGACCGCGGCGGTGGACGCGCTGCTGGAGGAGGTCGGCGCAAACGCGGCCCAGCGCGGGGAGTTCATGTTCCAGCCGGAGCTGGTCATGCGCGGGTCCACGGGGGCCTGCGCGCGCTGAGGACGGTCAACGGACGGGCCCCGGAGAGCAACTGCTCTCCGGGGCCCGTTGCGTGCTGTCCGGGTGCCGGGTCAGCCCTCGTGGTCCGTGGGGCGGCTCCTGCACCCGGCTGTCGTGCTCAGACCCGGCCGGCGAAGTCCGGCGCCCAGTTGGCGACGGTCTGCAGGCGCACGCCCGAGCTCGGGTTGGCGGCCTCGACGTACTGGCCGCCGCCGATGTAGATCGCGACGTGGTAGACGCCGGAGTTCTGGCCGTTGTTGGACCAGAACAGCAGGTCGCCCGCCTGGAGGCTGTCCAGCGAGACGCGGGTGCTGGCGGCGGCCTGGTCGGCGGCGACGCGCGGGACGGAGACGCCCGCGGCGCGCAGCGCGGCCTGGGTCAGGCCGGAGCAGTCCCAACCGCCGTTGCCGGTACCGCCGTAGACGTACGCCTGGCCGACCTTCGACTGGGCGAAGGAGACCGCGGCGGCCATGCTGCCGGTGGCGGCCGGGGCCGGCGCCGGGGTCTGTGCCTGGGCGGCCGGCTTGGAAGCCGGCTTGGTGGCCTGGGGCTGAGCCTGGGGCTGAGCCTGGGGCTGGGCCGCCGGCTTGGTGTTCGCGGCGCCACTGTCGGAGGTCTGGCCGGACTTCTGCGAGCGGTCGAACCAGGTGAAGTCCGAGCCGGACGTGGCCGACGAGCCGGACTGCTGGGCCTGGCCGCCGTCCTTGAACGAGAGGCGCTGACCCGGGTAGATGGAGTCCGGGCCCTCGGTCAGGGTGCCGCGGTTGAGCTCGTACAGCCGCTGCCAGCCGCCCTGGAGGTTGTGCTTGTCGGCGATCGAGGACAGCCAGTCGCCGGAGGCCACGGTGTAGTCGTCGGTCTGGGGCTGGGCGCTGTTCTGGGCCTGGTTCTGGCCCTTCTGCGCCTGGTCCTGGGCCGGTGCGGCCGGCTTGGCGGGCTTCGGGGCCGGGGCCTGGGTCTGCGCGGGCTTGGCGGCCGGGGCGGCCGGCTTCGCGGCGGGCTTGGTGGCGGTCGAGCCGGCAGCCGAGCCGGCCGAGGTGTCGACGGCGGCAGCGGCGCCGCCCTTGGTCAGGCCGGCCTGGACCGAGCACACCGGCCAGGCGCCGGGGCCCTGCGAGGCGAGGACCTTCTCGGCGACGGCGATCTGCTGGTCCTTGGTGGCCTGGTTGGCCTGGGGGGCGTAGGCGGTGCCGCCGAAGGCGGCCCAGGTGCTGGAGGTGAACTGCAGGCCGCCGTAGAAGCCGTTGCCGGTGTTGATGCTCCAGTTGCCGGTGCTCTCGCACTGGGCGACCTTGTCCCAGGTGGCGACGGAGGCGGCGGAGGCGGTGCCGGAGGTGAGGCAGGGGATGGTGAGGCCGACGCCCGCGACGCCGATGGCGGCGATGACGCGTCGGGTACGGCTGGACAGACGGGTGCCGTTGGTGGGCAGCATGAAGACGCGGTCCTCTCCCACGCCTGCGAGGTGAGCTGTCGGATTCGGGCTGGAGTTGCCCGGCCGCGCTGTGGGCGCGGCTTCACCCCTAGCCCTGGATCGTTCCGGGGAACGGTCCAGGGCGACTTACCTGTGGGTCCCCCGCTCCTGCCGTGGTGCGTTTTCGCGCTGCCAGGACATCCGACGGCAGGACTCGGCGTCGCGGATGAACTGGGTTCGTGTGGCCACGAACGGGGAGCACGTTAAGCAGACTTAAGTTCAAACTGCAAACACCTGTGACGCGCATCACGGTTTGGTGAGAACGATCGTTCCTCTCGCTCGCCATGATCAAAAATGACCGATCTCCGGCAACCCGGCGAAGGATGCGCACAACTGTCTGCGCTTCAGGATGCGGGTGACGGAGGGTCGGACCGCCCGGGGGGCCGCCCGCCGGGAGGGCGGCCTGTCCGCACTGTGGCCATCGGGGGGCGCGTCGAGCAATGGCGAACAAATGCGGATAGAACGGACATCACGCCTATTCGCCTTTTAATTCCCTTACGGGACAAGCGGGAAGGGCCCGGGACGGTTGCGTCCCGGGCCCTTCGCACGTGCGGTGACCGCTACTGGCCGGCCGACTCCCCGGCGGCGGCGTGAGCCGCGTGACCGCCGCGGCCGGAGTGGTCGGCGTGGGCGCCCCCGGCGGCCTCCGCCGCCTCGGCCTCGGCCTGCGCCAGGGCCTCGGGGGAGGGTGCGGGCAGCGCGGCCAGGTAGGTGGAGGCGATCAGCTGGCCGACCGTCGGGTAGGCGCCCAGCGGCGCCGCGGACGGGCAGCCGGTCTCCTCGGCGGCCGTGGCGAGCAGTTCGGAGTCGGCCTCCGGGCCGATCACCAGCGGGGCCAGCGCCGGGCGCTGGGAGCCGGTCTCCTTGAGGTGGTTGACGGCCGCGGCGACCGAGCCCGGCACATCCAGCGCGGCGGGTACGACCGGGACGGCCAGCCGGGCCGCCAGCAGGACACCGGTGATGCCGGCCGCGGCAGCGGCCTCCTCGCCGCCGACGGTGGTCAGCACGACGCCGTCCGCGGCGGTCGCGATGGCGAACAGCCGGGCCCGGTCGGCACGCGCCAGGCCGGCCTCGGACAGGCGCACGTGCACGGCCTCGGCGAGCAGCGGGTGCGGGCCGAGCACGTCGGTGACGGGGGCTCCGTACTCGGCGGCGAGGGCGTGAAGTTCGGTCAGGAATCCGTGCGGGCCGGGTACCAGCGGCACCAGGACCGGCGCGGGCAGGCCGGCCTCGGCGGCCATGGCCAGCAGTTCGGCGACGGTGCGGTCGTCGCTGTCGGCGCCCTGGGCGGCTTCGCCCGGGAGGTAGCCGACGGCGGTCTGGATGCCGCTCTGCTCGCTGCGGACGATCGACAGCAGCTCCTCGACGACCGAGCGGGACTCGGGCCCGGCGGTCGCGGGCACGGCGAGCACCAGGGCCGGGGATCCGGCCGGGATCTCGGGGCGCTCGGGGCGACGGTGGCGCCCCCGCGCACGGGAGCCTGGAGTGCGGACGGGCAGTGGCGCGCCCGGGATGGCTGCGGTGCTCATGCCGGAGATCGTAGGACATCGGCCCGTCAGGCCCGCATTCGGCTGCCGGTCGGGTTTCGCGTGGTCATGGCGGGTGCGCCGCGCTCCCGTCGTGACCGTCCGGGCGGTTTGCCCGCAATCCGGACATATCTCACCCAGCCCTCGAGCGATCACCACTCGTTGCCCTGACGTGTCCGACGGGGCGTCGAGTTGCCTCTGTGGCGCGTGAGATGTCTCACAGCCGGGACGTCGCCTGACGGAGGGTCACGAAGGCGCGACTCCGGGCGTCTGAAGATCAACATTCAGCGGGGGACCGCTCACGGCCGGTTATCGAGAATCTGACGATTCACTCGGCTATGTCCGTTTACGTACCGTCAGGAGAAGGGTCCGTGAAGAGTTCGGAACTGCCGGTGAAAGGCCTCGTGCACCTGCACTGTCCCGTGCTGATGCACGTGCACAGCAGCTATCATCGCGTCAAGTGAGGCGTTGTGCCGGGCCGGTACGGGGCCGGTCCGTTCGTTCGGCGGGTGCCGGGAGCGCCGCGCTGGACGACCACTCCGGAGCTCTTCGGGAGATTTCTATGCACGACTCGCAGGACACGCACGGCTCGTACGACACCTACAACGGGATGGCGGCCGCCGACCTCAAGGGGGTTGTCTGGCAGAAGAGCCTGCACAGCAACTCCCAGGGGAACTGCGTCGAGTTCGCGGCCCTGCCGGGGGGCGATGTGGCGATGCGCAACTCGCGCTTCCCGGAAGGTCCGGCGCTCATCTACACCCGGGCCGAGATCGCCGCCCTGCTGTTGGGGGCCAAGGACGGGGAGTTCGACCACCTGGCGGTCTGACCGGCCGTCGTCCTGCCATCGGGGGGCCGTCGTGGGTGCTGACACCGCGACGGCCTTTGTCTTTTCCGGAGCCGGTCCGGGGCCGCGCGACGGGTGCTCTCGCGACGGGAGTTCTCGCGGCCGGCCGCGCGCAGGTGCGGCGGGTGGTCCCGCGCACGGCTGGGGGCCCGGACGCGGACGGGGGTCGGGCCGCCGGGGTGCCCGGCCGTCGGTTCGGCCGTCGGTCCGGTCGGCTCGTCCGGGGGGCGGGCCCGGGAATCGTCGTGGGAATCGTTCTGAGGGCCGAGCCGGGGCCCGTGGCGCACCTGTGCCAGGCCCGTCGATCCGCCCCGCGGAGCCCGGGGTGCGGTCCTCCCGGGGCCTGCCTCGGCCGGCCGCGCGCCGCCTGGCGCTAGGCCGAGCGCCGGTGCCGTCCACCGAGTTCGGAACCGGTGGCCGGCTCCGCCTCGAACAGGGCCCAGACCACCTTGCCGCTGCCCAGCGGGTGCCAACCCCAGGAGCGGCTGAAGGACTCCACCAGGTGCAGTCCGCGGCCGGACTCGGCGACGAAGTCCGCCTCCCGGGCGACCGGGCCGATGCAACTCGGGTCGCTCACCGCGCAGACCACCTGGGGAGAGCGGTGCACGAGGCTTATTCGGATCGGCAGCCGGCCTTCGGGGGTCGGCTGTATGGGAAAGTCGTACTCGCCCTGGGCGCCACCCGCAGGGTCGGGCCGTGCGCCGACCGCATGCCGCAGTGCGTTGGTCACCAGCTCCGAGGCCACCAGCGCGACGTCGTCGAACAGCTCCATCAGGCCCCAGCGCTGAAGAGAGGTTCTGGCGAAGTCGCGCGCGGTTCTGACGGCTTCGAAGCGAGGAGCGAGCGTACAGGTGACCACATGGGGGTCAACCGCCAAAGCCGTACCGGTGCTCATGAAGAGCTCCTCCCATAAGGGGGCGGACACGGCTGGACCCGCCGGGGTCATGCCGGTCACCTCCGACTCGCTCGGCCGCTCGGCCGCCCCCTCGACCAGCGCGCGCGCACACGTTCCCCCGGTGGCGCGGGGGAACGCTGCCGGGTCGGTGCACGGAGTCGCGCGTGGGGTCGACGCGGAGCCCGCGGGAATGCCAGGGATGTGCAGGTGCACGTGCACCATGGTGGTGTGCGCTCACTGCAGATGCAAGAGTCGATTCACGTGCAGTCGCACTATTGGCATATGCAAGCGCCGGATGCACGTGCATCCTGGTGTGTGGAGTGTGGAACTGATAGGAACATCCGTCAGTATCGGCACCGTGAGCGCTCAACTGATGGCAGACTGTGCGCTGTTTGCCCAAGGTGGAGGTTTCGACCGCATGACCACAGTTCAGCCGGGCGGCGGCTCGATGGTCCGCCGGATCCTCCTCGGTTCTCAGCTGCGTCGCCTGCGTGAGACGCGTGGCATCACGCGCGAGGACGCCGGCTACGCGATCAGGGCCTCGGAGTCCAAGATCAGCCGCATGGAACTCGGCCGCGTCAGCTTCAAGGAGCGCGATGTCGCCGACCTGCTCAGCCTCTACGGCGTGGACGACGGCCTGGAGCGGGAGGCACTGCTCGGGCTGGTCCGCGAGGCCAACAAGTCCGGCTGGTGGCACAGCTTCAACGACGTGCTGCCGGGCTGGTTCCAGACCTACGTCGGCCTGGAGGAGGCCGCCCAGCTGATCCGCACCTACGAGGTGCAGTTCATCCCCGGACTGCTGCAGTCCGAGGAGTACGCACGGGCGGTTTTCGGACAGAGTCGGCCGGTCGTCAGCGAGGAGGAGATCGAGCGGCGGGTCAGCCTCCGCCTGCGTCGCCAGAAGCTGCTGACCGAGGGCGCCAGCCCGCGACTGTGGGCCGTGATCGACGAGGCCGCTCTGCGCCGCCCCGTCGGCGGGCCCAAGGTGATGCGCGGCCAGGTGCAGTACCTGATCGACGTCGCCGAGCAGGCCAACGTCGTGATCCAGGTGATGCCGTTCCGATTCGGCGCGCACGCGGGGGAGTCCGGGGCGTTCACGATCCTGCGCTTCCCCGAACAGGACCTCGCGGACGTCGTTTACCTGGAGCAACTCACCAGCGCGCTGTACCTCGACAAGCGGGACGACGTCGACGCGTACATCCAGGTCATGGAGCGGCTCTGCGTGGACAGCCTCACGCCCGAGCGGACCGTGGACCTGCTGGCCTCGATCCTCAAGGAGCGCTGAGGGGAACTCCCAGCGGAGCGTACGGGTCCGGCGCCCGCGATCGGTCGCCCGGACACCGAGCCGCCGTCCACCCGCCGTCAGCCGCGGGCCGGCGGCCGTTCGCGTTCCGGCGGCAGTGCCTGCGGCGGGGTGCCCAGCTCCCAGGGCAGGTCGTAGCGGCGGAACAGGTCGGCCCGGATGGGTGCCAGCGGGAGTTCGGCGCCCGGCAGCAGCACCCCGATGCAGCCGCCCATCAGCGCGCTGCGCAGCACCGCGTGCTCGGCGGCCGGGTCCGGCGCGCCCCAGTCGAGCAGCAGGCCCTGGAGGATCGCGCCGAGCTGCTGCTGCTCCGGGTCCTGGACGAAGGCGCCGGAGTCCGGGTCCAGGATCAGCGCGAGGTGTGAGCGCATCACCCGTGGATGCTCCAGGGCGAGGGTGAGGACCGCGTCGATCGCGCGGGCCAGCCGGGCCGCCGGCGTGGCGTCCGGGGTCAGTTCGGCGAGCGCGCCGGAGAGCGACTGGTGCATCATCCGGTGCGTCGCCGACTGCATCAGCAGCCGTTTCCCGTCGAAGTAGTAGGAGAGCAGCCCGCGGGCGAGCCCGGCCCGCTCGGCGATGTCGGTCAGCGTGGTGCCCGCGTATCCGTGCCGGTCGACCAGTTCGACGGTGGCTCGCATGATGCGCCGACGGGAGCGTTGCCGCATCTCCTCATTGACCGAATCCCCGCGAGGTGCCATCGTGTCTGCTCCGAACGTTCGTTGGCTCCGGGCCAATATACTGGCGGAGCCGGTAGTCGCACCGTGAAACCGCGCGCCGGTGGGCGCCGCTCGGGCGCCCGGTACGAAGACGGCCGGCTCCACCAAAACGGGGGTTTGGTGGAGCCGGCGCCATTGTCCGACGGCGGGGGGCCGGGGGCCGGCCCCGGGCGGCGGTCTACGGTCAGCGGTTGGTCAGGACTTCGGTCCGCGCCGGGCTCGACCCGACCGGGGGGTAATCGTAGTCCGGCACCGGCGCGGGAGCCGACTTCCGCCGCCGGTCGACCAGGGCACCCACCGCGGCGATCAGCAGGCCGAGCAGCGCGACCGCCGTGACGAACACCAGGGCCGGCCGGTAGCCGTCCAGCTGTGCCTGCGGGCTGTCACCGCCGGCACTGCCGGCGGTGATCATCGCGGTCGCGCCGGCCAGGACCACCGCGGTGCCGACCTGGATCGCGGTGTTGACCAGGCCGGAGGCCAGTCCCTGCTCCTCGTCGCCCACGCCGTCGGTGGCGGCGATGTTCACCGAGGGGAAGGCCAGCGCGAAGCCCAGGCCGAGCAGCAGCATCGAGGGCAGGACCAGACCCAGGTACGAGCTGTGCTCGTCCAGCCGCAGGAACAGCGCGAACGCGCCGACCAGGGCCAGCAGGCCGATCGGCAGCAGCCGACCGGTGCCGAAGCGGTCCACGATCGGGCCCATGAACGGTGCCGAGAGCGCGATGAACGCGCCGGCCGGCAGCAGCCCGAGGGCCATCTGCAGCGCCGACCAGCCCAGCAGGTGCTGCAGGTAGAGGGTGACGACGAACTGGAACCCGCCGTACGCGCCGGCCATGGCGAAGGCGATCACGTTGGCCCGGGCGACCGAGCCGTTGCGGAAGATGCCGAGCCGGACCAGCGGGTGGGCGGTGCGGCTCTCCACCAGCAGGAAGGCGGCGGCCAGTGCGGCGACCACGACCAGCGAGCCGACGGTGCGCAGGCTCAGCCAGCCGGCGCCCTGCGCCTCGGTGGCGGTGAACACCAGCAGCAGCACGGTCGCGGTGCCGGTGATCGCGCCCAGCACGTCGTAGCCGCCCTTGGCACGCTCCTCGGCGGGGCGGGGGAGCAGCCGGACCGCGAAGAGCAGGGCGAGCAGCGCGACCGGAACGGGCATCAGGAACGTCCAGCGCCAGCCGACCGAGGTGAGCAGGCCGCTGAGCACCAGGCCGAGCGAGAAGCCGCTGGCGCCGCAGGTGGTGTAGATCGACAGCGCCCGGTTGCGGGCGGGGCCCTCGGCGAAGGTCGTGGTGATGATCGACAGGCCGGCGGGGGCGGTGAAGGCGGCGCTGACGCCCTTGAGGAAGCGGGCGGCGATCAGCAGCCCGCCGTCGTCGACCAGGCCGCCGAGCAGTGAGGCGGCGGCGAAGACGCCCAGAGCGACCAGGAAGACCCGGCGGCGGCCGAGCAGGTCGGCGGCACGGCCGCCGAGCAGCAGCAGGCCGCCGTAGCCGAGCACGTAGCCGGAGACCACCCATTGCAGGGCGGAGGTGGAGAGGTGCAGCTCGGAGCCGATGGACGGAAGGGCGACGCCGACCATGGAGACGTCCAGGGCGTCCAGGAACATGGCGGCGCAGAGCACGATCAGGGTGCCCCAGAGGCGGGGTGTCCAGCTCAGCCCGCTGGTTGACGGGGCGTCGGGTGACGTGGCGGTCGCGGTGGTCATGGGGAGGACAGTACATGCGCGTGCATTCAATGCAAATGAATAAGATGTGAACACATAATTTTACGGCGCACATGCTAGGGTGGCACCGTGGCTGATCTCGACTCCCCGGCGGAGGCCGGTCTCGTCGCGCAATGGCGCGACCTGCTGGCCCGGCATGCCGCCACGGCCTGCATGCTCGATCGCGAGCTGGGTGACAAGTGCGGGCTGGGCGTGAGCGAGTTCGAGGTGCTGGAGCGCCTGGTGGAGGGGTGCCAGGGCGGCGGTCATGCGCTGCGGGCGCAGGAACTGGCCCACACCGTCCACCTCAGCCAGAGCGCGCTGTCCCGGGTGATCGCCCGTTTGGAGAAGGGGGGACTGGTCACCCGGGCCATGTGTGAGAGCGACCGGCGGGCCATCGTGATCACCCTGACCGGGGCCGGTCGGGAGCGGTACGAGCAGGCCAGGCCGCTCCATCGCGAGGTGCTCGAACTGACCCTCGGCACCCCGCTCGGGCCGCTGGGGGAGCCGCCGACAGGCTGACCTGTTGTCAACTCGGGGGGTCGGCCGCTGGGTTGGACCTTTCCGGAGGGGCCGGGGGCCTTCTCAGAGGAGCGAGGTCAGCCCCGGGGCGACGGCCAGCAGGACGGCCGCGGCAGGTGCGGCGAGGGCGGCGACGGTGAGGCGCAGCCGGTGTGGCACGGACAGTCGCGGACGGCCCGCGAGCAGCCGGTCCACCCGCCGCGGGGACTGTGCCAGACCGGGCGGGCAGGAGCCGAACACGCCGCGGTCCAGGTTGAGTTCGGCCAGCGCGAGGGCGGTGGTGTGCCGGCCGTGCCGGCGCGCCGCCCGGTCGTCGGCCGCCAGCTCCACCAACTCCTCCACCTGGGCCCGGAAGGCGCTGAACACGCCGACTCCAGGGAAGCCGGAGGCGAGCGCCTGCGCGCACTGCTGGAGCCAGTGGTGCCGGGCCCGGACGTGCCCGCGCTCGTGGCTCAGGACGGCGGCCAGCTCCCGGTCGGTCAGCTGCTGGAGGGCACCGGTGGTGACCACCAGGCGGGAGTCCGGGCCGGGCAGCGACCACGCCTGCGGGCGGACGTTCTCCAGCACCACCAGCCGCTCCCGGCGACTGCGTGCGGCCGCGATGGCCTCGGGCAACTCCGGAGCGCGGACAGTCAGTTGAGCATGCCGGTGGTCGCGGATCGCCTTCGCGGAACGGACTTCGCGGGTGAGCGCCAGCACCGTCTGCAGGCCGCCCGCCGCCAGCACCGCGGCGCACAGCCGGCCCCAGCCCTCGGCGTCCTGGAGGCCGTACGCGGCCTCGACGCCGTGCGGGGCGCCCGAGAACACCAGGGCGCGCAGTTCGGGCAGCGCGGCGGAGGCGGCCAGCAGCAGGCCCAGGACGCAGCACAGCAGCACGGCCACCACCAGGCACTGCCATGCCAGCAGTGCCAGCACCGGTTCGCGCTCCGCCCAGCGGGCCCGGGCCAGCAGCCGGGGCGCGACGGTCGAGAGCAGCAGTCCGAGCAGCAGCAGGCCGATCAGGGCAGTCATCGTATGGGCTCCCCGAGTACGCACGGAACGCGACAACGCGCTCCCTGCCAACCTATGCGCTGATGACGTCCGGAGGAACGGCTTTCGACCGGCCAGTGACCAACGCCACGTCAGGGATGGGGTCTTGGATCGATCCGGGCTCACATGGTCAGGAGCATGGCGAACATGCCGATGCCCATGGTGAGCCGGCAGGCCCGGGGCAGCCCGGCGGTGCCGAGTGCCATGGTCCCGGAGGGGGTGTGCAGGAGCCGGGTGCCGACCCACAGGGAGTAGGCGCCGAAGTAGAGCAGGAGGGAGCCGGTCAGCAGTGGCGTGCCCGCGTCGGCGGCGTGGTGGTGATGGCCGGGGGTGGCGGTCATCGCGAGCGCCATGTACGTCATGGCGAGCGCGCCGATCGCGTGGTGCAGCCGGTGTGCCCGGCGGGCCGGGGCGCGTACGGCGGCGAGCAGGAAGGCGGCGGCGGGGAGGCCGAACATCCAGGCCCAGACGGTGGCCGGGACGGCGCCGCCGGTCACGGCCATGGCGGCCATGCCGAGCCCCATCAGGGCCTCGGCGGCATCGGACTCCCGGGCGAGCAGGCGGCGGGCGCCGAAGTGGTGGGTGGTGTCGGTGGCGCAGGGGGAGTGGCGTAGCCGGGTGAGGCAGTAGGCCCCGGCGGTGGCGGTGAGGAGCGCGAGCAGCCAGCTGATCAGCGAGGGTCCGTGCAACGGCGGCCTCCCGGGGCGGCGGGGGCGGGCGGCCGGCGGCGGCGTGGCCCGCCGACCGCGGTCTGGACGGTCGTCCCGTCCACGATCACCGCTGTGGCCGGGGCGCGGGCAGGGCGCGTACCGGGGCGCACAGTGGTGCCCCCCGGTGTGCGGCCACCGGGCACACGCTCCGCCGCCCCGGCCGGGGCTCAGCCCGCGAGCCGCCCCGAGGCGACGACCCGGCTGAGGAACCGTCGCGTCCGCTCCTCCCGAGGATCGCCGAACACCTGCTCCGGCGGCCCCTGTTCGAGCACCACCCCGTCGTCCAGGAAGCAGACCTGGTCGGCCACCTCGCGCGCGAACCCCATCTCGTGGGTGGACAGGACCATCGTCATGCCCTGCTCCTTGAGGTCGCGCACCACCGAGAGCACCTCCCCGACCAGGACCGGGTCGAGCGCCGCGGTGATCTCGTCGAGCAGCAGCAGCCGGGGCCCGGTGGCCAGCGCCCGCACGATGGCGACGCGCTGCTGCTGCCCTCCGGAGAGCCGGTCCGGGTACTCCTTCGCCTTGGCCGCCAGCCCGAGCCGGTCGAGCAGCCCCAGCGCCTCCGCCTCCGTCTCGGCCCGCCCCCGTCCGTGCACCCGGCGCGGGGCGAGCGTGATGTTCTCCAGCACGGTCAGGTGCGGGAACAGGTTGTAGGACTGGAACACCACGCCGATCCGGCGGCGGACGGCGTCCTGGTCCGTGCGCGGGTCGGTGATCTCCTCCCCGTCCAGGAAGACGGCCCCGTCGTCGATCCCCTCCAGCAGGTTGACGCACCGCATCAGCGTGGACTTGCCGGAGCCGGACGCCCCGATCAGTGCCGTCACCGAGTGTTCGGGCACGGCGAACCCCACGTCGCGCAGCACCACCTGGCCGCCGAAGGTCTTGCGCACGGACTCCAGCCGGAGCACGTCCCCGCTCACACCGCACCTCCCTGGAACTGCCGACGGTTCGTCCGCGCGGTCAGCCAGTCGGCGAACCGCGTCAGCGGAATGGTCAGCACGATGAACACCAGCCCCGCCACCAGGTACGGCGTGAAGTTGAACGACCGGGCCGCGATGATCTTGGCCGCGTACACCGCGTCGATCGCCCCGCCGATCGAGACCAGCCCGGTGTCCTTCTGCAGGCTGACCAGGTTGTTCAGCAGTGGCGGCACCACCCGCCGCACGGCCTGCGGGAGCACCACGTACCGCATCGCCTGCGCGTTGGTGAGCCCGAGCGACCGGGCCGCGGCCCGCTGGCTGGGGTGCACCGACTCGATGCCGGAGCGGAACACCTCCGACACGTACGCGGAGTACGTCAGCACCAGCGCCGCCCCGCCGAGCACCAGCGGATCGGTGGTCACCCCGCCGAGCCGCAGCGCCGGCACCCCGGTGATCATCACCAGCAGGCAGATGATCATCGGCAGCCCGAGGAAGAAGTCCACGTACGCGGTGGCCAGCAGCCGCACCGGCAGGAACACCGGCCCGCGCAGCGTCCGCAGCACCGCGAGCAACAGGCCGAACACCAGGATCAGCGCGCCGCAGCCGAGCATCAGCTCCAGGTTGAGCCGCAGCCCCTTCAGCACCTCGGGCAGCGCCTGGCGGGCGTAGTCGGCGTTGAAGAAGGTTTTCCGAGTCACCTCCCAGCCGGGGGAGTTGACGACCAGCAGGTAGAGCGCCACCGCCGTGGCCAGGGTCGACCCGGCGGCCATCAGCGCCGACCGGCGGGCCCGGCCGCGCCGGTACGCCTCGTGCGCCAGCCGCCGTTCGGACGGGCGGTAGCCGTCGTCGTCCCCCTTGCCCCCGCCGCCGTCGAGGCCCTTCTCGTCGCGCCCCTCCCCGTCTCGGCCCTCCGCGTCTCGGCCCTTGGCGACCGACGCCGGACCGGCCGCCACCGCGTCGCCGCTCACTTGAGCACCGGTGCCGAGACGGCGTCGGAGAGCCACTGCTTCTCCAGCTTCGCGAGCGTGCCGTCGGAGCGCAGCGCGTCCACCGCCCGCGACACGCAGCCGGTCAGCTTCGAGCCCTTGTCCAGCACCAGACCGAACTGCTCGCTCTTCGACGCCCCCTCGAACTGGCCGACCACCTGCGCCTGCGGCACCTCGGCGCCGGTGATGTAGAAGGCCGTCGGGAGGTCCACCACGAGCGCCTCGATCTGCCCGTTCTTCAGCGCGGCCTTCGCGAGGTCGTTGGAGTCGAACACGGCCGGCTGGACACTCGGCTTGATCGTGTTGGTGATGGTGTCGAGGCTGGTGGTGCCGACCTGCGCGCCCAGCTTGGCGCCCTTCAGGTCCGCGATGCTCTTCGCGCCCGCCGCCTTGGAGTTCTTCAGCGCGATGACGGCCTGGCGCACGTCGTAGTAGCCGGAGGAGAAGTCGACGGCCTGCTTGCGCTCGTCACTGACGGACACCTGGTTGACGTCGAAGTCGAAGTCCTTGGCCCCGGGCGAGGTGGCCTTGCCGAACGGCGCGACCACCCAGCTGACCTTCTCCCTGGGGTAGCCCAGCTTCTCCGCCACCGCGAAGGCCACGGCGGACTCGAACCCCTTGCCGTTCTCCGGCTTGTCCTCCGTGAACCACGGGTCGTACGCGGGCTTGTCGGTGCCGACGGTCAGCGTCCCCGCCGTCCGGGTCGCCAGCGCTCCCGGCGCGCAGCCCGCGGCGGTACCGGCCGCACCCGGGGAGCCCGAGGCGGCGGCCCCGTCGGACTTGGCGTCCTGCGGCGCGCACGCGGTCAGCGCGGCGGCCGCGGCGAGCAGCGCGGCGAGGGGCAGAGCGGCGGACGGCTTGCGGATGGTCATGGCAGGGCTCCAGTGAGGAAGGGCCGGGCGGGGCAGGAGATGCGAAGGGCCGGGCGGGGCAGGGGAAGGGAAGGCGACGGGCGGGGCAGGGGAAGGCGACGGAGCGGGCCGGGGCCGGCCGCGGGCCCGGCGGGTCACTTCCCCCGGTGGCGGCGCCGGAACACACACGGCATGGTCGGCGTACGGGCCCGCGTCCGCGGCGCCCTCCGAGCCGAATCAGCGACAGCGGCGGCAGAGGCCGCGCACGCGACAGCAGGCGTGACAACAAGAGGGCGCCCGGAACAGGCCGATGTGGCACTCGGTCACCGTGATCACCGCCGGGAGCATGGCGGGAGGTTCGCATTCCGACGGCGCGTCTGTCCAGAGCATCCAGATCCCTGTCCACATGGCGGACGCCCGGTCGGCGGGCCCGCGCCGCAGGGCCTCGCGAGGGCCTCGGCGGAGCCACGCCGGAGCTTTGTCGGTTGCGACCCCCTTGAACAGGAGAACCTTTCGTACTTATGGTGTCTCCGTTGAAATAACTCCTGTCGAAGTGAGTCCCCGATGCAGAATCTTTCGCCAAGGCTCGCTGCGGCGGCCGACGCCCCGGTCTCGAACCTCGCCGGCCACCCGGCCTGGCTGCGTCTGAAGGAGGCCGTCGAGACGCTGCGCCCGCTGCAGTCCAAGGACGGCTCGATCGACCTGTCCGCAGTCCAGCGGCACACCGTCGACCCGCTGGTGGCCACCGTCCGCGCCGCCGTCGAGGAGCTCGCCCCGCTGTTCCCGCACGACGCCGCCTACCTGGCCGCCGTCGACGCGGACCTGGCCAAGTGGGCCGACACCGGCTTCCGGGAGCCCGACTTCCTGGACTCGCTGCTCGCCTTCCACCCCGCCGACCAGCGCGAGGACGGCCTGGAGCACCTCGTCGTCTTCCCGATGTACACGCAGAACGGCAACCCGAACCGCAACCTGGAAGCCGTCCTGCTGAGCGTCGTGTGGCCCGACTGGCTGGCCGAGCTGGAGCGGACCCGCTTCGACAACCCGATGTTCGTGCCGATCACCTTCACCGACTTCACGGCCGGCTACGACACCAACTCCGCCGTCCTCTTCCCCGAAACGGTCGCCGTGCGCAAGGCGCCGGAACGTTTCACCTGGGGCGGTATCTTCTGCGACCGCGAGGCCGCCCGCTTCCGCGCCGTCACCACCAGCGCCGTCCAGCAGCTCGGCCTGGAGATCCCGGCCGACGCCGAGGGCCTGCTCAAGGACCAGGACCGCGCGCAGGAGACCTTCGTCCTGTGGGACCTCGTCCACGACCGCACCCACAGCCACGGCGACCTGCCGTTCGACCCCTTCATGATCAAGCAGCGCAGCCCGTTCTGGATGTACGGCCTGGAGGAGCTCCGCTGCGACCTCACCACCTTCAAGGAGGCGGTGAAGCTGGAAGCCGAGGGCAACGCGCACGCCCGCGACGTCCAGTACGCGGTCCTCTTCGACCGCCTGTTCCGCTTCCCGGTCAGCGGCGACCGCGTCCGCAACTACGACGGCATGGGCGGCCAGCTGCTCTTCGCCTACCTGCACAAGCACGACGCGCTGCGCTGGCGCGACAACCGCCTCAGCATCGACTGGGACCGGGCCCCGCAGGTCACCAACGAGCTCTGCGCCGAGATCGAGACCCTCTACCGCGACGGCATCGACCGGCCCAAGCCGGCCCACTGGATCGCCGCCTACCAGCTGGTCTCCCGCTACCTCACCCCGCACCCCGCCTCCACCTGGGCGAAGGGCCCCGAGGCGCTGCCGCTCGACATCACCGACGGCAAGGCCCTCAACAAGGCGCTGTGCGACGCGGTGCTCCCGGACGAGTTCCCGCTGAGCATGTTCTACGAGGCCTTGTCCAAGAAGCTCGGCGGCGTCATCGCCGCCACCGCCGGCATCACCGGCACCGGTATCCAGGGAGCCGCCGCGTGACCACGACCACCAAGTCCCCGCTGACCGGCAAGGTCATCGCCGTCGCCGGAGCCAGCGGCCCGGCCGGCCAGGCGGTGCTGCGCCGCCTCACCGCCGACGGCGCCACCGTGATCGGTGCCGACATCGACGCCCAGCGCCTCGAGTCCGCGCTGGACGCCACCCGCATCGCCGTGCGCGGGGCCAAGGTCAGCGGACAGGTGATCGACCTGCTCGACCCGCAGGAGGTCCACGACTGGGCCGACCACCTGGAGGCCGAGCACGGCCACGTCGACGGTCTGTTCCACCTGGTCGGCGGCTGGCGCGGTAGCAAGACCTTCTTCGACACCCGCCTGGACGACTGGGACTTCCTGCACGACACCGTCGTGCGCACCCTCCAGCACACCTCGCTGGCCTTCCAGCCCGCCCTGGTCCGCAGCTCCGCCGGCCGCTACGCGATGATCTCCGCCGCCGCGGCCCACAAGCCCACCGCCGGCGGCGCCGCCTACGCGGCCGCCAAGGCCGCCACCGAGGCCTGGACCCTCGCCATGGCGGACTCCTTCAAGAAGGAGACCACCGCCCCCGACGGCGAGCCCACCGCGGCGGCTGCGATCCTGGTCATCAAGGCGCTGGTCAGCCCCGAAATGCGGGCCGAGAAGCCGGAGGCGAAGTTCGCCGGCTTCACCGACACCGCCGACCTCGCCGGACACCTGGCGGGCCTCTGGGACCGCCCCGCAGCAGAACTGAACGGACAGCACCTGTGGCTGACAGCCCGATGACCGACCTCACCCGTACGGACGCGGTACGGCGGCACGACCCCGCCGTCCGCGGCTTCGCCAGCGACAACTACGCCGGCGTGCACCCGGAGATCCTCGCCGCGATAGCCCTCGCCAACGGCGGCCACCAGATCGCCTACGGCGAGGACGACTACACGGCCCACCTCCAGGACGTCTTCCGCCGCCACTTCGGCGACAAGGCCGAGGCCTACCCCGTCTTCAACGGCACCGGCGCCAACGTGGTCGCCCTCCAGGCGCTGCTCCCGCGCTGGGGCGCCGTGGTCGCCGCCGAATCCGCTCACATCAACGTGGACGAGGGCGGCGCCCCGGAGAAGATGGGCGGTATCAAGCTGCTCACCGTCCCCACCCCGGATGGCAAGCTCACCCCCGAGCTGCTCGACCAGCAGGCCTGGGGCTTCGGCGACGAGCACCGCGCACAGCCGCTCGCGGTCTCCATCACCCAGAGCACCGAGCTCGGCACCCTCTACACCGCCGACGAGATCCGCGCGATCACCGAGCACGCCCACCAGCTCGGCATGCTCGTCCACGTCGACGGCTCCCGCCTGGCCAACGCCGCCGCGGCGCTCGGCCTGCCGCTGCGCGCCTTCACCACGGACGTGGGCGTCGACGTGCTGTCCTTCGGCGGTACGAAGAACGGCCTGCTGTTCGGCGAGGTCGTGGTGGTGCTCAACCCCGAGCGGGTGCGGAACATCAAGTTCCTGCGCAAGACCTCGATGCAGCTCGCGTCGAAGATGCGCTTCCTCTCCGTCCAGTTCGAGGCGCTGCTCTCCGGCGACCTCTATCTGCGCAATGCCGGGCACGCCAACGCGATGGCGAGCCGGCTGGAGGCGGCCGTCCGCGGGATCGACGGCGTCGAGATCGTGCGCCCGGTCCAGGCGAACGCGGTGTTCGCGATCCTCCCGCGCGAGGTGAGTGAGCGGCTGCAGAAGCACTACCGCTTCTACTTCTGGAACGAGCACACCGGCGAGGTGCGCTGGATGTGCTCGTACGACACCACGGAGGCCGACATCGACGGCTTCGTGGCGGCCATCGCCGAGGAGATGGGCCGCGTCTGACGGCGCCTGAACAGCGGATCGCCCCTGCCCGGGACCCTGGGCAGGGGCGATTTGCATGTGGCGGTCCTGTCCCCGTACAGTTCCGGAGTCGCCGCGAGAGAGCGGGGGCAAGTGGAAAGCGAATTCCGATGAATGAGACTCCGGAAAACGGAGCGGAAAACATCTGATAGGCTTGAAACACGAAAGAACGAAGCGCCCGGAGGGCCCGCTGGAAGGCGGTCTGAAGGAAGTGTCCGTTCCTTGAGAACTCAACAGCGTGCCAAAAGTCA